>NZ_VATP01000005.1:126209-222849 GCF_005781125.1 Escherichia sp. E2748
TTATGCATAACCATGCAGAAAGCTAGCTTTAATTAATATCTAATTCTTTAATTTTAGTCTCTTTGCGCGCTGTCAGCGTTGAGCCCATTGAGGCGGCAATAATCGCGCCGAGGGCCAGCAGTTGTATTGGCGCCAATGTCTCACCGAGGAAAATCATTCCGGAAACGGCAGCCAGTGCAGGTTCCATACTCATTAGCGTACCAAATGTCCGGGTCGGCAGACGGGTGAGGGCAATCATCTCAAGCGAATAGGGCAGAGCGGTAGAGAGGATAGCGACAGCCAGACCCAATGGAACAACCGACCAGTGCCAGAGCGTCTCTCCGGCCTGGAATGCGCCAATCGGCACGAAAATAAGCGCCGCAATCAGCGAACCGATTGCCACCGTCGCCGGGCCGTGTTCCGCACCGGCGCGTTGCCCACTTAATATGTAGATAGCCCAACAAGCACCGGCACCGAGCGCCAGCGCACAGCCGGTTAGGTCGACATGCGAAACATCCTGCCCCAGCGGCAGCAGGAACCACAGGCCGAGTACCACCAGCACAACCCAAACAAAGTCTACGGGGCGGCGTGAAGAGAACAGCGCCACTGCCAGTGGTCCGGTGAACTCCAGCGCCACCGCAATCCCAAGCGGTACGGTCTGAATAGAAAGATAAAAAAGATAGTTCATTCCACCCAGTGAGATGCCGTAAAACAACAGCGGCAAGCGCTGTTCCTTGGCAAACCGCAGTCGCCACGGTTTAAAGAATGCGATAAGAATCAGTGTTCCCAGCGCCAGGCGCAGTGCAGTCACGCCCGGCGCGCCGACCAGTGGAAAAAGCGACTTTGCTAATGAGGCCCCGCCCTGAATAGACGCCATGGCAACGAGCAATAATAATATCGGTAACCAGACCGGCATTTTACGTAATGTCCCTGGCATCCGTTCCCCCATAAATTTGTATAGTCAGGTAAAGCGAGGAGTGTACTGGATATAACTAAAACTGGTTGAGCATTTGTTGAAAAATTTTTCCCCGTTTTGACTAAAATGCGCCAGGATTGATTGATTCATCAGCTTGGTGATTAGGAATAATCTGGATGAACGACAGTGAAAATATGCGTAATACTTACGCAGTTTACTGAAAAAATGATGTAAATTTAGATGGATAGCGGCATGTGGAAACGTTCTGTTACATGAAATGGCCCGTTAGACATCACAAATCGCGAAGAGTTTCCCATTAATTTTTGATATATTTAAAGCTTAGGACTTATTTGAATCACATTTGAGGTGGTTATGAAAAAAATTGCATGTCTTTCAGCACTGGCCGCAGTTCTGGCTTTCACCGCAGGTACTTCCGTAGCTGCTACTTCTACCGTAACTGGCGGTTACGCTCAGAGCGACGCTCAGGGCAAAATGAACAAAATGGGCGGTTTCAACCTGAAATACCGCTATGAAGAAGACAACAGCCCGCTGGGTGTGATCGGTTCTTTCACTTACACTGAAAAAAGTCGTACTAACAGTGCAGGCGATTACAACAAAACCCAGTACTACGGCATCACTGCTGGTCCGGCATACCGCATCAACGACTGGGCGAGCATCTACGGTGTTGTAGGTGTGGGCTACGGTAAATTCCAGGACACCAACTACCCGACCTATAAACACGACACCAGCGACTACGGTTTCTCCTACGGCGCAGGTCTGCAGTTCAACCCGATCGAAAACGTTGCTCTGGACTTCTCTTACGAGCAGAGCCGTATTCGTAGCGTTGACGTAGGCACCTGGATTGCCGGTGTTGGTTACCGCTTCTAATCACTTCGGTGATATAAAAAATCCGCCCCTCGGGGCGGATTTTTGTTTTTAAGGTTTCGGGTCGAAAATATCGGTTCCGAGATGGTTGTAGTCCACCTTCTGTAACTGGAAGTTGGTGATGTAGATTGGCCCGGCTTTCTTCTCGGAAATAAACGGGTAGTTGATGTTGATTTCCTGCGCTTTAATTCCCGTCCACTGTGAGAAAAAACCTAAGAAATCATTGGCTGAACGGCGGACTTTAATCACCCGATGCGCTTTATCGTCGCTGGAAATGACCATAAAAGGCACCTGGAAATTCTGCTGATATTTATCATCGTGGGCCAGGTATTGCACTTCTTTTCCGCGTTCTTTAAAGGCTAAACCGTGGTCTGAAAAATAAACCATGGAGAAACTGCTGCCGCTGTTGCGTAACTGGTCGTACAGTTTGCGCAGTAAATCGTCAGTTTGCGTCATGGTGTAGAGATAGCACGATGTTTCTTTCGATTGTACAAAGGTTTCGTATTTGCCTTGTGTCCGGTCACAGGCCTGAGGATGTGAGCCCATCAGATGCAAAACAATCAGTTGCGGCTGCGAGTGTTCTTCCGCCAATACCTGAGCGGTCATTGTCAGTAGTTCTTCGTCTTTAGCGTTCTTATCTGCTTCAAAATTACCGTTTTTCAGGAATTGCACTTCATCTGCACGTTTAGCGATGCTGGCGATAGCTGTATCGTATTCGCCTATTTGCCCCTGATTAGAAAACCACCAGGTCTGGAATCCTGCTCGGTTGGCCAGGGTCACAAAGTTATCCTGAAACTGTGGCTTGCCATCGACTACGCGGTTAAGCGTTAATCCGAGAGATTTCTGCGTGGAGCCACTGGCAGCAATATAATCAGAAAAAATCAGGCCGTTAACGCTGCTGGCAAACGGGGTATTGTTCCAGTGACCGCCAAAGGCACCGAGGGCATCGCGACGTGCGCTTTCGCCAATGACCACCACATAAGTGTGATATTTGGGTTTAACTGCAGTGACTGTCCAGGTATCTTTCATCCCGGAAAGTTTCGCCATCCGTTCCTGCTCTTCAATCACCTCGTTATTGTTGACGATGACATCCCTGGCAAAACGAAATACCGGATAACCGGTGTCTTTAAGTTTAAATACGCCGCCCCAGGCGAGATTTTGAACCGGAGCGACAAAAAATGTCGCCACACTGAATACCAGACACAGGCTGTCGAATTTATTCCAGCGTGCTTTTTCATCCTCTTTTTTCCGCCTGATCGCAATCACGCCGAGCGCAAAAATAAATAAGCCGACCAGATAGCTATACCACGGGAAGATCGTAAGAATTTCGGTCGACTCTTCCATATTGGTGGAATGCAGCGCCAGCAATGTATTGAAGTTAGGCGCACCATACGCCTGAGCAAAAGGGAAATAACAGGCCGCCACCAGCGAACAGACGCCTATTAAGGTTTTTTGCACGCGCGGCAACATCCGCCATAACAAAAGCAAAATGGCAGTAAAAGCGGCGGTATAGAGAAAACTAAAGGGATAACCTAAACCAAGGTTAATCAATAGCGACTGTAAAAAGTAGAACGCAGTCCACGGGCTAAAAACCCGGCTACGGGAAACAAGCGATTCTTTAAGGGTTAAGTTCATATGCCACTATCGTAACAAACGCCATGTGCTTACCCTGGCGTCAAGGGTCAATACCTGCAAGTGTGCGTGAAGAGGGGGAAGGGTCCGCATCTGCGAGCCGCAATATACGCAGGGCTGCAAGAAGATAGAGCGAGCTGCCGTTCAGGTCAACTACTGAGGAACAAATCTTTTGCGAAGAGAATAGCAAATCCGATAAAAAGTGGGGGGGGCAATCCAGAACAATCTATGCCTGCAATAAAGCAGGAGTAAAGCGGCGTACCGCGACGCCGCTATTTATCGGAAGGTTTATCTTGCTGCGGTTTGTTGTTGACCATATCGCACAACATCGAGAGCAGCATTAACCGTACTTTAAAGGGAGAGTGACTAAACACGCGCATACACCTCTTGAACTCATTCATAAGACCTCCTGACTTGCTAATCCCGTCGTTCCATGAGGGATGATTGCATTACATACAGATATAGCACAGGCTATATTATATAGCTATTGCTAAAACGTTAATTTTTTGTACCTTCGCAACTCTGGTTTACAATGTGCGCACGAAATGAGAACGCTATGTATGTGTCACCATAATGAGGAAGCACAATGAGTCGTCGCGCAGGTACGCCAACAGCAAAAAAAGTGACGCAGTTAGTGAACGTGGAAGAGCACGTTGAAGGATTCCGCCAGGTCAGAGAGGCACATCGCCGTGAACTTATCGACGATTACGTTGAGCTGATTTCTGACCTGATGATGGAGGTGGGAGAAGCGCGCCAGGTTGATATGGCCGCCCGTCTGGGAGTCTCTCAACCTACGGTGGCTAAAATGCTTAAGCGACTGGCAACAATGGGATTGATTGAAATGATCCCCTGGCGTGGCGTGTTTTTAACGGCAGAAGGAGAGAAGCTGGCGCAGGAAAGTCGCGAGCGTCATCAGGTCGTCGAAAATTTCTTGTTGGTGTTGGGCGTTAGCCCGGAAATCGCCCGTCGCGACGCGGAAGGCATGGAGCACCATGTCAGTGAGGAGACGCTGGACGCCTTTCGTTTGTTTACCCAGAAACACGGTGCTAAATGAGCCTGCCTTTTTTACGCTCGCTGCAAGGCGATCGCTTTTTTCAGTTATTAATTCTTGTTGGCATCGGATTAAGTTTTTTCGTTCCTTTCACACCTAAGTCCTGGCCTGGCGCTATTGACTGGCACACCATCATTACCTTAAGTGGCCTGATGCTGCTGACCAAAGGCGTCGAGTTAAGCGGCTATTTTGATGTGCTTGGGCGCAAAATGGTGCGCCGTTTTGCTACTGAGCGTCGACTGGCGATGTTTATGGTGCTGGCAGCGGCGCTGCTTTCTACGTTTCTGACCAACGACGTCGCGCTGTTTATTGTGGTTCCGCTGACCATCACGCTAAAAAGACTGTGTGAGCTCCCGGTTAATCGGCTGATTATTTTCGAGGCGTTGGCGGTGAATGCCGGATCGTTGCTGACGCCGATTGGCAATCCGCAAAATATCCTAATCTGGGGACGCTCTGATCTTTCGTTTGTCGGTTTTATTGCCCAAATGGCCCCGCTGGCTGGTGCGATGATGCTGACACTACTGCTGCTGTGTTGGTGTTGTTTCCCTGGAAAGGCGCTGCAATACCATACTGGTTCGCAGATGCCGGAGTGGAAGCCTCGGCTGGTGTGGAGTTGTCTGGGGCTGTATATCGTCTTCCTTATGGCGCTGGAGTTGAAACAAGAGCTGTGGGGGTTGGTGATTGTGGCGGCGGGCTTTGCGCTTCTGGCGCGTCGCGTGGTGCTGAGCGTGGACTGGACGTTGCTGCTGGTGTTTATGGCGATGTTTATCGACGTCCATTTACTGACCCAACTTCCGGTATTACAGGGCGTGTTGAGCAACGTGAGTCATTTATCTGAACCTGGATTATGGCTGACGGCGATTGGTTTATCGCAGGTAATCAGTAACGTGCCGGGCACGATTTTGCTGCTCAATTATGTGCCACCGTCTTTACTACTGGCATGGGCGGTAAATGTAGGTGGCTTTGGTTTATTACCCGGATCGCTGGCAAATTTGATTGCGCTACGGATGGCGAACGATCGCCGTATCTGGTGGCGTTTCCATCTCTATTCAATACCGATGCTGTTGTGGGCGGCGCTGGTGGGATATGTTTTGTTGGTTATGATCCCGGCGGGGTAAGGTCTGACAAATTAAAAAGGCGGATTATTAGTCCGCCTCTGAGTGTTGGTAATACGCGCTTTGTTCATGCCGGATGCGGCCTACAAAAACTTGCGGATTCAATATATTGCAGGTTCTGCGTAGGCCTGATAAGCGTAGCGCATCAGGCAATTATGTATTGCCATGAGCAGCCTCAGGCGGCTTATCACTCCGCCTTGTGCTTAAGTTTTAACGATTAATTCAGGCGAACCGGCATCCCGGAACGGTTTTTAATCGCTTCATCCAGAACAACCTGATCAACGTCTGGCTGACCAGTCACTGTCTGCACGCTCTTCGTCAGAGTAATCGGTACAATTTCCTGACCTTCAAACTGGGCTTCGGTGGTAGACAGCGGGTTATGGACTTCAATATAACGGCTGCCGTCTGGCTCGGTAGTCGCTTTTACCGGCTCATCGATAAACTGCACGCGAGTACCGACTGGCACTTTCTCGAACAGGAATTTAATGTCTTCGTTACGCAGACGCACACAGCCGTGGCTTACGCGCAGACCGATACCGAAGTTAGCGTTGGTGCCGTGGATAGCGTACAGGCGACCGATGTACAGTGCATACAGCCCCATCGGGTTATCCGGGCCAGCCGGAACGACTGCCGGAAGCGGTTCGCCCGCTGCGCGGTACTCTGCGTGCATTTTGGCGGTCGGTGTCCAGGTCGGGCCTGCTTTCTTACGCTCTACTTTGGTGGTCCAGTTGATAGGTGTGTCTTTACCTAACTGACCAATCCCGATCGGCAGCACGATAACGGTGTTGGTCCCTTTCGGATAGTAGTACAAACGCATCTCTGCGCTGTTAATGACGATACCTTCATGCACGGTATCTGGCAGGATCAACTGCTGTGGAATGTTCAGTACGGTGCCGCCTTTCGGCAGGAAGGTATCCACACCCGGGTTCGCTTCCATCATGTTGGAAAGACCCATCTGGTACTCGGCAGCAAAATACTCCAGCGGCTGAGTGTTACCTTCAGGGATAGTGATCACCTGATTCTGACCAACCAGGCGACTCCCGTCGGTTGGCAGAGGATAAGTTACCGCAGAGGCGGTACTGCAAAAGCCGACAACAGCGAAGGCCGCTGCGAATAATGTTTTCAATTTCATATTCATGTTAAGCGAGATTTAGTGCCTGGCAGGCCATTAGGTTGAGAATATTAGAGTATTGGAAGCGCATTATATGTTCATTCCAGCTAACAGTGAAATCAGATGTGTACTAAATCACATTTTTTGCCTTTGGGAAGAGTGTAGACCTTAAGCGACGGACGGGATCTTCTTTCAGACTTATGGCATAATGCGCGGTTTGTCATATCTCTTTTCAGGATACGCCTGTGTTAGTTTCCAGTAACGTCACCATGCAGTTTGGCAGTAAGCCGTTGTTTGAAAACATTTCCGTCAAATTTGGCGGCGGCAACCGTTACGGCCTGATTGGCGCGAACGGTAGTGGTAAATCCACCTTTATGAAAATCCTCGGCGGCGACCTTGAGCCGACGCTGGGCAACGTTTCCCTCGATCCGAATGAGCGCATTGGTAAGCTGCGCCAGGATCAATTTGCCTTTGAAGAGTACACCGTGCTGGATACGGTGATCATGGGGCATAAAGAGTTGTGGGAAGTGAAGCAAGAGCGCGACCGCATCTATGCTTTGCCGGAAATGAGCGAAGAAGATGGCTACAAAGTGGCCGATCTGGAAGTGAAATACGGCGAAATGGACGGTTACTCTGCAGAATCGCGTGCGGGGGAATTGTTGCTTGGCGTCGGTATTCCACTGGAACAACACTACGGCCCGATGAGTGAAGTTGCTCCTGGCTGGAAGCTGCGTGTGCTGCTGGCGCAGGCGCTGTTTGCTGACCCGGACATTCTCCTGCTCGACGAACCGACCAACAACCTGGACATCGACACCATTCGCTGGCTGGAGCAGGTGCTGAACGAGCGTGACAGTACCATGATCATCATTTCGCACGACCGTCACTTCCTCAACATGGTTTGTACCCACATGGCGGATCTGGACTACGGCGAACTGCGCGTTTATCCGGGCAACTACGATGAGTACATGACGGCCGCGACCCAGGCGCGTGAACGTCTGCTGGCTGATAATGCCAAGAAGAAAGCGCAGATTGCTGAGCTGCAATCCTTCGTTAGCCGCTTTAGCGCCAACGCCTCGAAATCTCGCCAGGCGACTTCGCGCGCGCGTCAGATTGATAAAATCAAACTGGAAGAGGTAAAAGCCTCCAGCCGTCAGAACCCGTTCATCCGTTTTGAGCAGGATAAGAAACTGTTCCGTAACGCGCTGGAAGTGGAAGGTCTGACAAAAGGTTTTGATAACGGTCCGCTGTTTAAAAATCTTAACCTGCTGCTGGAAGTCGGTGAAAAACTGGCGGTACTGGGTACCAACGGCGTCGGTAAATCGACCCTGTTGAAAACACTGGTGGGCGATCTGCAACCGGACAGCGGCACCGTAAAATGGTCTGAGAACGCGCGCATTGGTTACTATGCCCAGGACCACGAATATGAGTTTGAAAATGATCTGACCGTGTTCGAATGGATGAGCCAGTGGAAGCAGGAAGGCGATGACGAGCAGGCGGTACGCAGCATTCTCGGTCGTTTACTGTTCAGCCAGGACGATATCAAAAAGCCAGCTAAAGTGCTTTCCGGTGGGGAAAAAGGGCGGATGCTGTTTGGTAAGTTAATGATGCAGAAGCCGAACATTCTGATCATGGACGAACCGACCAACCACCTGGATATGGAATCCATCGAGTCACTGAACATGGCGCTGGAACTGTATCAGGGTACGCTGATCTTTGTTTCTCACGACCGTGAGTTTGTAAGCTCCCTGGCGACCCGCATTCTGGAAATCACTCCGGAACGCGTGATCGACTTTAGCGGTAATTACGAAGATTACCTGCGTAGCAGAGGGATCGAGTAAGTTATTGCCCGTCACCCCGATACAGTCGGGGTGACGGTGGCTGAGGACAAACGCAAGATTGCCTGATGCGCTACGCTTATCAGGCCTACGCAGGACCTGCAATGTATTGAATCTGCAAGCCGTTTTAGGTCGGATAAGGCGGTAACGCCGCATCCGGCATGAACAAAGCGCACTTTGTCAGCAATCTGAGCAACATCGAACCTACTTCCTTAACCTCACTTCCAATAATCCATCAACTCTTACACGTCCATGCCCAGTGCGCGCTTACCGTGAATGTTCAGATCATCCAGTGTAAAGCGGCTTTCCCAGTTTGCTTCATAATCTTCCCGCGGGAAGTCGCCCGGTGATGCGCCTTTTTCCAGCGCCATTTTGACTTTGTGTGCATAAGCCCGATTTTTCTCGCACATTGGCGCAGCAGGGATATACATCACGTTGCCCCAACCCTGTTGATTGTCTACTGGCGCGACGGAGTGAATCACATCGCAGTGCCACCAGACGGAATCCCCTGCTGTTATCGCGGGAATGGATGTCAGCGCTTTAATCAATAGTGGATGCCATTTCTCTGAAATGGGAAGAACTTTGCCAGGTGCAACCCCGCACAGTTCATCGTCCGGTACGTCATCCAGCAGCGGGCGCAATAAAACATACGCCATCGCTTCCGGGATAGGCACCACATGCAACAATCCCTGACCCGATATCATATCAGAGAGCGCAGTCCAGCCTTGAAACGTGCGGAACACTGAGCATTTGGTCGTGTTATCCACCGTGTACTCTTCGACATCAGTCCGGTGTGCAGCATCCCAGGGATCGTAATCATCGAAATTACCATTGAACACATTGGCAAAAACGCGCTGATAAGCGGGCAATAACCACCGTTCCAGCGCACCAGAATCGGTATGCGCGCCCAGACCTTTAGATGTAGTACCTGGAGGGCGGCGACGGATCCTGCCCGGGTAAATCACACTGATATCAGGATCAAACCACTGCTTGCCGTTGCTTTCAGACTTCCACAGGCGGTTCAGGAAAGATTGCACAGCAGCCATATTTTCGCTCTGCCGCGCCTGCATCTGTGCTTGTGACCAGTAAATGGGATAGATTTCGGGACGAGAAGCCTCCAGTGAGCCGAAAAAACTGTCGCCAGGGCCTTTATAAACATCATCAAAATGATTGATATCGAGATAATCGAGCATGGCACGATCCCACGCCAGCGCCTGCTCGCGAGGGAAATGACCTTTTATTACTGCACAGCCGCGACGTTTAATTTCATTGCGAGTGACATCGCTTACTGTCCCTGCGGCAATATCGCTATAAGAAACTTCCGGCCAAACCGGCAGCCCTTGCGCTTTTAGGGCATCGATTTCAGCAACACGCGTTTCGATTTTTGCAGAGAGTGTATCGAAAACCTGTTGTACATCACCGAGCTGTTCCCGCAGCGCAGCTTTCATTTCTCGGATAGCCGCTTTCGCATCTGTGGGCAGCGTCTCACAGGAAAAAGTCATATCAACCTCTCATCTTTCGTTCGAAAGTAAAATGATTACGATTGATACTTTAAGTTAAAAATAAGTTAACGCAAGATAAAGATCTTGAGTCACCGCACAAAGCGAGCAAAAAGGCGAGAGGCCGAAGTGGTCACTCCGGCCCGGGGGAAGATCAACGATTGAAAGGAGCGATGTTATCCAGCACTGCCTGAATCACATTCAGCGCGCCTTCATGATTATTGTCATCGGTAGCGTAATGAGCGATTTGTTTAATATTTTCCGCAGCATTGCCCATCGCAAAGGAATAACGCGCCATTTTCAGCATCTCCGCATCGTTACCGCTGTCGCCAATCGCTACCACATTTTGCGGCGACAAATCCCAGCGTTTTATCAACCGTGAAATACCGTTCGCTTTATGCAGGCCAGGTATAATCAGGTCAATAAACCCAAAACCACTGGTCACCGGTTTCATAATGCCGTCGAGTGCAATGTGCAGTTTGTCTATCACCAGTGGGATCTGTTCATCCGGCAGGTTCAGAGAAAATTTGAACAGTACGTCGTCAATGTCCTGGTAATCCTTTACAGGTTTCAGGCGATGGTAGTGTTTTGCCATCAATGCAACGAATGATTCCGGGGCATTTTCACTGATGTATGCACTTTGCAGACCACAGGCAACAAAATTCAGTTGTTTATCTTTCAATAACTCGCCAATAACAATCCGCGATTCATGTCGGGTCAGTTCGCCGTGAAAAAGCTGCTTGCCGTGTTCGTAAACCAGAGCGCCGTTTTCTGCAACAAAAGAGATTTCATCTTTTAGCTCAGGGAAGAAGGAAATGAGCTGGTAATACTGGTTACCGCTGGCGACAACGAACTCAATATCGCGATTTTTCAGTTCCTGATATTGCGCCATAAAACGCTCATGATTGTACGTTTTGGCGTCGTTTAGAAAAGTACCGTCCATGTCTGTGACGATAACTTTTACGCTCATAAGAAGTGCTCCTGGCAATGAATGCAAACCGCCACAGTGTAATAACAATGTGACGCAGGGCACAAATTTATTTCGAATGTAATTGAGCGAGAAATTGATACTGTGAATGATATAGCCCGGCGACGGTGGCCGCCGGGCGGAAGAGTTACAGCATATGTTCGGTACGGGCGATGATATCGTCCTGTGCGTCTGGAGAGAGCGCGGTGAAGAAGGCGGAATAACCTGCTACGCGCACCACCAGATCGCGGTATTGATCCGGATGTTTTTTCGCTTCCAGCAATGTTTCGCGGGAAACGATGTTGTACTGAATGTGCCAGCCTTTATGCACTTCGAAGAAGGTGCGCAGCAGGATCATCAGTTTCTGCTTGTCAGATTCGTTCTCCAGCGTCGCCGGGTTCAGTTTCTGGTTGAGCAACACACCGCCGAGAATCGCTGCGGTAGGCAGTTTACCCACTGAGCCGATGACCGCCGTTGGGCCGAGATGGTCGGTGCCGGAGGCCGGGCTTGCGCCTTCTGCCAGCGGGGTATGCGCTTTACGTCCGTCCGGCGTTGCCATAGTCTGCGCGCCGAATGGTACGTTGGCGGAAATAGATGATGTACCTGCGTAATAATTGCCGCCGATCGGGCCACGACCGTAGCGTGGGTTATGATACTGTTTCAGTTCGTCGATATAGGTCTGATAAGCACGAGCCAGCAGCGTATCGACGCTATCATCGTCATTGCCGTACTTCGGCGCGCCGTTAATCAGACGCTGACGCAACTGCTCGTGAGTCAGGCCGTCGAAGTCTTCCGCCAGCGCGGCAGCCAGTTGTTGCTGACCAATCACACCCTGTTCAAATACCAGTTTCTTCACTGCCGCCAGGCTGTTGCCGAGGTTGGCAATGCCGACCTGCAGGCCAGAAACCCAGTCATATTTCGCGCCGCCTTGCTTGATACTTTTCGCTCGCTCAATACAGTCATCCACCAGCGCCGAGCAGAGAATATCGTGCACGTTCTCTTCCAGCATGGTGTCGACGACATATTCGATTTCGATTGATTTGCGGGTGTAGTAACGGATTTGCGTATCCCACGCGTCCATGACTTCATCGAAGTTGTTGAAGTTACCCGCTGACAACGCTTTTTCTTGTGGCAGGAACACTTTGCCGCTGGTGGCATCACGACCACCTTCCAGCGCCGCCAGCATCACGCGAGCGAAGTTGATAAAGCTCATGCCGGTGCAGCGATAGCCCCATTTACCGCCGACGGCGGTTTCGATACAACCAATCGCTGCGTAGTCGTAAGCGTCCTGCGGTTCAATACCGAGTTTAATAAATTCCGGAATCACGATTTCGTCGTTGTTGAACGCAGGCATCCCGAAGCCGCAGCGGATCACCTGCACACAGGCATCGAGGAAATCGTTGCTCATTCCCGCATGGTAACGCACGCTGAGGTTAGGCTGAGTCGAACGCAGGCGACCGCAAGATTCGAGGATTGCGTAAGAGAGTGGATTCACCGCGTCCATCGGCTGACCATCAACCAGATTTTGCCCGCCAATGGTGACGTTCTGATACAGCGGACTTCCCGCAGAGGCTTTTGAGTGCGAGCCGGAGCGGATCTTGTTCACTTCCAGCAGTTTCAGCCAGCAGCTATGCAGCATCTCGATAGCGTGTTCGCGATCCAGCGTCTGGTTGAGTTCAACGTCGCGGCGATAGTACGGATAGAGATACTGATCCATACGACCAAACGACACCGAGTGACCGTTAGATTCAATCTGCAAAATCAACTGGATGAAGTAGCACAGTTGCAGCGCCTGCCAGAAAGTTTGCGGCGGCTGGTGGGCGATGATGTCGCAGTTTTCTGCCATCGCCAGCAGTTCATCGCGACGACTTTCGCGGGATTCGGTGGCGGCCATTTCTCGCGCCAGAGCAGCGAAACGTTCAATGTGTTCACTGACTGCCACCAGTACGATATCAATCGCTTTCAGGAACTGCTCGCCGTGCAAATCTTCCAGCACAGTCAGGTTGATACGTGAGCGGCGCTCTGCCACTTTCTCGCGCAGACCATCAAGCCCTTTTTCCAACAGCAGCGGGAAATTGACCGCCAGGTGCGCATCGCCGGAGGTCATATTGCCCTCCGCTTTAATGATGCCAGTCGCCAGCAGGCCTTTTTGCTCATCGGTAAACATGCCATAGCAGCGATCCTGTACGGTCTGACCGCGCCACCATGGGCACACTTCATGCAGAACACGTTTGTTCTCTTCGCTCACTGCAAAACCAGCCCCCGGACGATCCGCCAGATCATCAATCTCTTTTTCGATCCAGGAGACGGTATATTCCGGGAAGATCGGCGCGGCGCGGACTTCACTGGCCTGGTTGCCGATGATCAACTCATCGTGTTTGATCCAGATGGTGCGATTCGCCAGGTGGTGCGCCAGCGCCAGCGCGCGACGTACCGGGATTGGCTTGTCGAGATGTTGTTGATACATCTCAGTATAGTGCTGTGCGCGCTCGGTACAGACCGGCGGTTTCACAATATGCACCAGCGCATTTTTGTGCGCTTTAATGCGGTCGCTGAGCGTGTCCAGTTTCAGTGTGGTCATGGTTGTTATCCTCGTAAGGTCGCGGTTAACCCTTTCTGGCAGGCATACTGCTGGGCAAAGTCGAGCAGTTCTGGCGCATCAAGCGGTTTTTCCGGGGCGTCATAGGGCAGATTAAGTAAGTGATATTTGTTGATGCCCAGCGTGTGGTAGGGCAGGAAATGAATTTCGCTAACGTGCAACTCATCGGCGGCAAAATCGGTAATGGCTTTCACACTGGCTTCATCGGCATTAAAGCCCTGAATCAGCGGCACGCGAATAATGATTTTTTTGCCCGCCGCCGCGAGTTTTTTCAGATTATCCAGCACTCTGGCGGCGCTGCCGTCAGTCCACTGTTTAAACGGCGCGTCGGCAACGTGTTTTAAATCGGCAAGAAACAGATCGATATAGGGCAGAGAAGGGGCGATATATTTCCACGGCACATGCAGACAGGTTTCTACCGCAGTATGAATACCGGCCTCGTGGCTGGCTTGCAGTAGTGCCATTGCCATTTCCGGCTGCATAAACGGCTCACCACCGGAAAGCGTTAAGCCGCCGCCGCTGCGATCGTAAAACGGTTTGTCGCGCAGAACGGTCGCCATGATCTCCTCAACGCTTTTCGCTTCACCGCACACGGTTAATGCCTGAGTCGGACAGCAGTCGGTCAGCGCCGTCAGATGTTCAGGCGTTAACTTTTCCCTGTGAATGAGTAAACCATTCAGCGCGCGCTCAATCACTTCCGGAGCGGTTTTTGAGCATAGTTCGCAGCCTTCCAGACACAGTCGTGCGTCATACAGCAGATCTTGCGTGCGGGCGCGGCTTTCCGGGTTCTGACACCAGCGGCAGCCCAGCGAGCACCCCTTAAGGAAAACTACCGTGCGGATACCGGGACCGTCGTGGGTCGAATAGCGCTGAATGTTGAAAATCATAGATGCCCCTCTTTTTCGTTCAAACATTAAAATACTTTCGAATGAAAGTTAGATTGATGTGCATCAACTGTTCAGAGAGTTTTTTCGTGATAGTCTGATTTCATACAAAAGTAGATTTAGAGGATGACTATGGAACTGTATCTGGATACTTCAGACGTCGCCGCAGTGAAGACGCTGGCTCGTGTTTTTCCGTTGGCGGGTGTGACCACTAATCCAAGTATTGTGGCGGCAGGTAAGAAGCCTCTGGAAGTTTTACTTCCTGAGTTACATGAGGCGATGGGCGGACAGGGGCGTTTGTTTGCGCAGGTCATGTCTACTACTGCTGAAGGTATGGTGAACGATGCGCGTAAACTGCGTTCTATTATTGCGGATATCGTGGTTAAAGTACCTGTGACTGCAGAGGGGCTGGCAGCGATTAAGCTATTAAAAGCGGAAGGTATTCCGACGTTGGGTACGGCGGTGTATGGCGCGGCGCAAGGGCTGCTGTCGGCGCTGGCGGGGGCAGAGTATGTTGCGCCTTACGTCAACCGAATTGATTCCCAGGGCGGGAGTGGTATTCAGACGGTGACCGACTTACACCAGTTACTGAAAATGCACGCGCCACAGGCGAAAGTGCTGGCAGCCAGTTTCAAAACCCCGCGTCAGGCGCTGGACTGCTTATTGGCAGGATGCGAATCAATCACACTGCCGCTGGATGTCGCGCAACAGATGATTAGCTATCCGGCAGTTGATGCCGCCGTGGCGAAGTTTGAGCAGGACTGGCAGGGGGCGTTTGGCAGAACGTCGATTTAACAGGGCGCTTGTCATCCTCATAAATTGCTGTTGACGTGGCGGAGTGCACTGATTCCTGCCGCGTCTTATCAGACCTGGAAATCTGCGCCCGAACCGTAGGCCAGATAAGGCGTTCACGCCGCATCTGGCGCCTGGAGCAAATGCCTGATGCGACGCTTGCCGCATCTTATCAGGCCCGGAGCTGGCAATTAATGCCCGCACACCTCACACCCCGGATTACGCATCAGTTTCATTTCGCGAAACTGACAAGTCATCGCATCGTACATCACGATTTTCCCGCTGGCAGGTTTGCCATAACCTGCCAGCAGTTTGATCGCTTCCATTGCCTGCAATGAACCAATCACCCCAATCAACGGTGCCATTACGCCCGCTTCCACGCAGGTTAGCGCGTTCTCGCCAAACAAACGGCTAAGGCAGCGATAGCACGGCTCACCGTCCTGATAAGTAAAGACCGTGATTTGCCCTTCCATACGAATTGCCGCGCCGGAAACCAGCGGCACCTTCGCGGCAAAACAGCCCGCGTTCAGTTGATTACGTACCGCAACGTTATCCGTACAGTCGAGCACCAGATTGTGTTCAGCAATCAACGCAGCCAGTTCAGCGTCATCAAGCAACGCGTTTATCGGCGTAATCGCGATATGTGGATTGATCCGCGCCAGTGCGTCACGGGCTGATTCTACCTTCGGTTGCCCGACCGTGGCATCACTGTGCAGCGTCTGGCGCTGTAAATTTGAGAGCGAAACCGTGTCGAAGTCGAGCAGCGTCAGGTTACCGACGCCGGCGCTTGCCAGATACTGCGAGGCAGCGCAGCCGAGGCCGCCCAGGCCAACTACCAGCACGCGGGAATCTTTCAATGCTTCCTGACCGTCAAAATCAAAACCACGCAGGATGATTTGCCGATTGTAGCGCAGCATCTCCTGATCGCTGAGTTCCGCCATTACAGGCCTCCGAACAACGCATTAAATGGCTCGACTTCCACCCATTCGCCCGCTTCAACATTGCCGCGATCGCGCTCCAGCACGATAAAGCAGTTGCCGAGGCTAAAGGAGCTAAATATATGTGAACCCTGATGCCCGGTGGTCGTGACTTCCAGTTCGCCGTCGGCGTTGCGTTGCAGCACGCCGCGCTGGAAATCAAGACGTCCAGGGGATTTCTTCAGACGAGATGCCGTGCGTACGCGCTGGCGCGCGGGCAGGCCACTGGCGGTATTGCCGCTTAATTTGGCCAGCAAAGGTTGTACTAATTGATAGAAGGTCAGCGTCGCAGAAACCGGATTGCCCGGCAGGCCGCAGAACCAGCTATTGGAGAGTTTACCAAACGCGAACGGTTTGCCCGGTTTAATCGCCAGTTTCCAGAACGCAATTTCGCCCAGTTCTTCGAGAATGGTTTTGGTGTAATCCGCTTCACCAACCGAAACACCACCGGAACTGATCACCACATCCGCCTGGCTGTCGGCTTCAATAAATGCGGCGCGCAGGGCATGTGGATCGTCGCGAATAATCCCTAAGTTGATTACTTCACAACCCAGCTGTTCTAACATCAAATGCACCGCGAGGCGGTTGGTATCGTAAATTTGCCCATCGCCCAGAGGCTGACCGGGTAACTGCAACTCATCACCCGTGGAAAATAGCGCCACTCGCACTTTACGAATCACCGGAGCTTCGGCAATCCCTAGCGAAGCAATCACTGGCAGTTCAGCGGTAGTCAGGCGAGTACCTGCCGGAAAAACAACCGCGCCCGCAGAGATATCTTCACCGCGACGGCGAATATTTTGCCCGCTATGCACTTCAGCGGTAAAACGTACGCCATTGTCCGTTAGTTCAGTCTGTTCCTGCATTACCACTGCTTCGCAGCCTTCCGGTACTGGTGCGCCAGTCATAATGCGGATGCAGGTGCCAGCGGGCCACTCGCCATGATAAGGCTGACCGGCAAACGACTTCCCGGCAACGGGCAGCGGTTGTCCGGAGGTGATATCGGCCAAACGTACCGCGTAACCGTCCATTGCGGAGTTATCAAACCCTGGGACATCCAGCGGCGAAACCACATCGCTCGCCAGAATACGGCCAAAACACTGTACCAGTGGCAGCGTTTCCTGGGCGGTCAGTGGGGTAACGCGAGAAAGCATCTCATTAAGCGCGGTGTCGAGCGACATCAATCCGGTGGTAAATTCCATGAAAACACTCCTGCGGAGGCAAAATCGAATTTGCCTATTATGTCAGAAAAACGCCACAGACTGTATGCCACCTCGGTCGTAGAGCAGACGCTCTCCTTTACATGCCATATACATCTTTCTATATTCAAAAATTGAATGAGTAATTCATAAAAATTCTGATATTTATAGCAAAAGTGGCGAGCCACCCTTAATGGACGAAGACTATGGGCAAAGCAGTCATTGCAATCCACGGCGGCGCAGGCGCAATTAGCCGCGCACAGATGAGTCTGCAACAGGAATTACGCTACATTGAGGCGCTGTCTGCCATTGTTGAAACCGGACAGCAAATGCTCGAAGCGGGCGAAAGCGCGCTGGATGTGGTGACAGAAGCGGTGCGCCTGCTGGAAGAGTGTCCGCTCTTTAACGCCGGAATTGGCGCCGTCTTTACGCGTGATGAAACGCATGAACTGGACGCCTGCGTGATGGATGGCAACACCCTGAAAGCGGGGGCGGTGGCGGGCGTTAGCCATCTGCGCAACCCAATTCTTGCCGCTCGTCTGGTGATGGAGCAAAGCCCGCATGTGATGATGATTGGTGAGGGGGCGGAAAACTTTGCTTTTTCTCATGGCATGGAGCGCGTCTCGCCGGAGATTTTCTCTACGCCTTTGCGTTATGAACAGCTGCTGGCGGCGCGTGAGTGTGGGGAAACCGTCCTCGACCATAGCGGCGCTCCGCTGGATGAAAAACAAAAAATGGGTACGGTGGGCGCCGTGGCGTTGGATTTACACGGCAATCTGGCGGCCGCCACGTCCACGGGCGGAATGACCAATAAATTACCCGGACGAGTGGGCGATAGTCCCTTAGTGGGTGCCGGATGCTACGCCAATAACGCCAGTGTGGCGGTTTCTTGTACTGGTACGGGCGAAGTCTTCATCCGCGCGCTGGCGGCGTATGACATCGGCGCGTTAATGGATTATGGCGGTCTAAGCCTCGCGGAAGCCTGCGAGCGGGTGGTGATGGAAAAACTCCCAGCGCTTGGCGGCAGCGGTGGCTTAATCGCTATCGACCACGAAGGTAACGTCGCACTACCGTTTAACACCGAAGGAATGTATCGCGCCTGGGGCTATGCAGGCGATACACCAACCACTGGTATCTACCGCGAAAAAGGGGACACCGTTGCCACACAGTGATGAACTTGATGCCGGTGATGTCCTGGCGGTCGATAATCTCAACATTGCCTTTATGCAGGACCAGCAGAAAGTGGCTGCGGTGCGCAATCTTTCTTTTCGGCTGCGACGCGGCGAGACGCTGGCCATTGTCGGGGAATCAGGTTCCGGTAAATCTGTCACAGCACTGGCATTGATGCGTCTATTGGAACAAACAGGCGGTCTGGTGCAGTGCGATAAAATGCTGTTGCGGCGACGCAGTCGTGAAGTGATTGAGCTTAACGAGCAGAGTGCCAGTCAAATACAGCATGTGCGCGGCGCAGATATCGCGATGATTTTTCAGGAGCCGATGACCTCGCTGAATCCGGTATTTACTGTGGGTGAGCAGATCGCCGAGTCTATCCGTTTGCATCAAAACGCCAGTCGTGAACAGGCGATGGTAGAGGCGAAGCGGATGCTGGATCAGGTTCGCATCCCGGAAGCCCAAACCATTCTTTCGCGTTATCCGCATCAACTCTCCGGCGGGATGCGCCAGCGAGTGATGATTGCAATGGCGCTGTCATGTCGCCCGGCGGTGCTGATTGCGGATGAACCAACCACCGCGCTGGACGTCACCATTCAGGCGCAGATCCTGCAATTAATCAAAGTATTGCAAAAAGAGATGTCGATGGGCGTCATCTTTATTACTCACGACATGGGCGTGGTGGCGGAGATAGCCGATCGGGTGCTGGTGATGTATCAGGGCGAAGCGGTCGAAACGGGCAGCGTTGAACAGATTTTTCATGCGCCACAGCATCCTTATACCCGCGCGCTGTTGGCTGCCGTGCCGCAGTTGGGGGCGATGAAAGGGCAAGATTATCCTCGCCGTTTCCCGCTGATATCACTTGAACATCCGGCTAAACATGAACGACCTGTCGAGCAGAAAACGGTGGTTGATGGCGACCCTGTTTTACAGGTGCGTAATCTGGTGACCCGTTTCCCTTTACGTAGTGGCTTACTGAATCGCGTTACGCGAGAAGTGCATGCGGTTGAGAAGGTCAGTTTTGATCTCTGGCCTGGCGAAACGTTGTCGCTGGTGGGAGAGTCCGGGAGTGGCAAATCAACCACCGGTAGGGCGTTGCTGCGCCTGGTTGAATCCCAGGGCGGCGAAATCATCTTCAAAGGGCAGCGAATCGATACCCTTTCACTTGGCAAACTTCAGGCATTGCGTCGCGACATCCAGTTTATTTTTCAGGACCCTTACGCCTCGCTGGACCCGCGCCAGACGGTTGGCGATTCGATTATGGAACCGCTGCGCGTACACGGTTTATTGCAAGGTGAAGAAGCTGCTGCACGCGTTGCGTGGTTGCTGGAACGCGTTGGCCTGTTACCTGAACATGCGTGGCGTTACCCGCATGAGTTTTCCGGCGGTCAGCGTCAGCGCATCTGCATTGCTCGTGCGTTGGCGTTGAATCCCAAAGTCATTATTGCCGATGAAGCTGTCTCGGCGCTGGATGTTTCTATTCGCGGGCAAATCATCAACTTGTTGCTCGATCTCCAGCGCGAGTTTGGCATCGCCTTTCTGTTTATCTCCCACGATATGGCCGTTGTAGAGCGGATCAGTCATCGTGTGGCGGTGATGTATCTCGGGCAAATCGTTGAAATTGGTCCACGGCGTGCGGTCTTTGAAAATCCGCAGCACCCTTATACACGTAAATTACTGGCGGCAGTTCCGGTCGCTGAACCGTCCCGACTACGACCGCAGCGCGTGCTGCTGTCGGATGATCTTCCCAGCAATATTCATCTGCGTGGCGAAGAAGTTGCCGCCGTCTCGTTGCAATGCGTCGGGCCAGGGCATTACGTCGCACAACCACAATCAGAGTACGCATTTTTGCGTAGATAACATTCAGGCGGAGAATAAAATGGCAAGAGCTGTACACCGTAGTGGGTTAGTGGCGCTGAGCATTGCCGCAGCGTTGATGGCACCTTGTGCATTCGCTGCCAAAGATGTGGTTGTGGCAGTGGGATCGAACTTCACTACGCTCGATCCGTATGACGCGAATGACACGTTATCTCAGGCCGTAGCGAAATCTTTTTATCAGGGACTGTTCGGTCTGGATAAAGAGATGAAACTGAAAAACGTGCTGGCGGAGAGTTATACCGTTTCCGATGACGGCCTCACTTACACCGTGAAATTGCGCGGAGGGATTAAGTTCCAGGACGGCACCGACTTTAACGCCGCAGCCGTCAAAGCGAATCTGGACCGAGCCAGCGATCCGGCAAATCATCTAAAACGCTATAACCTGTACAAAAATATTGCCAAAACTGAAGCGGTCGATCCGACAACGGTGAAGATTACGCTCAGGCAACCGTTCTCCGCGTTTATTAACATCCTCGCTCACCCGGCGACCGCGATGATTTCACCGGCGGCGCTGGAAAAATATGGCAAGGAGATTGGTTTTCACCCGGTCGGAACCGGACCGTATGAACTGGATACCTGGAACCAGACCGATTTTGTGAAGGTTAAAAAATTTGCGGGTTACTGGCAGCCAGGCTTGCCCAAACTGGACAGCATCACCTGGCGTCCGGTGGCGGACAACAATACCCGCGCGGCAATGCTGCAAACCGGTGAAGCGCAGTTTGCTTTCCCTATCCCTTATGAACAAGCTGCGCTACTGGACAAGAACAAAAATATCGAGCTGATGGCCAGCCCGTCGATTATGCAGCGTTATATCAGTATGAACGTGACGCAGAAACCATTCGATAACCCAAAAGTGCGTGAGGCACTGAATTACGCAATCAACCGTCAGGCACTGGTGAAAGTGGCCTTCGCGGGATATGCAGTTCCTGCCACTGGTGTGGTGCCACCGAGTATTGCCTACGCGCAAAGTTATAAACCGTGGCCTTACGATCCGGCTAAAGCGCGCGAACTATTAAAAGAGGCGGGATATCCCAACGGTTTCAGTACCACATTGTGGTCATCACATAATCACAGTACCGCGCAGAAAGTGCTGCAATTTACCCAGCAACAGCTAGCGCAGGTGGGGATTAAAGCCCAGGTAACGGCGATGGATGCCGGGCAGCGGGCGGCAGAAGTTGAAGGTAAAGGGCAGAAAGAGAGCGGCGTGCGAATGTTCTATACTGGCTGGTCAGCCTCGACCGGTGAAGCTGACTGGGCGCTATCGCCGCTGTTCGCCTCTCAGAACTGGCCACCGACGCTGTTTAATACTGCGTTTTACAGCAATAAGCAGGTGGATGACGAGCTTGCCCAGGCGCTGAAAACCAACGATCCGGCGGAAAAGGCGCGCTTGTATAAGGCGGCGCAGGATACCATCTGGCAAGAGTCGCCGTGGATCCCGCTGGTGGTAGAAAAACTGGTGTCGGCACACAGCAAAAAACTGAGCGGTTTTTGGATTATGCCAGACACTGGCTTTAGCTTTGAAGATGCGGATTTGCAATAAGTAGCGCAGGGAGAGGAATGCTTAATTACGTTATCAAACGCTTGCTGGGGCTGATTCCGACGCTGTTTATTGTCTCGGTGCTGGTGTTTTTGTTTGTCCATATGCTACCCGGCGACCCGGCGCGATTGATTGCCGGTCCAGAAGCCGATGCGCAGGTCATCGAACTGGTGCGTCAGCAACTGGGGCTGGATCAGCCGCTGTATCACCAGTTCTGGCACTATATCAGCAATGCCGTGCAGGGGGATTTTGGTCTGTCGATGGTGTCGCGTCGTCCGGTTGCCGAGGAGATCGCCAGCCGTTTCATGCCTACGCTGTGGTTGACCATTACCAGTATGACATGGGCGGTGCTGTTCGGCATGGCGGCGGGTATTATCGCCGCCGTCTGGCGTAACCGTTGGCCGGATCGATTAAGTATGACCATCGCAGTATCAGGGATTTCATTTCCGGCATTTGCGCTCGGAATACTGCTGATTCAGGTTTTCTCTGTTGAACTGGGCTGGTTGCCTACCGTAGGTGCAGACAGTTGGCAGCATTACATATTACCTTCTCTGACGCTCGGCGCGGCGGTGGCGGCAGTGATGGCGCGTTTTACCCGCGCCTCGTTTGTTGATGTTTTAAGTGAGGATTATATGCGTACCGCGAGGGCAAAAGGGGTAAGCGAAACCTGGGTTGTCCTCAAGCATGGTTTACGCAACGCCATGATCCCTGTGGTCACCATGATGGGATTGCAGTTTGGCTTTTTGCTCGGTGGTTCCATTGTGGTGGAGAAAGTTTTCAACTGGCCCGGACTTGGACGCTTACTCGTTGACTCCGTAGAAATGCGTGATTACCCGGTGATTCAGGCAGAAATTCTGCTCTTCTCGCTGGAGTTTATTCTTATCAACTTAGTGGTGGATGTGCTTTACGCCGCCATTAACCCGGCTATCAGGTACAAGTAAGGATGCGACTATTTAACTGGCGACGTCAGGCGGTGTTAAACGCTATGCCACTGGTAAAACCTGACCAGGTACGTACACCGTGGCATGAGTTCTGGCGACGTTTTCGCCGTCAGCATATGGCGATGGCCGCCGCACTGTTCGTCATTTTGCTGATTGTGGTGGCAATTTTTGCCCGTTGGATCGCCCCCTATGATGCCGAGAATTTTTTCGATTATGACAACCTGAATAACGGACCTTCTTTGCAACACTGGTTTGGTGTCGACTCGCTGGGGCGTGATATTTTCAGCCGTGTCCTGGTCGGCGCGCAAATCTCGCTGGCGGCGGGTGTGTTTGCTGTCTTTATTGGTGCGGCGATCGGTACGCTATTGGGCTTACTGGCGGGATATTACGAAGGCTGGTGGGACCGATTGATTATGCGTATTTGCGATGTGCTGTTTGCCTTCCCGGGTATTTTACTGGCGATTGCTGTTGTTGCGGTGTTAGGAAGCGGTATTGCCAACGTAATTATCGCAGTCGCCATCTTTTCCATTCCGGCTTTTGCCCGTCTGGTGCGTGGCAACACGCTGGTGTTGAAACAGCAAACTTTTATTGAATCGGCGCGCAGTATTGGTGCCAGCGACATGACCATCTTGTTGCGCCATATCTTGCCCGGGACTGTCTCTTCCATTGTCGTCTTTTTCACAATGCGTATTGGCACTTCGATCATCTCGGCTGCCAGCCTTTCATTTCTTGGCCTGGGGGCGCAGCCGCCGACACCAGAATGGGGGGCTATGCTCAATGAAGCGCGAGCGGATATGGTCATCGCGCCGCATGTGGCGGTTTTCCCGGCACTCGCTATCTTCCTTACCGTGCTGGCTTTCAACTTGCTGGGCGATGGCTTACGCGACGCGCTGGACCCGAAAATTAAAGCATAGCCACGGCAGAATATTGCTTAAAAATGTAATGGCGTCATAGGAAATTATTGCTATACGCAAATGTTGTAACTTTCTGCCGATTTTGTAGAATCAGGTAATTGGGTAAATATGCTGCTGTAAAAGTCTATTTATGCAGCAGGGCAGCGTACTGATAGTTATTTTGTTACGTGTATTAACATGCTTAGTTTATACGAAAAGATAAAGATAAGACTGATTATTTTATTTTTGTTAGCTACGCTGTCATTTATTGGTCTTTTTTTCATCATTAACTATCAGTTGGTATCGGAAAGGGCGGTAAAACGTGCCGATAGCCGCTTTGAACTTATTCAAAAAAACGTAGGTTATTTTTTTAAAGATATTGAGCGTTCTGCCTTAACGTTAAAGGACTCGTTGTATTTATTAAAAAACAGTGAAGAAATTAAACGTGCCGTCATTCTGAAAATGGAAATGATGCCATTTCTGGATTCGGTAGGATTGGTACTTGATGATAATAAATATTATCTCTTTACCCGTCGGGCGAATGATAAAATCATTGTTTACCATCAGGAAAAAGTAAATGGGCCACTTGTCGATGAGGCAGGACGCGTCATCTTTGCCGACTTTAACCCGTCCCAGCGGCCCTGGTCGGTGGCATCAGACGACTCGGGTAGTAGCTGGAATCCGGCCTACAACTGCTTTGATCGGCCAGGGAAAAAGTGTATCTCTTTTACTCTACGAATTAATGGCAAAGACCGTGACTTACTGGCGGTTAATAAGATTCATGTCGACTTAAACTGGCGCTATCTGAATGAATATCTTGATCAAATCAGTTCGACTGATGAAGTGCTGTTTTTGAAACAAGGCCATGAGATCATCGCCAAAAACCAACTCGCCCGTGAAAAACTGATTATTTATAATAGCGAAGGAAATTATAACATTATTGATTCTTTCGACACGGAATATATCGCAAGAACATCAGAAGTTCCAAATAACTCGTTGTTTGAAATATATTTTTATTATCCAACAGGTAATTTATTTAACGCATCAGATAAACTCTTTTATCTACCATTTGTATTTATTATTATCGTACTGCTGTTGGTTTACTTAATGACCACGCGTGTGTTTCGTCGACAATTTTCCGAAATGACAGAACTGGTCAATACGCTGGAGTTTTTGCCCGATTCTACTGAACAAATGCAGGCGCTGAAAATCCGTGAAGGCGATGCGAAAGAGATTATCAGCATCAAAAATTCCATAGCGGAAATGAAAGATGCCGAAATTGAACGTTCGAATAAACTGCTCTCGCTAATCTCCTACGATCAGGAGAGTGGTTTTATCAAAAACATGGCGATTATTGAATCTAATAATAGCCAATATCTGGCCGTCGGGATCATCAAACTGTGCGGACTGGAAGCCGTCGAAGCTGTGTTTGGCGTCGAGGAACGCAATAAAATCGTCAGGAAACTGTGTCAGCGAATTGCCGAGAAATATGCGCAATGCTGCGATATAGTGACATTCAATGCCGATCTCTATTTATTATTGTGCCGGGAAAATGTACAGACGTTTACCCGCAAGATAGCGATGGTAAATGATTTTGACAGCAGCTTTGGTTATCGTAATCTGCGTATACACAAATCTGCCATTTGTGAACCTTTGAAAGGTGAAAATGCCTGGAGTTATGCCGAAAAACTGAAACTGGCGATTTCCAGTATCCGTGACCATATGTTCTCTGAGTTTATTTTCTGTGATGACGCGAAACTCAACGAAATTGAAGAGAATATCTGGATTGCGCGTAATATTCGCCATGCAATGGAAATAGGCGAATTATTTTTAGTCTATCAACCGATTGTTGATATGAAAACCAGAGACATTATCGGCGCAGAAGCATTATGCCGCTGGATCTCTGCGGAACGAGGAATAATCTCACCGCTGAAGTTTGTTACGATTGCTGAAGACATTGGGTTTATCAATGAGCTTGGCTATCAAATTATTAAAACCGCAATGCGTGAATTCAGGCATTTTAGCCAGCGTGCGACCCTGAAGGACGGTTTCTTACTGCATATTAATGTGTCACCCTGGCAGCTAAACGAACCACACTTTCATGAGCATTTTACAACTATCATGAAAGAACATGGTCTGCAGGCGAATAGTATCTGTATTGAGATCACTGAAACAGTGATCGAACGAATTAATGAACATTTTTATCTCAATATTGCACAACTGCGTAAACAAGGGGTAGGGATATCGATTGATGACTTTGGCACAGGGCTGTCAAACCTGAAACGTTTTTATGAAATTAACCCTGACAGCATAAAAGTAGATTCACAATTTACCGGCGATATTTTCGGCACCGCGGGAAAAATTGTACGCATTATCTTCGACCTGGCACGCTATAACCAGATTCCGGTGATTGCAGAAGGTGTTGAGAGCGAAGAGGTTGCGCGTGAATTAATCAAATTAGGCTGTGTTCAGGCCCAAGGGTATCTGTACCAGAAGCCTATGCCATTCTCTGCCTGGGATAAAAGTGGAAAGTTAGTAAAAGAGTAGTTTAGGTATGTCCAGAATCAATAAATTCGTACTTACAGTCAGTCTGCTGATTTTTATTATGATTTCGGCAGTTGCCTGCGGGATCTACACTCAAATGGTGAAAGAACGGGTGTATGGCCTGAAACAGTCCGTTATTGATACTGCTTTTGCGGTGGCAAATATTGCTGAATATCGGCGTAGTGTGGCAATTGATCTCATCAATACGCTAAACCCTACGGAAGAACAATTGCTGGTTGGCTTACGCACAGCCTATGCCGATTCGGTTTCTCCTTCTTATTTGTATGATGTTGGACCTTATCTGATTTCCAGTGATGAGTGTATTCAGGTAAAGGAGTACGAGAATAACTATTGTACAAATATCATGCAGGTGGTTAAGTATTTGCATGTTAAGAATACGGGGTTTATCTCTTTTGACGGTAAAACCTTCGTCTATTATCTCTACCCGGTTAGCCATAATCGTAGTCTGATATTTTTGCTTGGGCTGGAGCGCTTTTCTTTACTGTCAAAATCACTGGCAATGGACAGCGATAACCTGATGTTCTCACTTTTTAAGAATGGCAAATCGGTTACTGGTGATGAATATAACGCCAAAAACGCCATCTTCACTGTTTCGGAAGCGATGGAGCACTTCTCCTATTTGCCGACAGGATTGTATGTGTTTGCCTATAAAAAAGACGTTTATTTTCAGGTATGTACGTTGATCATCTTCTTTGCCGCATTGGTGGCGGTTATATCAGGGGCCAGCTGCCTCTATCTGGTACGCAGAGTGATCAATCAGGGCATTGTTGAAAAAGAAGCCATTATTAATAACCATTTTGACCGTGTGCTGGACGGTGGGCTTTTCTTCTCGGCGGCGGATGTCAAAAAACTCTACAGTATGTATAACTCAGCGTTTCTTGACGACCTGACCAAAGCGATGGGCAGAAAATCCTTTGACGAAGACTTAAAAGCCTTGCCGGAAAAAGGCGGATATTTGTGCCTGTTTGACGTCGATAAATTCAAGAACATTAACGACACCTTCGGTCATTTGCTGGGCGATGAAGTGTTGATTAAGGTTGTGAAAATCCTTAAATCACAAATTCCGGTGGATAAAGGCAAAGTCTATCGTTTTGGCGGCGACGAATTTGCGGTGATTTATACAGGTGGAACGCTGGAAGAGTTGCTATCGATATTAAAAGAAATCGTTCATTTCCAGGTGGGAAGCATTAATTTAAGCACCAGTATCGGCGTAGCGCATTCAAATGAATGTACCACCGTTGAACGGCTGAAAATGCTGGCAGATGAGCGACTGTATAAGAGTAAGAAAAACGGCAGGGCGCAGATTAGCTGGCAATAATGTTTATTAGCAGGCCGGGAAAATAAATTTGCCCGGCCTGGCATTAATTAAACTCGACTACCCCACAAATCGTACTCATCGGCATGCTCGACTTTCACACGCAGGATGTCGCCCGGCTTAACCTTGGTTTCACCGTTGAGATAGACCGCGCCGTCGATTTCCGGCGCATCAGCCATACTGCGGCCAATCGCGCCTTCTTCATCCACTTCGTCGATGATCACCAGAATTTCACGGCCAACTTTCTCCTGCAGGCGCTCGGCGGAAATCTGTTGTTGCAGTTGCATGAAGCGATTCCAGCGTTCTTCTTTCACTTCTTCCGGGACCTGGTCCGGCAGAGCATTGGCATCTGCGCCTTCAACCGGGCTGTATTTAAAGCAGCCAACGCGATCCAGACGTGCTTCTTTCAGGAAGTCGAGCAGCATCTGGAAATCTTCTTCCGTCTCGCCAGGGAAGCCGACAATAAAGGTTGAACGCAGGGTCAGTTCCGGGCAGATTTCACGCCATTTTTTGATACGTGCCAGTTGGCGATCAACCGAACCTGGGCGCTTCATCAGTTTGAGAATGCGCGGGCTGGCATGCTGCAGCGGAATATCCAGATATGGCAGGATTTTGCCTTCAGCCATCAGCGGGATGACGTCGTCCACGTGCGGATAAGGGTAAACGTAGTGCAGACGTGTCCAGATCCCCAGTTTCGATAACTGTTCGCACAGGCTGACCATGCTGGTTTTTACCGGCTCGCCGTTGTGGAAGCCAGTACGGTGTTTTACATCAACGCCATAGGCGGAAGTATCCTGTGAGATCACCAGAATCTCTTTAACGCCCGCATCCACCAGACGTTTCGCTTCGCTTAATACTTCGCCAATCGGGCGGCTCACCAGATCGCCGCGCATTGAAGGAATAATGCAGAAGGTGCAGCGGTGGTTACAACCTTCGGAAATCTTCAGATAAGCGTAATGACGCGGGGTCAACTTAACACCCTGTTCCGGCACTAGGCTCAGGAACGGATTGTGTTTCGGTTTTGGCACGTAGTGATGAACGTGCTCCAGAACCTGCTCGTAGCTATGAGGCCCGGTGATTTCCAGCACTTTCGGGTGAACTTCGCGGATCTGATCTTCTTTTGCTCCCAGACAACCAGTCACAATCACCTTGCCGTTTTCATTCAACGCTTCGCCAATGGCTTCCAGAGATTCTTGCACCGCGCTGTCAATAAAGCCGCAGGTGTTGACGATCACCATATCTGCGTCGTCATAGCTCGGTACTACGTCATAACCTTCAGTACGCAGTTCGGTAAGAATGCGCTCTGAATCGACGAGGTTTTTCGGACAGCCGAGGGAAACAAAGCCGATTTTCGGCTGGGGAGTTACTTTGCTCATAGCTTAAAAAATATTCAGTTACAGGAAAGGTCAGGGCAGGGATTCTACAGAGTTCTGGATAAAATTTGTATCGTAATCTGGTCAACAGGCGAGGAAAACGCCCCAAATATCGGGGCGCAAATGATTGTCATGCTACTGGGTTTTCAGTTAGCGCTTCCGCAGGCTGGCTGCTGGATTTGTCCCGCAGCGTAAAGACCGAAATAAGTGTGAAGCAACCGGCAATCGCCCCCAGGATTAGATAGGTTTCAGCAAAGCCAATGGTGTCATACAGATAGCCGGCAATGGGTGAATAGATTGCCGTGGCGATGGATGCCACAAAAAGCACCAGCAGGTATACCGTCGAAGAGAGTTTATGATCAAAGTTAGCCGCGATAAATTTAAACACAGACACCAGGATCAGTGGTTTTTCGATGGCGTGCATCATTTTAACGGCCGCAATCCACACTGGCCCCAGTTGGATAGCAGAACCGGCAATGCGTAGCGACATAATGGTTCCGGCAATCACTAATGCCCATTTGGCGCCAGTGCGGTTAACAAACCACGGCATCAGACAGAGAAATAAGGTTTCTCCACAGACCTGGATAGAAGCCAGAATCCCGTACCAGCGATTGCCTTCTTCTGGCGTCGGGAATTGCAGCGAAAAATATTGTGCGAATTGTTGATCGTAGGTGTCATAAATTTGCGTTACGAACAGAGTGAACATCAATAAAAACCAGAACTGACTATTTTTCGCCAGTTCAAGCGCATGGATAGCTTTCAACGAATTGGTTTTTTCAATTTCCGCCTCGGTCAGTTCAATTTTGGTAAACATAAAGCAGATTGCGGCGATCACAATGGCACAGCTTGCCAGCCAGAAAGAGAGATTAGGGCTGGTATCAATGTATTTACCCACAATCCACGCGGCAGCGGCCCATCCCAGAGAGCCCCACATTCTTACGCGACCATATTCAAAATGATAACGGCGCGAAACTTTATCTATCCAGGAATCCAGAACGCCACAGCCAGAATTAAAAATGATCCCCAGGTAAACGCCACCCAAAACAGCGCCCAGCCAGAAGTTATGAACCAGAAGCGGGGCATACACATAAATAAAGAATGGGCCTACGGGAAGTAATAATGCGACGAGGAGCCAGATGAGTTGTTTCTTAAGACCAAATTTATCGGAGATGAAACCGAAGAACGGCTGCATTAATAACGCAATGAAAGCATTAACGGAATAAAGCAATCCTGTGCGTGTGGCGGTAATTTCCAGATGCTGTGTCGTCCATATGACAAAAAATGCCATCGTTGCCGACCAGGCGAAGAGGTACAGAAAATCGAAAATACTGAGCAAAATATAATTACGTTTACCGGGCAATAACATAGCCATATCCTCAATCACTGGCGTTGGGTCATTTACCGTTGGCACAGGCATTAGCTGTGCTTACTGGTTATTGTTTTGGTATGCATCTCCGGAAATGTCATACGTTAACAATTTCATTTTTACTCTGACCCTGACCGCGATGATTAGGCAATGTGTTAAATGAATGTTTGAGATTTACATCACAATTATTGCTGATAATAAAAAAGATTTAGCGAAACAGATCACTAAATCTTTTTATGAGAACGTATTACTTTTATGCCTTTCGTGTTAGCTCATCTGCCAGTGTGCGAAGGTGTTCAGCAATATTCATCAGATCAGTCTGTGGTGAGTGCAGGGGACCAGCAGAGTTACGCACGACCAGGCGACTGGGAAGGATGGTTGAAGAGCGGAGCATCGCGTGTTCATCGTCCGGCTGTAAAATTTGTTGAATGGCAATTTTCCCTTGTAAATCAAAGTCGATTGCGACCGTCGTTAGCGAAGGTTCAAAAAATGCACTCTCATAGGTGTCGTCATAGCCTATGACAGAAATATCTTGCGGGATTTTACGTTTTTGTTGATGTAAGGCGCTTAATGCCCCCAATGCCATCTGATCATTGGCGATCAGAAGAGCGGTTACCTGTGGTGTTTCACGTAGCATTTGTAACGTCGCCAGATAGCCGCTTTGAGCGTCCCAACTACCATAATGAATGGCCAGCGGCGTCAGTTGGAGTGAAGCGAGGGTGTCGCGCCAGGTATTGAGTCGTAGCCGCGCTGGTACTGAATTTTCAGGGCCAGAGATCAAGCAAAATTGACGATGCCCCAAATCGTAAAGATGTTTCACGCTGGCGCGTGCACCTTCTGCGGGATTAAAAGTGACGTTAAATACCGGGCTATAAGGGTCCACGTCGAGAAACAAACACAATACATCGCTGTTTTCAGCAACCAGTGTTTCAGCCAATGCCGTTTCCAGCGGTGCGTTGATAATAATCTTTGTTACCCGTTGTGCTTTTAATTCATTAATTGCAGCTTGAATACCTTTAATATCAACATCGTCAATCATGGATATCAGCACCTGATATCCCTGTTCTCCGGCATATTTTTTCACTGCTGCCGCAATTTGCGAGGGGGCATGCAGGGCAAGTGAAGTTGTAACCAGCCCGACCGTTTTGCTCTCTTTCCCTACCAACTGTTGAGCTACGCGATTTGGAACGTACTTAAGTTCGGCAATGGCTTGTTCAATTTTTTGACGTGTTTTAGCAGACACGTTCGCTGAATTGTTAAGCACCCGCGACACTGTCTGATAAGAAACATTGGCATGACGAGCAACATCGGCAAGGGTTGCAGCTTTGGTTTTCATATTCGCCCCGGCTAAAAGATTTGTCACAGTATACCGCAGTGAATGTCATACGTATCACGCTCACCTGTCTCAGTGCCGGTAAGCTGAACCGACGAACCTGTTTGAAGGGAAAAACGCGTACTTGATCACATTCCTGCCGGACATTCCTTGCATAACGAAGCAATAAATTACTAGATGACATTATTGTGAACGAATAACATTTTTTGTCTGTTTAAAACAATTCAGGAGTCAACATGGACAAGTACCCACCGATCATCCCCAGAGCCCCATGGTTACTTCATGGCGCTGATTACAATCCGGAGCAATGGTTACATGTCCCTGGGATTCTGGAAAAAGATATCGCTATGATGCAACAGGCTGGTTGTAACACCATGTCAGTGGGCATTTTTAGCTGGTCAATGCTGGAACCCACAGAGGGTGAGTATCGCTTTGACTGGCTGGATGAGGTGCTGGATAAACTTCATGCTGGTGGGATCTCTGTCTTCCTCGCAACACCAAGCGGAGCCAAACCCGCCTGGCTTGCTGCTCGTTATCCAGAGGTTCTGAGAGTTAGCGCCTCACGCGAGAAAATGCTTCACGGTGGTCGCCATAATCACTGTCTTTCTTCGCCAGTGTATAAAGATAAAGTGACGCAAATTAACCGTAAGCTGGCGCAGCGATACGCCAATCATCCGGCGGTTCTGGGATGGCATATCAGTAATGAGTATGGCGGAGAGTGTCATTGTAATGGATGCCAACAGGCGTTTCGCCGTTGGTTGCAGACGCGTTACACCACTCTTGAGGCGCTTAATCAGGCATGGTGGACTGGCTTCTGGAGTCATACATACAGTGACTGGTCACAAATTGAATCTCCTTCCCCAATAGGTGAAATGTCCAACCACGGTTTGAATCTTGATTGGCGGCGCTTTGTCACATCGCAGGTAAAAGAGTTCTATCAAATGGAAATCGCGCCGTTAAAAGCAGAACGCCCCGATTTACCTGCGACGACCAATTTTATGTGGTATTTCAATGACTACAACTACTGGGCATTAGCCGAAGTGGTTGATTTTGTGAGTTGGGATAGCTACCCCATGTGGCACAAACAGGAAGATGAACGCGCCGTAGCCTGTAAAACCGCGATGTATCACGACCTGATGCGTACCTTGAAAAATAAACCGTTTATTCTGATGGAATCCACGCCCAGCCAGACAAGCTGGCAGCCAACCAGCAAATTGAAAAAGCCGGGAATGAATATTCTTTCTTCCTTACAGGCCGTCGCTCACGGCGCAGACGGCGTGCACTATTTTCAGTGGCGTAAGAGTCGTGGTGCCGTGGAGAAGTTTCATGGTGCGGTGGTTGATCACGTCGGTCATCTGGAGACGCGTACCGGGCGTGAAGTCATACAACTGGGGCAACGGCTGGCTCATCTTAAACAACTGGTTGGGACGAAAACGCAGGCCAAAGTTGCCATTATTTTCGACTGGGAAAACCGCTGGGCGGTCAATGATGCTGCCGGGCCGCGCAATTGCGGGATCCACTACGAACAAACGGTAGTGGAGCATTACCGACCTTTCTGGGAGCAGGGCGTGGCGGTCGATATTATCAATGCTGATTGTGATCTTACGGGTTATCAGTTAGTTATCGCTCCAATGCTCTATATGGTTCGCGATGGATTTGCTGCGCGTGCTCGTGCCTATGTCGAAGCTGGTGGCAATTTTGTTATCACTTACTGGTCCGGGATTGTCAATGAAACCGATTTATGTCACCTGGGTGGGTTCCCTGGCCCGTTGCGTGACCTGATGGGCGTATGGGCTGAAGAGATTGATAGTCTTAATGATTATCAGCATAACGACGTTATCTGCGAGCCGAATGCGTATGGACTGCAGGGGCAATGGCAGGCACGGGAATTATGTGCGGTTATTCACGCCGAAGGTGCTCAGGTTCTGGCGCGCTATGGTGAGGATTTTTATGCGGGTACACCTGCGTTAACGGTAAATCACGTCGGACAAGGTCGTGCTTTCTATGTGGCTTCGCGTAATGATGCGTCATTTCATCAAGCGTTTGCCGCGATGTTGATCAACACACTTCATCTCCCAAAAGCACTTGCTACTGAACTTCCTGCTGGCGTTATTGCAACGCGTCGGACAGACGGCGATCAGGAATGGGTTTTTGTACAAAATTACACTGCTCATGTACAAAATGTTGTGCTTCCTGGAGCGTGGCGAGTGGCGGAAACGGGCAAGGCTTGTTCACAAGAATTAGAACTGGCGCCGTGGGGATGTGAGGTACTGGAAAGAGAAATAATGTAAATTCTTATTAATAAGATGTGAAGTATTGATCCTTGACAGCATTTTGCTCAAAAAATAGCCATACTATTTAATTGCAACAAGGTTGAAAAGAGGAGGATCGAAGTATGTTCGTTGACAGACAGCGAAGCGACCTGCTGAACCGGTTGAAAGACGCACAAGTTGACCTCGCTGCATACGTGCATCTGAGGAAGGCCAAAGGATACATGTCCGTCAGCGAAAGCAATCATCTACGAGATAACTTTTTTAAACTGCATCGCGAATTGCACGATAAATCGCTGCGGTTGAATCTTCATCTGGATCAGGAAGAGTGGGGTGCTCTTCATCACGCTGAAGAAGCATTAGCAACAGCCGCAGTATGTTTGATGAGCGGGCATCATGATTGCCCGACTGTTATTACCGTCAACGCCGATAAGCTTGAAAATTGTCTGATGAGCTTAACGCTGAGTATCCAGAGCCTTGAAAAGCACACCATGCTTGAGAAGGCCTGAAAACTAAGGGGGAGAATGCATCTCCCCCTTCATGTTTAAGTTTATGTAAAAATGCATTTGTTGCGCTTTTGACTGACTACGCTTTAAGCCAGAGTCAATCCGGAGGCGTTATGCATCGACAATCCCTTTTCCTTGTGACCCTTTTCTGTGTTTCTTCCGCTCTCTGGGCGGCGCCTGCAACGGTAAATGTCGAGGTATTGCAAGACAAACTCGACCATCCCTGGGCGCTGGCCTTTTTACCCGATAATCACGGTATGTTAATCACGCTGCGTGGTGGCGAGTTACGCCACTGGCAAGAAGGAAAAGGATTATCTGCGCCGCTGGCTGGTGTGCCGGAAGTCTGGGCGCACGGGCAGGGAGGCTTGTTGGATGTAGCTTTAGCGCCTGATTTTGCCCAGTCTCGCCGCATCTGGTTAAGTTATTCGGAACAGGGAGATGATGACAAAGCCGGTACTGCCGTAGGTTATGGCCGTTTGAGCGATGATCTGACAAAAATAACGGATTTCCGCACCGTTTTTCGTCAGATGCCTAAGCTTTCTACCGGTAACCATTTTGGTGGACGGTTGGTGTTTGACGGCAAAGGTTATTTGTTTATTGGTCTGGGGGAAAACAATCAGCGCCCGACGGCGCAGGATCTGGATAAATTACAGGGCAAACTGGTGCGTCTGACCGACCAGGGCGAGATTCCGGATGATAATCCTTTTGTAAAGGAATCCGGCATGCGCGCTGAGATCTGGTCTTACGGCATTCGTAATCCGCAAGGGATGGCGATGAATCCGTGGAGCAATGCGCTGTGGCTGAATGAGCATGGTCCGCGCGGTGGTGATGAAATTAATATCCCGAAAAAAGGCAAAAATTACGGCTGGCCGCTGGCATCCTGGGGCATCAATTACTCGGGACTTAAAATACCGGAAGCGAAAGGGGGAATCGTTGCCGGTACCGAACAACCGATTTTCTACTGGAAAGATTCGCCCGCCGTGAGCGGTATGGCCTTCTATAACAGCGACAAATTCCCCCAGTGGCAGCAAAAATTATTTATTGGCGCGTTAAAAGACAAAGATGTCATCGTGATGAGCGTCAACGGCGACAAAGTGACAGAAGATGGCCGCATATTAACGGACAGAGGGCAGCGAATTCGTGATGTTCGCACTGGGCCCGACGGTTATTTGTACGTATTGACCGACGAGTCCAATGGCGAATTACTGAAAGTAAGTCCACGTAATAATTAGCTAACGGGGATCATCACCACTTTACGCACTGCGGGGCGTTCAGTGAGCTGTTGATACCAGCGTTCCAGATTTGGGCGCGGTGTCCAGGTCAGACCGACGTTAAACAAATTGTAGATAAACGGTGCAATAGCGATATCACCCACGCCAAATTTATCACCAGAGAACCATTTCACTTTTGCCAGTTCCGCATCAAGAAGGGCAAACAGAGCGTCGCATTCCTTGCAACTGGCATCAATGGCGGCCTGGTCGCGCTCTTCAGGCGGTGTTCTGACCAATCCCATCAGGATCCCGCGATGGGCATTACTGAGCGTCTGGTTTGCCCAGTCCATCCATTTTTCCGCTTCTGCACGACGTGCTGGCGAGTCGATCCACAAGCGGTTTTGCCCGTACAGTGCTGCCAGGTAGCGGACAATGGCGTTCGATTCCCAGAGAATTAAATCACTTTCGTCGTCGCGCAACAGCGGCACCAGCCCGTTGGGATTCATCGCCAGAAAATCGGCGTCATGGTTTACTCCAAACTCACGGCCCGCGAGAATTTGCTCATAAGGCAGATCCAGTTCTTCGAGCGTCAGCAACACTTTTTTTACGTTGGTTGAATTATTCCGACCCCACAGCGTAATCATACTCACCCCTTTTTACACAGGCAGCCACCGGCTGAACAGGACTCTGATGGTGGAGTAAAGTTAACTTTTAAGCAACAGTTGGCAAAAAAATGACGCCAGAAGCAGCGGAGCGGCAGGATATTGCATAAACTTTAAAAACTTTACCAACTTACGGTTTCTTTAAGTTTGTGTGTGCGTTATTAATCACCGAACTTATCATACGGCGATATAACGTATTTTTTTTGAATGGATACTCGGGTGGCATTTATGACGCAATACTCCTCTCTCCTTCGTGGTCTTGCAGCGGGTTCTGCATTTTTATTTCTTTTTGCCCCAACGGCATTCGCGGCGGAACAGACCGTTGACGCGCCGAGCGTGGATGCGCGTGCATGGATTTTAATGGATTACGCCAGCGGAAAAGTGCTGGCTGAAGGTAATGCGGATGAGAAACTGGACCCAGCCAGTCTGACCAAAATCATGACCAGCTATGTGGTTGGGCAGGCGCTCAAGGCCGATAAGATTAAACTCACCGATATGGTGACGGTCGGTAAAGATGCCTGGGCGACGGGGAATCCGGCGCTGCGCGGTTCGTCGGTGATGTTCCTCAAACCGGGCGATCAGGTTTCAGTGGCCGATTTAAACAAAGGCGTGATTATTCAGTCCGGTAATGACGCCTGTATTGCGCTGGCAGATTACGTCGCGGGCAGTCAGGAGTCATTTATTGGCTTGATGAATGGTTATGCTAAAAAATTGGGCCTGACCAACACCACCTTCCAGACGGTGCACGGCCTTGACGCTCCGGGGCAGTTCAGTACCGCACGCGATATGGCCTTGCTGGGCAAAGCGTTAATCCACGATGTACCGGAAGAGTACGCCATTCATAAAGAGAAGGAATTTACCTTCAACAAGATTCGCCAGCCAAACCGTAACCGTCTGCTGTGGAGTAGTAATGTCAATGTCGATGGTATGAAGACCGGTACTACGGCAGGAGCCGGCTACAACCTGGTGGCCTCCGCGACCCAGGGCGACATGCGCTTGATCTCTGTGGTACTGGGAGCGAAAACCGATCGTATCCGTTTTAATGAGTCCGAAAAGTTGCTCACCTGGGGCTTCCGTTTCTTTGAAACCGTGACACCAATTAAACCTGATGCCACCTTTGTGACCCAGCGAGTCTGGTTTGGCGATAAGAGTGAAGTGAATCTCGGTGCTGGCGAAGGCGGATCGGTGACTATTCCGCGTGGACAACTGAAAAACCTGAAAGCCAGTTATACATTAACCGAACCGCAGCTCACCGCACCGCTGAAAAAAGGCCAGGTCGTCGGAACCATTGATTTCCAGCTTAACGGTAAATCTATTGAACAGCGTCCGCTGATCGTAATGGAGAATGTGGAAGAGGGGGGATTCTTTGGTCGGATGTGGGATTTCGTGATGATGAAATTCCATCAGTGGTTTGGTAGCTGGTTCTCTTAATCTTTAGATGACCGGATGGCGCGTTGACGTCATCCGGCGATGCTTAATTAATACATTAACTTAATACGCTGCGTTTGCGCGTACTTCACATACTCATCTTCTGGACAACGATCGCTTACTACGATATCAAAGCGTTTCAGGTTGCCCATGCGTGCCGGACGTATCTTACCAAACTTACTGTGGTCGACAACCAGCACATGCTTTTGCGCCATCGACATAGCCCAGTGTTTTACCGGCAACTCTTCAAGATTAAAACAGGTTGCGCCTTTTTTGATATGTACACCCGCAGCGGAATAAAAAGCGATATCCGGACAAAAATTATTCAGCGTTTGTTGAAAATCGATAGGTTTGAAGATGGCGTTGCTGGCGTGAAATTCTCCACCACTAAGAAACGCCCGGCAATGTGGTTTCTCTTGCAGCGCCAGAAAGGTATTCAGTGAATAACAAACGGCGGTGAAAGGGATTTCATTATCAATCGCTTCAATAATCCAGGGCGTAGTGGTGCCGCAGTCAAAAAAGAGGGTCTGACCGGGTTCTACCAACGTCGCGGCCAGTTTCGCAGCGCGGCGTTTTTCTTCTACCAGACGGGATTTTTGGTCGCTTAGCAGGTAATGGCTGGCGCTGCGTGGTTCGAGAACGATATAGCCGCCGAGTAATACGACGGGGGCGCTGTTGTTATTCAGGTCGCGACGAATCGTCATCTCTGAAACCCCAAGTAGGGCGGCGGCGTCCTTCAGATGTAACTTATCGCTGCGTTTTAATTCCTGGAGTAATTGCCCGATGCGCTCTTCGCGACGTGTTTCCATATTCCCTCTGAATAGTTATTGAAGCGAGCCGCCTGATATTACACGTTTTATCCGAAATCAGCCACGTACCCAGCCTTTACGGATCGGTAAGGCGAAACAGAAGCGATACCACGATTGCAGCCGCTGGTAGAGCATCGCCCCCGCAGCTTGCCAGATAATCTGCGCGCTAAGGCAACCAATCATTCCCGCCAACAACCCACCAAGCATATCCAGTGGCCAGTGGACGCCAAGGTAGACCCGCGACCAGGCAATAATTACGGCCAGCACCATGAGAAGCGATCCGGACCACAAACGATGCCAGATTAAAAATGCCAGAGCGAAGGTGAAGATCACCGTACCGTGATCGCTTGGGAAAGAGTCATCCGCCGCATGGTGCAGGAAGTTATAGCCGATATTCTCGACAAACGGGCGGTCATGTGGAAATAAATGACCCATCCCCCAGGAAACAAACAGACTTACAGCCAGTGCGATCGCTATTTTTATCACTATCTGCCGTTGCGCCGTACGTCCCCACAGCCAAAGTACCCCGGCCAGTAGCGGCACCACGGTAATCAAATCTTTGGCAATAAAAATCGCCAACGAGATCATCCACGGAGAAGAATCTGGCGTGGCATTAATTAGAGAGAATAATGAGTAATTGAGATTTTCCAGCATAACTTCCAGACTCATAAGGTGTTTAATGGGGAGCCGTCAGGCAAGGCGGTGAGAATAAGGTGCATGTTAAACAGGGTAAAGCGGCATCGTCTTATTTCTCATAAGCGGCCCGTATTATGTGAAGTAATGGTAACGCGCGGTAGTTAAATAAAGCTTAAAAAAAGAGAGTCTAATCGCCGATTAATGTAAGAATGTGCTTAAGGCGCAAAAATTGCTTTCTCGTTAGCCGCGCTTTTATTAAACTTTGCGCGATTATTCTTGGCGAAGAAATTGCATGCAAAATAGATTAGCTAATGGTGCCAGACTTGGACGTCAGGCATTACTTTTCCCTCTCTGTCTGGTGCTCTACGAATTCTCAACCTATATCGGTAACGATATGATTCAGCCCGGTATGTTGGCCGTGGTGGAACAGTACCAGGCGGGCATTGATTGGGTTCCTACCTCGATGACCGCGTACCTTGCGGGTGGGATGTTTTTACAGTGGCTGCTGGGGCCATTGTCGGATCGTATTGGTCGCCGTCCGGTGATGCTGGCGGGCGTAGTGTGGTTTATCATCACTTGTCTGGCGATATTACTGGCGCAAAACATTGAACAATTCACGCTGTTGCGCTTCTTGCAGGGCATAAGCCTCTGTTTCATTGGCGCTGTGGGTTACGCCGCAATTCAGGAATCCTTCGAAGAGGCGGTTTGTATCAAGATCACCGCGCTGATGGCGAACGTGGCGCTGATTGCTCCGCTACTCGGCCCGTTGGTGGGAGCGGCGTGGATCCATGTGCTGCCCTGGGAAGGGATGTTTGTATTATTTGCCGCATTGGCAACGATCTCCTTCTTCGGTCTGCAACGTGCCATGCCAGAAACCGCCACGCGTATAGGTGAGAAACTGTCGCTGAAAGAGCTCGGGCGTGACTACAAGCTGGTGCTGAAGAATGGTCGCTTTGTTGCGGGGGCGCTGGCACTGGGGTTTGTTAGTCTGCCGTTGCTGGCGTGGATTGCCCAGTCGCCGATTATTATCATAACCGGCGAGCAGTTGAGCAGCTATGAATATGGTTTGCTGCAAGTTCCCATTTTCGGCGCATTAATTGCGGGGAACCTACTGCTGGCGCGACTGACCTCGCGTCGCACCGTACGTTCGCTGATCATTATGGGCGGTTGGCCGATTATGATTGGTCTGTTGGTCGCCGCTGCGGCAACGGTCATCTCATCGCACGCGTATTTGTGGATGACCGCTGGGTTAAGTATTTATGCTTTTGGTATTGGTCTGGCGAATGCGGGACTGGTGCGTCTGACGTTGTTTGCCAGCGATATGAGTAAAGGTACGGTTTCTGCGGCGATGGGGATGTTGCAAATGCTGATTTTCACTGTCGGTATTGAGATCAGTAAACACGCGTATCTGAACGGCGGCAATGGTCTGTTTAATCTCTTCAACCTTGCCAACGGAATTTTGTGGCTGCTGCTGATGTTTATCTTTTTAAAAGATAAACAGGTAGGAAATTCGCACGAAGGGTAAAAAAATGCCTGATTGCACAATGCAATCAGGCATTTTCGTATTAATGGTGATGGTCATCGATCTGATGTTCGATAACCATTCCTTCGCCAACGCTGGCAAGGTGACGAACATACGGATGTGGACGGTAAGCCGGAGCAGGAGCCACATAGACGGTTTGCGGCACAGTAGCGACACTGACGGCTTGTGGAACGCTGACAGAATCAGGGACCACTACCACTTTGTATCCACTTGGCACATCGACGGTAACGCTTTGCGCCATCGTTGCACCGGTAAAGCTCATGAGAAACGCGCCCAGCAAAACATAATTCTTCATAATCATTTCGCCTGAAATAATCCGGTGAGTTAATTTCTGCGAATTATGCAGCCTTCATTCAGGCGTTGTGTTGCCGGGCGTGCTGCCGTTTTATTGATTAAATGGCGCTTCGTGTTTAAGAACTTTATCAATCACGTCCAGTACGCCTTCACGATTATTGGAACCTGCACGATATTTCGCCGCTGCAACAACCGCGCTGCCGGCATTTTCCATTGCGAAGCTGTATCCTGCCTGACGCAGCATCTCAATATCATTACCGCCATCGCCAAAGACCACGACTTCGCTGTCGTCTATTCCCCATAATTTCTGGAGTTGACGCAGGCCATTGGCTTTATGCACGCCGGGGATGATTAAATCGATGCTGCCGTTGCCGGTATGCACTGGCACCATAATATCGCCGATGGCTTCATGTAATGCTTTCTGCACTTGTGGAATCAGTTCATCGGAAAGATTCAGGCCAAACTTGAAGAAGATATCTTCTAAGTTGTCAAAGTTATCGACGTATTCCAGACGGTGATAATACATTTCCGCCACGGTTTTCATGGCATCGTCATATTTTTTGAGGGTATAGGCGCTATTTTTGCCGCAGGCAATAATCTCCACTTCCGGGCGCGTCAGCAAATGCGCCACGACAGTGGCAAAAGCATCTTTCGATAGCTCACCATTAAAAACATCTTTGCCTTCGCTCACTACCCAGCCACCATTTTCCGCCACAAAAGCAATTTCATCGGCAATTTCGGGGAAGAATGAGATCAACTGATAATATTGATTCCCGCTGGCAACCACAAAGCGAATACCTTGTGCTTTCATCTGCTGATATTGGGCCATAAACCGCTCGCGGTTATAGGTTTTTTGATCGCTTAAGAAAGTACCGTCCATGTCTACCGCAATTAATTTAATGCCCATCAACTATTCTCCATCGCAGTCTGCGTTTTTGTATTGGGTTTGGCGACGGCTTTTGCGACGATAGCCGCGAGAATAACCAGCGCCAGTACAACCAGCATTGCACTACGTAATCCATAATGTTCGCCGAGATAGCCCAGCAGTGGCGGCCCGACGAGGAAAGCCAGATAACCGGTCGTGGCCACTACGCTGACACGGGTTGGTGCATCGGGGCCGGTATCACTGGCGGCTGAAATGGTCAGCGGGAAGCCCAGCGAGGCACCCAGTCCCCAAAGAACGACAGATACCCCGGCGACCCAGGCGCTATCAACAAAAATAATTAGCCCGATACCCAACGCACCCATTAGTGCACTGGCACGTACCACGGCAACGCGGCTGTAGCGATCAATAAACCAGCCGCCGGTAAAACGTCCAACGGTCATCCCCAATGTGAAACCTGCGTATATCAATGAGCCGGATGTTGGGCCAAATCCGTGGCCATCAACCATTAATAAGGGTAACCAGTCGTTGGCAGAACCTTCTGCAAAAGCCATTGCCAGCACCACGACACCAATTAATAGCAACTGAATATCGCGATAAAAAGGAACCCCTTTTTCACTATGCTGCGTGCCATCGGCAGCATTTTTTCCCGTACCGTCAGGGATTGCCTGAATAGCGATATAAATAGGCGCGATGCCCACCAGCGCCGCCAGCAAAATGTGAACAGTTGCCGGAACTCCAAAGGCCGTCAGCGCCATCCCTACACCAGCCCCCGCCAGCGTACCGAGACTGTAGAAGCCATGCATCATCGGCAAAACCGTTTTATTCATTTCTCGCTCAACGGCAGCACCTTCAACGTTTATCGCCACTTCTGCGGAACCAAAACTGGCGCCAAAAACGCCAAGACCAACGGCAAAGAGCACAGGAGATGTCAGCCAGAGCGCCAGACTTAATATCATCATCCCGATCAATGCGCAGGACATCGTGACCAGGATGACATTACGCGTCCCAAAGCGTTTTACTAACCACGCCGAGCAGAGAATGCCGCTCATCGAACCGATTGACAGACCAAAGAGCACTCCGCCCATTTCGGCGATAGAGACAGAAAGAATGTCGCGGATAGCGGGCGTTCTGGTTGCCCAGGAAGCCATTAGAAGGCCCGGCAAAAAGAAGAACATGAACAGCGCCCAAGTACGGCGTTTCAAGGCATTACGTGAAGAATTTACTGTCATAGATCACGTCAAAAAAAGAAGAGAGAAGACAACCTTAGCAAGGTTGTGTACATTTGTACACAATTGCAGAGAGAGGAAATGACATGCGTCGCGCTAACGATCCACAACGGCGAGAAAAAATCATCCAGGCCACTCTCGAGGCGGTGAAACTTTACGGAATACATGCCGTGACGCACCGTAAAATAGCTACCCTTGCCGGGGTACCGTTAGGGTCGATGACCTACTATTTTTCAGGAATTGATGAGCTATTACTGGAGGCGTTCAGTAGCTTTACGCAGACTATGTCACGGCAATATCAGGCATTTTTTCTCGATGTCAGCGATGCCCCCAGTGCCTGCCTGGCCATCACTGAAATGATCTACAGCTCGCAGGTTGCAACGCCGGACAACATGGAACTGATGTATCAACTCTACGCGCTGGCCAGTCGAAAACCGTTATTAAAAACAGTGATGCAAAACTGGATGCAGCGCAGTCAGCAAACACTCGAACAATGGTTTGAACCTGGAACGGCCAGGGCTCTGGATGCTTTTATTGAAGGGATGACGCTGCATTTTGTCACTGACCGTAAGCCGCTATCGCGCGAGGAGATTTTACGGATGGTGGCACGAGTGGCGGGGCAGGAGATAAATTTCAGACAACAAAAAACCCATCAACCTTGAACCAAAATGGCGGGGTTGATGGGCTCCACAAAATGGGGACATCAAAGAAAAGCAGTGGCACTAATTAAGACTGATGCCCCAAAGAAAAGTTCGCCGATTGTACAAAAAAATTTCATTTTCAGGGCAACTTCAGTTTTATCCGAGTCCTGGCCATACCATGACAATGATTGTCCCGGCCAGCGTTAGCAGTACGTTAGCTATTGCATAAGTGCCCGCATAACCTAAGGCTGGGATGTTACTGCGTGCGGTGTCGCTGATGATCTCCATTGCCGGCGCACAAGTACGCGCGCCCATCATCGCGCCGAACAGGAGTGCGCGGTTCATACGCAGTACATAAGCGCCGAACAGGAAGCAGATCACCACCGGCACCAGACTGACAATCAATCCGGCAATTAACATCTGACCACCGATCGCGCCCAGGCCGTTATTAATACCGCTACCGGCGCTTAAACCAACGCCTGCCATAAACACCATCAAGCCGAACTCTTTCACCATGCTTAACGCCCCCTGCGGAATGTAACCGAAGGTCGGGTGGTTAGCGCGCATAAAGCCCAACATAATGCCGGCGAATAACAAGCCAGCAGCGTTACCCATGCCAAAGCTAAATGTACTGAACTGGAAGGTAATCATCCCGATCATCAGGCCAATAACAAAGAACGCGCAGAATGCCAGCAGGTCTGTGACCTGGCTGTGAATCGAGATAAAGCCGATGCGGTCAGCAATGGTTTTCACGCGACGGGCATCGCCGCTCACCTGTAAAACATCACCTTTATTAAGCACAACGTTGTCATCAATTGGCATCTCAATCTGGCTGCGGATGACGCGGTTAAGGAAGCAACCGTGATCGGTCAACTTTAGTTGTGCCAGACGTTTACCTACCGCGTTATGGTTTTTGACAACGACCTCTTCAGTGACAATACGCATGTCGAGAAGGTCACGATCAAAAACTTCTTTACCGTTACGGAAGCTGGGATCGAGGCGGGCATGGGCGTCTGGATATCCCACTAACGCTATCTCATCGCCCATTTGCAGTACGGCGTCGCCATCTGGATTTGCCAGAATCCCGTTACGACGAATACGTTCAATGTAGCAACCGGTTTGACGATAAATACCCAATTCACGCAGATTTTTGCCGTCGGTCCAGGCCACCAGCTCCGGGCCGACACGGTAGGCGCGGATCACCGGCAAATAAACTTTGCGGCTGGCATCGGTGTCCAGGCCACGTTCGCGAGCGATTTGTTGGGCGCTGGTCTGTAAATCCTGATGTTGCAACTTCGGTAAATAACGTGCGCCGACAATTAAACTCACCAGGCCAATTAAATAAGTTAACGCATACCCAAGGCTTAGATTATCCAGTGCTGTGGAGAGCTGTCCGCTTTCCATACCGGAATGGCGTAATGTGTCGCCAGCACCGACCAGAACCGGTGTCGATGTCATGGAGCCAGCCAACATACCGGCCGTCAGACCGATATCCCAGCCAAACAGCTTACCCAACCCTAAGGCGATCGCCAGCGCACTGCTAACCATCACCAGAGCTAACATTAGGTAATTTTTCCCATCGCGGAAAAAAATGGAAAAAAAGTTGGGTCCGGCTTCGACCCCGACGCAGAAAATAAACAACATAAAGCCAAGATTAAGCGCGTCGGTGTTAATGCTGAAATGTTGTTGCCCTAATAGTAACGATACGACTAAAACGCCAATGGAATTACCCAGTTGGATTGAACCAAGTCGTAATTTTCCTAGACATAGTCCAAGCGCAAGGACTACAAATAATAACAGAATGTAATTCCCATTTAACAATTCGGCGACGTTTATATTCACGGAGACTAACTTCTTGTTTACGAGTAAGCTGTTGAAAGAAATGGTAATTTAAGATAATGTTTTTACCTGAAATCAGGGCGCGGATTCATTCAGCGCACATAAGCAATAGTAAAGAAACAATATATTTTACTAGTGTAATCACATTAAGTACCAACGGCTATAAAAATTGCGTTGGCCTATATTAGCATGGAATGCGAAGCGGCTTTATCTTACTGAACGCCATAGTGGCGAAAATGTGTTCGATAGAGGCAGTGTCAGGAGGAGCGAGTGAAACATAAACAACGTTGGGCGGGGGCAATCTGCTGTTTTGTCCTCTTCATTGTAGTGTGCCTGTTCCTGGCGACGCAAATGAAAGGCGCTTTTCGGGCTGCCGGGCATCCTGAAATCGGCTTGCTGTTTTTCATTCTTCCTGGGGCGGTTGCCAGCTTTTTTTCGCAGCGTAGAGAAGTCCTTAAACCGCTGTTTGGCGCAATGCTGGCGGCACCGTGTTCTATGTTAATTATGCGTCTGTTTTTTTCACCAACACGCTCATTCTGGCAAGAGTTGGCATGGTTATTGAGCGCCGTCTTCTGGTGTGCGTTGGGGGCGTTGTGTTTCTTGTTTATTAGTAGTTTGTTCAAGTCACAGCACAGAAAAAATCAATAAAGCCCTCAAACAGAGAGGGCTTATCCGGCAATCAGGCTTCAAGATTCTCTTTCACCCAGGCAGCAAAATCGGTATAGCCGCCGATGTGTTGCTGATCGACAAAAATCTGCGGTACGGTTTCTACTGGTTTACCCGCTTTCTGTTGTAAATCTTCTTTGCTAATCCCTTCTGCACGAATATCAACATACTGATATTCAAAGTCATCGCGTTCATTACTCAGTTTGTCTGCCAACTCTTTAGCACGCACGCAGTAAGGGCAACCCGGACGACCAAAAATAACGGTTTGCATTGTTTCTCTCCTCATCTGTTTATGTCCGCCATGATTACGCCAAAATTTATTCGCTGAAAGTAGGTTTAACCTGTTGCATTGATTGCTTAAAGCTATAACTGTTAAGCACAACGCAACGAAAGGTTTTAAAATAGCAATTCACTTTGCAGAGGGAAGCTTATGCGCGCGATCGGTAAATTACCTAAAAGCGTGTTGATACTGGAATTCATCGGCATGATGTTACTGGTGACGGCGCTGCTGTCGTTAAGCCATTACCTTTCGCTTCCGGTGCCGTTTTCGACGCCAGAGATACAAATTCTGATGATTTTTCTCGGTGTTTTGCTCATGCTTCCCGCTGCGGTGGTGGTTATTCTTCAGGTGGCAAAACGGCTTGCCCCACAACTGATGAATCGTCCACTGGAATCTTCACGTTCAGAAAGAGAAAAAGATAATGACGCCAACCATTGAACTTATTTGTGGCCATCGCTCTATTCGCCATTTCACTGATGACCCCATTTCTGAGGCGCAGCGTGAGGCGATTATCAACAGCGCCCGAGCGACTTCCAGTTCCAGTTTTTTGCAATGCAGTAGCATTATTCGCATTACCGATAGAACGCTGCGTGAAGAACTGGTAACGCTGACCGGGGGGCAAAAACACGTGGCGCAAGCGGCGGAATTCTGGGTGTTCTGTGCCGATTTTAACCGTCATTTACAGATCTGTCCGGATGCACAACTTGGCCTGGCGGAACAATTGTTGCTCGGTGTCGTTGATACGGCAATGATGGCGCAAAATGCGTTAACTGCAGCGGAATCGCTGGGATTGGGCGGAGTATATATTGGTGGCCTACGCAATAATATCGAAGCGGTGACGGAACTGCTGAAGTTACCGAAGCATGTTTTGCCGCTATTTGGTCTGTGTCTTGGCTGGCCTGCGGATAAACCGGATCTCAAACCGCGTTTACCCGCCTCTATTGTGGTGCATGAAAACAGCTATCAACCGCTGGATAAAGACGCTCTGGCGCAGTATGACGAGCAACTGGCGGAATATTATCTCACCCGTGGCAGCAATAATCGTCGGGATACCTGGAGCGATCATATTCGTCGGACGATTATCAAAGAAAGCCGTCCTTTTATTCTCGATTATTTGCATAAACAAGGTTGGGCGACGCGCTAAAACCGTAACGCCGATGTATTATACGCGGGCTTTTGACCAGGTCTGACAGAGAGGTGCAGGGTGAAAATTGCCATATTGTCCCGGGATGGAACGCTCTATTCGTGTAAGCGGCTGCGTGAAGCCGCTATACAGCGCGGTCACCTGGTTGAAATTCTCGATCCGCTTTCTTGCTATATGAACATTAATCCTGCGGCGTCTTCTATTCATTATAAAGGCCGCAAGCTACCCCATTTTGACGCGGTGATCCCGCGCATTGGCACCGCCATTACCTTTTATGGGACTGCGGCGTTACGCCAGTTCGAAATGCTGGGGAGCTATCCGTTGAACGAATCGGTTGCGATTGCCCGTGCGCGTGACAAATTGCGTTCCATGCAACTGTTAGCGCGACAGGGCATTGACCTGCCTGTAACAGGCATGGCGCATTCGCCGGATGATACCAGCGACTTAATCGAGATGGTCGGTGGTGCGCCGCTGGTGGTCAAGTTGGTCGAAGGCACGCAGGGGATTGGAGTGGTGCTGGCAGAGACGCGTCAGGCAGCAGAAAGCGTAATTGACGCTTTTCGCGGTCTTAATGCGCATATTCTGGTGCAGGAATATATAAAAGAAGCAAAAGGCCGTGATATTCGTTGTCTGGTCGTTGGCGATGAAGTGGTCGCGGCAATTGAACGGCAGGCGAAGGAGGGCGATTTTCGTTCCAATTTGCATCGTGGCGGCGCGGCAAGCATTGCCAGTATTACGCCGCAGGAGCGTGAAATCGCCATAAAAGCCGCACGAACGATGGCACTGGATGTTGCTGGTGTGGATATTCTGCGTGCAAATCGCGGACCGTTAGTGATGGAGGTGAATGCGTCGCCCGGTCTGGAAGGAATAGAGAAAACCACCGGTATCGACATCGCGGGTAAAATGATCCGCTGGATTGAGCGTCACGCCACGGCAGAATATTGCTTAAAAACCGGTGGTTAGTCGCAATAACGTGACTGATCATGGTTTTGCCTGCGCTTTTTGCGTAAGCTGTGCCAGTCTTTTTATCGGAAGAGGTTGTACAAAATTATGACATCGCTGGTCGTTCCTGGTCTGGATACGTTGCGTCAATGGCTCGATGACCTGGGGATGAGTTTTTTTGAATGTGATAACTGTCAGGCGCTACATCTGCCGCATATGCAGAATTTTGACGGTGTCTTTGATGCCAAAATCGACCTGATTGATAACACGATCCTGTTTTCTGCCATGGCGGAAGTCAGACCTTCAGCCGTGTTGCCGCTGGCGGCGGATTTGTCGGCCATCAATGCCAGTTCGCTGACTGTGAAAGCATTTCTTGATATGCAGGATGATAATCTGCCAAAGCTGGTGGTTTGCCAGTCTTTATCCGTTATGCAGGGCGTAACCTATGAACAATTTGCATGGTTCGTACGCCAGAGTGAAGAGCAGATTTCGATGGTCATCCTTGAAGCCAATGCCCATCAACTGCTGTTGCCGACTGACGATGAAGGGCAAAATAACGTTACCGAAAACTATTTCCTTCACTGATAATTCTTTTTGAGCACGCAGTCGCTGCCGCAGTGACTGCGCATTATAATATTTCCTGCTAAATTTAACCTTCTATTAAAGATTTTTTCACTTGTCTTATGCCGAATTTGCTTTATCACATAGAGCAAATGCGCATAAAAATTTGTTAAATACTGTTTTTTAATTACAGCTATAGTTTCAAACCCTGGCTAAAGTTATTCTTGCAAGGCTTTTATATAGCGAGCAATGCTGGCCGGGAGAGAGTTCTCTTTTCTTGCGCCGCGCCGATAAAAAATATGCACGTTTATTGCATATCTTTCAGTGTGACAACTTTTGTTCGTTTGTTAACGAATTTTCAGAAGGAAAGAGATATGACCGCCTTAAATAAAAAATGGCTATCGGGTCTGGTTGCAGGTGCTCTGATGGCCGTCTCTGTCGGCACGCTCGCGGCTGAACAAAAAACACTCCACATCTATAACTGGTCTGATTATATCGCCCCGGATACAGTGGCAAATTTTGAAAAAGAGACGGGTATAAAAGTCGTCTACGATGTTTTCGATTCCAACGAAGTATTGGAAGGCAAGTTAATGGCGGGGAGCACCGGCTTTGATCTTGTCGTTCCATCAGCCAGTTTTCTTGAACGCCAGCTGACTGCTGGTGTATTCCAGCCGTTGGATAAAAGCAAATTGCCAGAATGGAAGAATCTCGATCCAGAACTGCTGAAGCTGGTGGCAAAACACGATCCCGACAATAAATTTGCCATGCCGTATATGTGGGCGACCACCGGAATTGGCTACAACGTCGATAAAGTCAAAGCGGTACTGGGCGAAAACGCGCCAGTCGATAGCTGGGACTTGATCCTCAAACCTGAAAATCTGGAAAAACTGAAAAGCTGCGGAGTCTCGTTCCTCGATGCGCCGGAAGAAGTGTTTGCCACCGTGCTGAATTATCTCGGCAAAGATCCCAACAGCACCAAAGCGGATGATTACACTGGCCCGGCAACCGATCTGCTGTTAAAGCTGCGTCCGAATATTCGTTATTTCCATTCATCTCAATACATTAACGATCTGGCAAACGGCGATATTTGCGTCGCTATTGGCTGGGCGGGCGATGTGTGGCAGGCGTCTAACCGCGCGAAAGAAGCGAAAAACGGTGTGAATGTCTCTTTCTCGATTCCGAAAGAAGGGGCGATGGCATTCTTTGATGTATTCGCCATGCCTGCGGATGCCAAAAATAAAGACGAAGCGTATCAGTTCCTGAATTACCTGCTGCGTCCGGATGTGGTCGCGCATATCTCCGACCATGTGTTCTATGCTAACGCCAATAAAGCAGCCACGCCGCTGGTGAGTGCGGAAGTCCGTGATAACCCAGGAATTTACCCGCCTGCGGACGTTCGCGCCAAAATGTTCACACTACAAGTGCAGGATCCAAAAATCGATCGAGTGCGCACTCGTGCCTGGACCAAAGTGAAGAGCGGAAAATAATCTGCTGTTGTAGATGCCGGACGGGTGCACCACACCCGCCGGCAATTCGCACCATCATGGTGCGCTTGCACACATTCAATGCCGGAGAGCAGCCGTGAATGACGCTATCCCTCGCCCGCAGGCGAAAAGTCGTAAGTCGCTGACACCACTATTAGAAATCCGTAATTTGACCAAATCCTACGATGGTCAACATGCGGTCGATGATGTCAGTCTGACCATTTATAAAGGCGAAATCTTTGCACTGCTGGGCGCATCCGGCTGTGGTAAATCCACGCTGCTACGTATGCTGGCAGGTTTTGAACAACCTTCTGCCGGGCAGATTATGCTTGATGGCGTCGACCTGTCACGGGTTCCTCCTTATCTACGCCCCATCAATATGATGTTTCAGTCTTACGCGTTGTTTCCGCATATGACCGTGGAACAGAACATCGCCTTTGGCCTGAAGCAGGACAAATTGCCAAAAGCGGAAATTGCCAGCCGGGTCAACGAGATGCTCGGACTGGTACATATGCAGGAGTTCGCCAAACGCAAACCGCATCAGCTTTCCGGTGGCCAACGCCAGCGTGTGGCCCTGGCCCGAAGCCTTGCCAAGCGCCCGAAACTATTACTGCTCGACGAGCCGATGGGCGCGCTGGATAAAAAATTGCGTGACCGGATGCAGCTTGAAGTGGTGGATATTCTGGAGCGTGTCGGCGTGACCTGCGTAATGGTGACTCACGATCAGGAAGAGGCGATGACCATGGCGGGGCGTATCGCCATTATGAATCGCGGGAAATTTGTTCAGATTGGCGAGCCGGAAGAGATTTACGAGCATCCGACTACCCGCTACAGCGCCGAGTTTATTGGTTCAGTCAACGTCTTTGAAGGGCTACTAAAAGAGCGTCAGGAAGACGGCCTGTTGCTCGATTCACCGGGGCTGGTCCATCCGCTGAAAGTCGATCCGCTGGCGTCAGTGGTCGATAACGTGCCGGTACATGTGGCGCTGCGACCGGAAAAAATCATGCTTTGCGAGGAGCCGCCCGCCAATGGTTGTAACTTCGCGGTGGGGGAGGTGATACACATTGCCTATCTCGGCGATCTTTCGGTGTATCACGTTCGACTGAAAAGCGGGCAGATGATTAGCGCCCAGCTACAAAACGCGCATCGTCACCGCAAAGGGCTACCGACCTGGGGTGATGAAGTTCGTTTATGTTGGGAAGTGGACAGTTGTGTGGTGCTGACGGTTTAAGGAGCAAAGATGAGTACACTTGAACCTCCTGTCCAGCCGGGCGGGTTAAAACAGTGGCTTACGCAGTGGCAGATGAAGCACGGGCGCAAACTGGTGATTGCCCTGCCGTATATCTGGTTAATTTTGCTATTCCTGCTGCCATTTCTGATTGTCTTTAAAATAAGTCTTGCAGAGATGGCGCGAGCTATTCCGCCTTATACCGAACTGATGGAGTGGGCCGACGGGCAACTGTCAATCACCCTCAATCTTGGTAATTTCCTGCAACTTACCGACGATCCGCTCTATTTCGATGCTTATCTCCAGTCGTTACAGGTGGCAGCGATTTCGACCATCTGCTGCTTATTGCTTGGCTACCCGCTGGCGTGGGCGGTGGCGCACAGTAAACCCTCGACCCGCAATATCTTATTGCTGCTGGTGATCCTGCCGTCGTGGACCTCGTTTCTGATCCGCGTTTATGCCTGGATGGGAATATTAAAAAACAATGGTGTGCTGAATAACTTCCTGCTGTGGCTGGGCGTTATCGATCAACCACTGACCATTCTGCATACCAACCTGGCGGTCTATATTGGCATTGTTTACGCCTATGTGCCGTTTATGGTGCTGCCAATCTACACCGCGTTGATGCGTATTGATTATTCGCTGGTGGAAGCGGCACTGGATCTCGGTGCACGACCGCTGAAAACTTTCTTTACCGTGATCGTGCCACTCACCAAAGGCGGAATTATTGCCGGATCGATGTTGGTCTTTATTCCTGCGGTTGGCGAGTTTGTGATCCCGGAACTGCTCGGCGGTCCGGATAGCATCATGATTGGCCGCGTGCTGTGGCAGGAGTTCTTCAATAACCGTGACTGGCCTGTCGCCTCGGCAGTGGCGATTATCATGTTGTTGCTGCTAATCGTGCCTATTATGTGGTTCCACAAGTATCAGCAAAAAAGTGTGGGAGAACACGGATGAATAATTTACCGGTCGTTCGTTCGCCCTGGCGGATTGTGATTTTGCTGCTGGGCTTCACCTTTCTTTATGCGCCAATGCTGATGCTGGTTATCTATTCATTTAACAGCTCGAAGCTGGTGACGGTGTGGGCGGGCTGGTCAACGCGTTGGTACGGTGAGTTATTGCGCGATGACGCAATGATGAGTGCGGTTGGTTTAAGCCTGACAATTGCGGCCTGTGCGGCGACGGCGGCGGCGATCCTCGGGACAATTGCGGCGGTGGTGCTGGTGCGCTTTGGCAGGTTTCGCGGATCAAATGGTTTTGCCTTTATGATCACCGCGCCGCTGGTGATGCCAGATGTCATCACGGGCTTGTCGCTGTTGTTGTTATTCGTCGCGCTTGCTCATGCCATTGGCTGGCCTGCGGACCGCGGTATGCTCACCATCTGGCTGGCGCATGTCACTTTCTGTACGGCTTATGTGGCAGTCGTTATTTCGTCGCGTCTGCGGGAACTGGATCGATCGATAGAAGAAGCGGCGATGGATCTCGGTGCGATGCCGCTGAAAGTGTTTTTCGTCATTACGCTACCGATGATCATGCCCGCGATCATTTCTGGCTGGTTACTGGCTTTTACTTTGTCGCTTGATGATCTGGTGATTGCCAGCTTTGTTTCCGGGCCGGGAGCCACCACGTTACCGATGCTGGTCTTCTCCAGCGTGCGGATGGGGGTGAATCCAGAAATTAACGCACTTGCAACGTTAATTCTCGGTGCGGTCGGAATTGTCGGATTTATCGCCTGGTATCTGATGGCTCGCGCAGAAAAGCAGCGGATACGCGATATCCAGCGTGCAAGACGTGGCTGAAGACACTAAAATTTGCCAACCTGGCTACATAATGCCGCGCATGTCGCGGCATTGTTTTCATGGAAGACGAACCGTTGGGATTTTTTAAGAAAACATCTTCATCACATGCTCGCCTGAATGTGCCTGCGCTGGTGCAGGTGGCGGCGCTCGCCATTATTATGATCCGTGGCCTCGACGTGTTGATGATTTTCAATACATTAGGCGTGCGCGGTATTGGCGAGTTCATTCATCGCAGCGTACAAACCTGGAGTTTAACACTGGTCTTTTTAAGCAGTCTGGCGCTGGTTTTTATTGAGATCTGGTGTGCGTTTTCGCTGGTGAAAGGGCGTCGCTGGGCGCGCTGGCTGTATCTGCTGACACAAATCACGGCCGCCAGTTACTTGTGGGCTGCTTCGCTGGGTTATGGTTATCCGGAGTTGTTCAGCATTCCCGGTGAATCAAAACGTGAAATCTTCCATAGCCTGATGCTGCAGAAGCTGCCGGATATGCTCATCCTGATGCTGCTGTTCGTTCCCTCGACCAGTCGGCGGTTCTTCCAGTTGCAATAATGTGTATAATCGTCGCCCCTGATGATGTGAAGGTCAATGTATGCAGTGCGCACTTTACGACGCGGGTCGCTGTCGTTCCTGTCAGTGGATAACGCAGCCGATACCACAGCAACTCTCCGCTAAAACCGCCGATCTTAAGAATCTGCTGGCCGATTTTCCGGTTGAGGAATGGTGCGCGCCGGTGTCTGGCCCGAAACAAGGGTTTCGTAATAAAGCCAAAATGGTGGTGAGTGGCAGTGTTGAAAAACCACGGCTCGGAATGCTGCATCGCGACGGCACGCCGGAAGATCTTTGCGATTGCCCGCTTTATCCTGCCTCATTTGCGCCCGTTTTTGCGGTGTTAAAACCGTTTATCGCCCGTGCGGGGTTAACGCCCTACAACGTGGCGCGTAAGCGTGGCGAACTGAAATACATTCTGCTGACTGAAAGCCAGAGTGATGGCGGCATGATGCTGCGCTTTGTACTGCGTTCTGAAACCAAACTGGCACAACTGCGTAAGGCATTGCCGTGGTTACAGGCACAATTGCCGCAGCTGAAAGTCATTACCGTCAACATTCAGCCGGTACATATGGCGATTATGGAAGGGGAGACGGAGATCTACCTGACGGAACAACAGTCGCTGGCAGAGCGTTTTAACGATGTGCCGCTGTGGATCCGCCCGCAAAGTTTCTTCCAGACTAATCCGGCGGTCGCCAGCCAGCTGTATGCCACCGCGCGCGACTGGGTACGGCTGCTGCCGGTTAAACATATGTGGGATCTGTTCTGCGGCGTGGGGGGGTTTGGTTTACACTGCGCGACGGCTGACATGCAGTTAACCGGGATCGAAATTGCGCCAGAAGCCATTGCCTGTGCGAAGCAATCAGCCGCTGAACTGGGCTTAACGCGTCTGCAATTTCAGGCGCTGGATTCCACTCAGTTTGCCACCGCTCAGGGAGATGTGCCGGAGCTGGTGCTGGTTAACCCGCCGCGCCGCGGCATTGGTAAACCGCTGTGTGATTATCTCGCAACGATGGCACCACGTTTTATCATTTACTCCAGCTGTAACGCTCAAACGATGGCCAAAGATATTCGCGAACTGCCTGGTTATCGCATTGAGCGGGTACAGCTTTTTGATATGTTCCCGCACACCGCGCACTATGAAGTGCTGACGCTGCTGGTGAAGCAATAAAAAAGCCGCAGGTGCGGCTTCAGATTGCTGATCAGGTGCGATTTGTTCATGCCGGATGCGGCGTGAACGCCTTATCCGGCCTACAAAATCATGCTAAATCAATACATTGCAGAGTTGATGCGGGCCTGATAAGCGTAGTGCATCAGGCAATCTTACTTTTGTCATCAGTCTCAATTACTGCGGGAACCACTGGTCATTGATTTTCTGATATGTGCCGTCTGCTTTAATCGCTGCCAGCGCGTTATTCAGTTTTTCCAGCAGAGCTTTGTTATCAGGACGTACAGCGATACCCAGGCCGGTGCCGAAGTATTGCGGATCGGTCACTTTCTCAGTCGCAACGCCCAGTTGCGGATTGGTTTTCAGCCATTCGTTCACCACCGCTGTATCACCAAATACCCCATCAATACGGCCATTTTTCAGATCGATAAAGGCATTCTGATAACTGTCATAGGAGACAGTTTTCACTTCCGGGTGCTGATCCTGAATATATTTCTGGTGCGTGGTGCCGTTTTCCATCCCAATACGTTTACCTTTCAGATCGGCAAACGTTTTGTAGGTATCTTTTTTGGCAATTACGACGGCTGAGTTTTCATAGTAGGGCGTGGTAAACGATACCTGCTTGCTACGCTCTGGCGTGATATCCATACCGGAGATAACGGCGTCATATTTTCTGAATTTCAGCGACGGGATCAGGCTGTCGAACGCGTGATTAGTAAAAGTACATTCTGCCTGCATTTGTTTGCACAAGGCTTTTGCCAGGTCGATATCAAAGCCGACAATCTGGTTATTGGCATCCATCGACTCGAACGGAGGATAGGTCGCTGATACGCCAAAATTGATTTTCTCCGCGGCAGAAGCGCCGAACGCACAGGATGCAAGTAATGCGGCAAGAACTAACTTTTTCATGATGGAACTCCCGTCTGTCAATCTTATGATTTTTGGCCGTGTCTGCGGCATGTGATAACAATGCCATTAAGTGAATTTATATGCAATAAATATGATTAAATAATTTAATTGGAATAAAAAAAGACGGACAACTTAGTGGGTTGTCCGTCTTTATTATAATAATTTATGCACTATGTGGGGTATGTGCTGGTGTTTGATGCGACGCTGACGCGTCTTATCAGACCTACAAATCATCCAGCTAATGTACGCCGCATCCGGCATCAGCACGCAGCCATATTAATTCCGTCGCTCAAACGCCAGCGCTTTACGCTCGATCAGGCGCATCATCAGCGTCAGCAGGCCGTTAACGATCAGGTAAATAATCCCCGCCGCACCGAACACCATTACATCGTAGGTGCGTCCGTACAACAACTGGCTGTAACCCATCACTTCCATCAACGTAATGGTGTAAGCCAGAGAGGTACTTTTGAACACCAGCACCACTTCGTTGGAATAAGAAGAGAGCGAGCGTTTAAAGGCATACGGCAGCAGGATCGCCAGCGTGTCTTTTTTGCTCATTCCCAGGGCGCTACAGGATTGCCATTGACCTTCCGGGATCGCGCGAATGGCACCGTAAAACAGTTGCGTGGTATACGCCGCACTGTTCAGCGATAACGCAATCAGTGCACACAGCCACGGTTCTGACAGTAAATGCCACAGTGCCGGATACTCCTGCAACGTCGGGAACTGGCCCGGACCGTAGTAAATCAGGAAGATCTGCACCAACAGCGGCGTACCTGTAAATAGCGTGATATAACCCCGCACCAGCCATACCAGCACCGGCGTTTTCAGCGTCAGAATGATGGTAAAAATTAACGCCAGAATCAGCGCTACAATCAGCGAGGCAACGGTTAGCGTCAGGCTGGTGTGCAGCCCTTTCATCAGTTCGGGTAAATACTCAAACATTAGCTGGGCCTCCGCTCAAAACGTGTCGCGCGCAGGTCAATGCGTTTGAGAATGTACTGACTCAATAGAGTAATCACCAGGTAAATCGCCGCCGCCACAATGTACCAGGTAAATGGTTCCTGGGTACGGGTAGCGATGCTTTTGGTTTGTAGCATTAAATCATTCACACTAATCAAACTGACCAGCGCGGTATCTTTCAGCAGCACCAGCCACTGGTTACCGAGGCCAGGCAACGCATGACGCCACATCTGCGGCATCACCAGGCGGAAAAAAATAGCCGATTTCGACAGCCCCAGCGCCTGACCGGATTCCCACTGGCCAACTGGCACCGCTTTTAATGCACCGCGTAGCGTTTGCGAGGCATAGGCGGCATACAACAGCGACAGAGCGATGACACCACAAAGGAACGGGCTCACGTCGAAGTTCTCGATGTCCATCTGCACCGGGATCTGTACGATCCCAAGATTGATGGTGAAGCCATCCGAAAGCGTCAGCAGCAGCTGTGAGGAGCCAAAATAGATAAACAGCACCACCAGAATTTCTGGCAGGCCGCGCAGAACCGTCACCAGCGCCGAACCTGCCCACGCGACAGGACGCCATTTTGCTGACTCCCATACCGCAAAGAACATCGCCAGCGCCAGCCCGACAATCAATGCACAAACGGCAAGGCCGACGGTCATCCCGGCGGCGCTTGCTAAAGGAAAAAATTCATTCATCAGGAATTACTTCTGGAACCATTTGTTGTAGATGGTTTCGTAAGTGCCATCTTTCTTCACTTTTTCCAGCGCAGTGTTGAGTTTCTGCTGCAGCTCAGTATTGCCCTGACGTACCGCGATGCCAAGACCAGTGCCGAAGTAGTCTTTATCGGTCACTTTGTCGCCCACTGCCGCCAGTTTCGGGTTATCTTTCAGCCACTCGGTGACCACCGCGGTGTCTCCGAAGACGCCGTCGATACGACCGTTTTGCAGATCCAGTTTTGCGTTCTGGTAGCTGTCATACGGAACGGTAGTGATTTCCGGATGCTTATCCATAATGAACTTCTGGTGTGTCGTCCCGTTCTGCACGCCGACTTTTTTGCCTTTCAGCTGATCAACACTGGTGTATTTGCCTTGCTGACCCACAAACAGGGCAGAGTTGTCATAGTACGGGGTGGTAAACAGCACCTGCTTTTCACGCTCCGGGGTGATATCCATCCCGGCCATCACCGCTTCTACGCGACGGAATTTCAGGCTTGGGATCAGGCTGTCAAACGCCTGGTTAGAGAAAGTACAGGTCGCATCAATTTCTTTACACAGCGCCTGCGCCAGGTCGACGTCAAAACCGACGATCTGGTTATTCGCATCCATCGATTCAAACGGAGGATAAGAGGCTTCGGTAGCAAAACGAATGGTTTCGGCAGCTGTGGCGGAAAGACTAAAACCTGCAATTAGCGCGGCAATCAGAACTTTTTTCATTGTTGTTATCCCGAATCTTAGTGAGAGAGATAGTTTTTAAATGCTTCGGTTTGCGGCTCGGTAAAGCAGCTCGCGTCGCCTTGTTCTACGATGTGACCGTTTTCCATATACACCACACGGCTGGCGGTTTTACGCGCCACTTCAACTTCGTGGGTGACGATCACCTGGGTAATATTCGTTTCCGCCAGCTCACGAATAATGCTGACGATTTGTGCGGTAATTTCCGGATCCAGCGCGGCGGTCGGTTCATCAAACAGCAGTACCTGCGGTTCCATCATCAGCGCGCGGGCGATAGCGACACGTTGTTGCTGACCACCAGACAGGTGCAGCGGGTAACGATCGCTATAAGGTTTGAGACGCAGACGTTCCAGCAGTTTTTCTGCACGGGCCAGTGCCTGATCTTTACTCAACCCCAGCACGCGGCAGGGCGCTTCAATCAGGTTTTGCTGTACCGTCAGATGCGGCCATAGGTTGTATTGCTGAAACACCATCCCGACGTTACGACGCAGCTCGCGGATCGCTTTGTCAGATGGCGTTTTAGTGAAATCGAAATGGTTGCCTGCGATGTTGAGCGTACCGGAGCGCGGCATCTCTAGCAGATTGAGTACACGCAGCAGCGAGCTTTTCCCCGCGCCGCTGGGGCCAAGTAACACCAGCGTTTCGCCTTGCGGGCAATCCAGCGTGATATCGAACAGCGCCTGATGCGCGCCGTAGAAGCAATTAATGCCGTTTAATTGAATACTCATTGACACTCGTATACTGGCAGTCGGATAGCTATTGAAGTCGAAGATAGTACCTTTGACAGAATAATTATGCAATATTTCTGCTTTAAAAGTTAAAAGCAAAGCGCATTATTCAATAAACATAGCACAAAATAACGGCGGCGAAGGGCGGCGAGCATAAATGTCGGCATTCTTCACAGAATGCCAGACAATTTATGGGGGTTATCGTTTAATCAAGGTTTTAGCGGTTCTCAACGGACTGGCGCAGAGTGCCGGCAGGTGCGTGTACGCTGCCACCTAAATAGCGTACATCGTCGATCACCCAACACTGTCCTTCCTGAATCATCAACACTTCATCCTGCCAGCTCTGGTCGCCTTGTTTCAGATTCACCCGCAGCGGAATATTGCGCGCATCGCGATTTGGGATGGTCGAGGCGCTGGCAACTTGTGCGCTGTCAGGCAAAGTGGTGCGACTGGAGAACGGATCGCTGCTTAATAATTCACGATGGCTGTTATCGTGGCTGGCATTACTCAGCAAAGTTGCCAGTTTGTCACTTAAATATGGACGCAGAGCGGTAATGTCGTTACTGCGGTGCGAAATGCGGTAGTCATAAAACTGCTGGGCCACGCTGTCAGGTCCGCCCTGAACGCAAGATCCCGTACGGGGGCCATTATCTTTATAGGCAGGCGTGACGGTGGTACAAGCACTGAGTAACAGTGCGCAAGGGATAAGCATAGTCAATTTGCTGTAGCGCATAATGATTTCCTTATAAGCGAACACCTTGAAAGCGTTCTACGATAATAATGATATCCTTTCAATAATAGCGTATCAGTCCGATAATGCTTTGAAGATCGAAGGCTTAGCAAACAAGGAGATCGATCATGCAATTTTCCACAACCCCAACACTTGAAGGCCAGACCATCGTTGAATATTGCGGTGTGGTGACCGGCGAAGCGATTTTAGGCGCTAACATTTTTCGCGATTTCTTTGCGGGGATCCGCGATATCGTTGGCGGACGTTCCGGTGCGTATGAAAAAGAACTGCGTAAAGCGCGGGAGATAGCCTTTGAGGAACTTGGTGAGCAGGCGCGAGCGCTGGGGGCTGACGCCGTGGTCGGCATTGATATCGACTACGAAACGGTCGGGCAAAACGGCAGTATGCTGATGGTTAGCGTCAGCGGAACGGCGGTGAAAACGCGTCGATGAGCAGAGTCTTCTGGCTGGTTGCCGCCGCTTTATTCCTGGCTGGGTGTGCAGGCGAAAAAGGCATTGTCGAGAAAGAGGGATACCAGCTTGATACCCGACGCCAGGCGCAGGCGGCGTATCCGCGCATTAAAGTGCTGGTGATCCACTACACCGCAGAGGACTTTGATACGTCACTGGCGACACTGACCGATAAGCACGTAAGTTCGCATTACCTGGTTCCTGCCGAGCCACCACTTTACAACGGCAAGCCGCGTATCTGGCAATTGGTACCGGAACAGGAACTGGCCTGGCATGCGGGGATTAGCGCCTGGCGCGGGGCAACTCGCCTTAACGACACCTCTATTGGCATTGAGCTGGAAAATCGCGGCTGGAAAACATCAGCGGGGGTGAAATATTTTGCGCCATTTGAACCGACACAAATTCAGGCGCTCATTCCACTGGCGAAGGATATTATCGCCCGCTATCACATCAAACCGGAAAACGTAGTGGCTCATGCAGATATTGCGCCGCAGCGCAAAGATGATCCCGGTCCATTATTTCCCTGGCAGCAACTGGCACAAGAGGGGATTGGTGCCTGGCCTGATGCGCAGCGGGTGAACTTTTATCTTGCCGGGCGCGCGCCGCACACACCGGTAGATACCGTCTCATTGCTGGAACTGTTGGCCCGTTATGGCTATGACGTGAAACCAGAAATGACTCCTGGCGAACAGCAACGAGTGATTATGGCTTTCCAGATGCACTTCCGCCCGACGTTATATAACGGCGAAGCGGATGCAGAAACTCTGGCAATTGCACAAGCGTTGCTGGAGAAATACGGTCAGGATTAGCGCGGCAGTTTTCCGTGGTCGCGTAACCAGGCGGCAGTTTTCTCGATCCCTTCATCCAGCGTGATGACAGGCTGATAACCTAACTCTTCCTGTGCACGCGTAATATCCAGCGTAAAGTCAAAATTCAACTTGGAGACGCCGTAGTGGGTTAGCGGCGGCTCTTTCGCTGATTTGCGGCCTAAACGCTCCATGCTGCGGGCGATCATATCCAGCATCGGGTAGGGAATTGAACGAATACGACAATCAATATTCAGTTCGTCGATGAGCTTCTGCACGATGCTGCGCAGTGTACGATGCTCACCATTGGTAATGTTGTATGCCCTGCCGGAAGGCAGTTTGTCGCAGTTTTCCTGGCTTGCCAGCCACATGGCATGCACGGCATTTTCGTAGTAGGTCATATCGACCAGCGCACTGCCGCCATGCGGTAACAGAATGCTGCCGTAGTGGTGCATCATATGCGCCAGGCGGGGGATGAACACTTTATCGTGCGGTCCGAACAGACTTTGTGGGCGCAGAATAGTAAAGCGCGTTTGTGGATTCGCCTGCGAAAGCATATTAATCACTTCTTCGCTGGCAGCTTTGCTGCGGGCAAACTCGTTAGCGAAGCGGTGAGGGCGAAAATCTTCTTTGATATCCCGGTGGTGATGATAGTCGAAGTACAGTGAAGGCGAAGAAATATGAATAAAGTTACGCACTCCCCAGGCAACAGCCCATTCGCCCAGGCGACGCGTAGCGCGAACGTTGGCCAGATCGAAAGCCTGCTGCGTTCCCCACGGCGAAGTAAAGCTGGAGCAGTGCCACAGCGTATCAATGCCTGCGAGCATCACTTTAGCCTGCGATGAGACAAGTTCGGTCAGATCCGCCCGGACAAACTCTGCGCCCAGTTTTTCCAGCAATTTGCCCATCGCTTCGTTGCGACCGGTCGCTCTCACGCTGATGCCTTTCTGGCATAAAAATTCAACCGCGTTTCGACCTAAGCCGCTGGTAGCGCCGGTAACCAGTACCTTCATATCATTCCACTGTTGTTGATAAGACGACGTGCGCATTCTTTCGTGATTTCCCCCTTGATGCAATGGGAAACATGAAAGAATCACGCAGGTTTTTTTCGATTAATCTGTGATTTGTTCTGCAAGTCTGGCGATTCGTTTTGCCATACCGCGAAAAATAAACAGATGCGCAGGGATCATGAAAAGCCAGTAAAACAGGCCTGGCATGCCGTGCGGATGCCAGAAAGCGCGAACGTCTATGGTGCGGTAGTTGCCTTTATCTTCCAGCGTAAAACAAAGCCGCCCCAGTCCCGGTGCTTTCATACCAAATAACAACGTAAGTTGTTTTTCCGCTTCAACGACAATCACTTTCCAGCTATCTACCGCATCTCCCGTCTGCAAATATTCCCGCTCAGGGCGACCTTTCGCCAGTTTATGACCGATCGCGCGGTCCATTAGCGCCCGGGTCTGCCACAAAATATTGCCAAAGAAATAACGTTCTTTACCGCCGATTTGATTGACTACCCGCCATAGCGCGTGAAGGCTGGCGGACGTTTTAACCGTAAAACCGGCTTGTTTGGCGAAGTAACCGTATTCTGGTCGCCAGCGAGCAAAAGCCTGCGCGTCATATCCCCAGTCGCTGGAGTTGACCAGTTTTTCTTCCTCTTTCAATGTGCGACGTACCGCATCATCGAAAGCGATCAGCGGTTGTGGAATGAGTACACGTAACGCGGTGTCATCTGCCAGCAGATCGTGTTTCAGCCCCTGAATCAACGCTTTGGCGGTGGTGGGCGGTACGGAAGTAATCACATTGAGAAACCACACCGAAATCCAGCGGGTGGGAAAGGGGATGGGGATCAACCAGCGGCGCTTACCACTCACGGTCATAAAATGTTCAAATTGTTGTTGATAACTGAGCACCTCTGGCCCAGCGGCTTCGAAGACCCGATGTTCGCAGGCCGGATGATCTAACAGTGCCACCAGATAGTGCAGCAGGTTTTCCAGCGCGATGGGCGTGGTGCGTGAACGTACCCAGCGTGGCGGCGTTAATACCGGCAGGTTGTAGACCATATCGCGCATCACTTCAAACGCCGCTGAACCTGCGCCAACGATAATTCCGGCGCGCAATTCAGTAATCGGCACACCGGCTTCACGCAAAATATCCGCCGTGGCCTGACGGGCGCGCAGATGATCCGACTGCTCATGTGGCGGAGCCTGCAACGAGCTGAGAAAGATTAATTGCTTAACTGGCACTTCGCGCAGCGCATCACGGACGTTGAGAGCCACCTGACGCTCCTGAGCGATAAAATCGCCGCCTTCGCCCATGCTGTGCACCAGAAAATAGACCGTATCGATATCCTGCAACAGGGCCGGAAGGTTATCCGGCCAGCTGAGATCGACTTTATGGCAACTGACGTTTGCCAGTTGCAGCTTTGCAAGCCTGTCGACATGACGTGCCGCCGCCAGGATCTGATGCCCTTGCTGGCTGAGTGTACGCACCAGATGCTGACCAATGTAGCCACTGGCACCGAGAACTAAAATGCGTTGCGGCACGTCTCTCTCCTTAACGCGCCAGGAATGCGCGCCAGTGGGCGGCGACTTCAGCCAGTTGCTCGCGTGAGACGTCAAGATGCGTCACCAGGCGGACAATCGGCGAGGCGTTAATCAGTACGTTTCTCGCTTTCATGTATTCGCCTAACGCGGCAGCATTTTCTTCCCCGACGCGAACAAACAGCATATTGGTGTCCTGACGCATCACATCTGCGCCTGCTTCACGCAACAGCTCCGCCATCCAGGCGGCGTTATCGTGGTCTTCCTGCAGCCTCGCGACGTTATTTTTCAGCGCATACATCCCGGCGGCTGCCAGGATCCCGGACTGGCGCATCCCGCCGCCGGTCATTTTCCGCCAGCGGATGGCACGTTTAATGTAGTCACGGTTACCGACCAGTAACGAACCTACTGGCGTACCAAGACCTTTCGACAGACAAATGGTGAACGAATCACAATATTGCGTGATCTCTTTTAGTTCGCAGCCATAAGCCACGATGGCGTTAAAGATGCGCGCACCGTCAACATGCAGCGCCAGATTGCGCTCACGGGTAAATTCCCATGCTTCTTTCAGGTATTCACGCGGCAGCACTTTGCCGTTGTGGGTGTTTTCGAGACTGAGCAATTTGGTGCGGGCGAAGTGAATATCGTCGGGTTTGATTTTCATCGCCACTTTATCCAGCGGTAACGTGCCGTTGGCGTCAGCATCGATGGGTTGCGGTTGAATACTGCCCAGTACTGCTGCGCCACCGGCTTCAAACAGATAGTTATGCGCCGCCTGACCGACAATATACTCTTCGCCGCGTTCGCAGTGACTGAGCAGAGCGACCAGGTTGGCCTGAGTGCCTGTAGGCAGAAAAATGGCGGCTTCTTTACCGGAAAGCTCTGCCGCATAGTCCTGCAGAGCATTAACGGTAGGGTCGTCTCCGTAAACGTCGTCCCCAACCGGGGCGGCCATCATCGCGTCGAGCATGGCGCGGCTCGGTCGGGTAACGGTATCACTGCGTAAATCAATCATGGCATGTCCTTATTATGACGGGAAATGCCACCCTTTTTACCTTAGCCAGTTTGTTTTCGCCAGTTCGATTACTTCATCGCCGCGTCCACTGATGATTGCGCGCAGCATATACAGACTAAAACCTTTTGCCTGTTCGAGTTTGATCTGCGGTGGAATGGCTAATTCTTCTTTGGCAACCACCACATCCACCAGCACCGGACCGTCGATGGAGAAAGCGCGTTGCAGGGCTTCATCGACTTCAGAGGCTTTTTCCACGCGAATACCCGTAATGCCGCACGCTTCGGCAATGCGGGCAAAGTTGGTGTCGTGTAGTTCGGTGCCGTCAGTCAAATAACCACCAGCTTTCATCTCCATCGCCACAAAGCCCAGTACGCTGTTGTTAAAGACGATAATTTTCACTGGCAGCTTCATCTGCACTACCGAGAGGAAATCGCCCATCAACATGCTAAAACCGCCATCGCCGCACATGGCGACCACCTGGCGTTCTGGCTCGCTTGCCTGCGCGCCCAGCGCCTGTGGCATGGCGTTAGCCATCGAACCGTGGTTAAACGAACCTAATAAGCGACGCTTGCCGTTCATTTTCAGATAACGTGCCGCCCATACCGTAGGTGTGCCAACGTCACAGGTAAAGATGGCGTCATCGGCGGCAAAATGACTAATTTGCTGCGCCAGATATTGCGGGTGAATGGCTTTCTCGCTCGGTTTAGCTAAATCGTCCAGCCCTTTACGGGCATCGCGGTAATCTTCCAGCGCTTTATCCAGAAACTTGCGATCGGTTTTTTCTTCCACCAGTGGCAGCAATGCGCGCAGGGTTGATTTGATATCGCCGACCAGCGCCATATCTACCTTGCTATGCGCGCCGATGCTGGCTGGGTTGATATCAATCTGAATAATTTTGGCATCGGTCGGGTAGAAGGCGCGGTAGGGAAATTGTGTGCCGAGCAGCACTAAGGTGTCGGCATTCATCATAGTGTGAAAACCTGACGAGAAGCCGATTAATCCCGTCATTCCGACATCATACGGATTATCGTATTCGACATGTTCTTTACCGCGCAGGGCATGAATAATAGGCGCTTTAATTTTCCCGGCAAACTCAACTAACTCTTTATGCGCCCCCGCGCAGCCGCTGCCACACATCAGGGCGATATTGCTGGAATAACGCAGCAGTTGCGCCAGTTTGCGTAACTCTTCTTCTTCCGGTGTTATGACTGGCTGTGGCGCATGATACCAGTGCGTGGTCGCCCCATCTGGTGCAGGTTTTAGCGCCACGTCGCCCGGTAACACGACAACGGAAACGCCACGGTTAAGCACCGCTTTGCGCATGGCAATCGCCAGCACTTGTGGGATCTGCTCCGGGCTGGAAACCAGCTCGCAATAGTGACTACATTCGCGGAATAACTCTTGCGGGTGGGTTTCCTGGAAATAGCCGCTGCCAATTTCGCTGGAAGGGATATGGGCGGCAATCGCCAGTACCGGAACGTGATTACGGTGGCAATCGAACAGGCCGTTGATTAAGTGCAGGTTGCCGGGGCCGCACGATCCGGCACAGACCGCCAGTTCTCCTGAAAGTTGTGCTTCAGCGCCAGCGGCAAAGGCAGCCACTTCTTCATGGCGGGTAGGCATCCACTCGATGGTGCCCATGCGATTAAGACTGTCACTAAGACCGTTCAGAGAGTCACCCGTGACTCCCCAGATGCGTTTTACGCCTGCTGATTCGAGTGTTTTGGCGATATAAGCTGCAACCGTTTGTTTCATGGTTTTCCGTCTCCTGAATGTGATAACGGTAACAAGTTTAGTTCATCTGACGGAGGGGGAAGGGATGGGAGAAAAAGGAGGCACTAACGGTTAAACAGCCCGATGACAGGAATATCATCGGGCATAAGGCGATTACGCGAGCACCATATCTCCCTGCGGATGGCAGGAGCAGGCCAGTACGTAACCTTCAGCGATTTCGGCGTCGGTCAGCGTCATTGTGCTGCTCACCGTATATTCACCGGAAACCACTTTCGTCTTACAGCAGCCGCAAACACCCGCACGACAGGCGGCGACAACCGGAACTTTATTGCTTTCCAGCGCTTCCAGCAGCGTGGTGCCAACCGGAGCGTAAAATTCTTGCGCCGGTTGCAGTTTGGTGAATTTCAGACCGCTGGTCGCCGCTTCCGCCACTGGCGTAAAGAATTTCTCTTTAAAGAAACGCGTCACGCCGAGCGCCTTCACTTCCTGTTCCACCCAATCCATATACGGTGCCGGACCACAAGTCATCACGGTACGTGAGGCTAAATCAGGAACGCTTGCCAGCAGTTCACGAGTCAGGCGTCCGGCAACGAACCCCTCGGTAACGTTATTTTCCGCCACCAGTGTTACCGGATAATGACGCCACTCATCGGCGAAAATTACATCCTGCGGCGTACGCACGTTGTAGATCACCTGCACATCGGCCTGCGGACGGTTTTTCGCCAGCCAGCGACGCATCGACATAATTGGCGTAACGCCGCAGCCTGCCGCCAGTAACAGGAATTTATCTTCTGCTTTATCGTCGCAGGTAAATTCCCCCATCGCGTCCGAAAGCCAGAGATAGTCACCGCGTTTTACATCGCGGGTCAGCCACTGGGAGCCAACACCGTCATCAATCCGCCGCACGGTCAGTGTGATGTATTCACTCACGCCAGGCGTGGAGGAAATGGTGTAAGCACGCAGCGTTTCCGCTGAGTTTCGCACGCTGACCAGTGCATATTGCCCGGCGCGATATGGGTAGTAATCGTGGCAAATCAGGGAAATCGTCCACACATCCGGCGTTTCTTGCGTAATGTGATGAACCTGCATCCGCCACGGGCATTGATTCGTTGGCATCGTCATCGACAAACTCCTTACGCGCTCAACAGTTGCTTCATGTCTTCTTCAACAGTGGTGATAGAACGCAGGCCGAATTTCTCGTTCAGCACCGCCAGCAGATCTGGTGTCAGGAAACCAGGTGCCGTCGGGCCGGTGACGATATTTTTCACGCCCAGAGAAAGCAGTGTCAGCAGAATGACAATCGCTTTCTGTTCAAACCAGGAGAGCACCAGCGACAGCGGCAGATCGTTCACCCCACAGCCCAGTTTTTCTGCCAGAGTGACAGCCAGAATAATCGCTGAGTAAGCATCGTTACACTGACCAGCATCCACCAGACGCGGCAGACCTTCGATATCGCCAAACTCGAGTTTGTTAAAGCGATATTTACCACAGGCGAGGGTCAGGATCAGGCAGTCATCCGGCACGCTGGTGGCGAAATCGGTGAAGTAGTGACGCTCGCCGCGTGCGCCGTCACAGCCACCAAGCAGGAAGATATGACGCAGTTTTTCACGGCTCACCAGATCAATCAGCGTATCTGCTGCGCCAAGCAGCGTCTGGCGACCAAAGCCCACGGTGATCAGGTGCGGAATTTCGCTGTACGGGAAGCCCGCCATTTGTTGCGCCTGGGCAATGACCGCAGAGAAATCTTCGCCATCCAGATGACGCACGCCCGGCCAGCCAACGATGCTGCGGGTCCAGATACGATCGTCATAAGCCCCTACGGTTGGATCGATGATGCAGTTCGAAGTCATCACGATAGGGCCAGGGAAGCGAGCGAACTCCACTTGCTGATTCTGCCAGCCGCTGCCGTAGTTACCGACCAGATGCTTGAATTTACGCAGCTCTGGGTAGCCGTGAGCAGGCAGCATTTCGCCGTGGGTGTAGACATTAACGCCCGTACCTTCGGTCTGTTCCAGCAGGTTGTAGAGATCTTTGAGATCGTGACCGGAAATCAGGATACATTTGCCCGCCGTCGCTTTGACGTTGACCTGGGTTGGCGTCGGGTGACCGTATTTACCGGTTTCGCCTGCATCCAGAATGCTCATCACTTTGAAGTTCATCTGGCCGATTTCCATTGAACACTCAAGAAGCGCGTTCATATCGGCAGGCCAGGTCCCCAGCCACGCCATGATTTTATGGTACTGGGCATAAATATCGTTGTCGTATTGACCGAGAACGTGGGCGTGTTCCATATAGGCCGCCGCACCTTTCAGGCCATACAGGCACAGCAGACGCAGGCCGAGAATGTTTTCGCCAATCGCGGCTTTATCTTTATTTGGCGTAAATTCAGCTGCCTGACGTTGCAGTTCGCCGAGATCATCGCTCACCAGTTGCAGGTCAGCCATCGGGTTATCGACGCAGGCGTTGGCATCTACAGCCAGGCATTGTGCTTTCAGCGCCTCGCGCAGGGCAATCGCTTCACGAGCGTAGCCGACAATACGCGGAGAATCGAAGTTAACGTTGGTCAGGGTTGAGAAAAATGCGCGCGGCGCGAAGCTGTCTACATCGTGGTTGATAATGCCGTATTCACGCGCTTTTAAAGCCCAGGCAGAAAGCCCCTGCAGCGCCGCGATGAGTAAATCCTGAAGGTCAGAGGTTTCCGCCGTTTTACCACACATCCCCTGCGCGTATGAGCAGCCGTTTCCTGCCGGAGTACGGATAGTTTGTTCACATTGCACACAAAACATGATCACACCTTTTAAAGTTATATTTAATATACATGTTTAAGGTTAAGTCGCTTAACGCGGGGATAAAAGGGATTTTTCATGCAACTTTAAGGGAGATTGATTTAGCGCAATTTTGGCGGCAGGGATCTACCGCCAGAGAGGTATTATGCGGAGAAAAAGGCGATGAGGATCGGCACTAACAGGCTGAGAATAAAACCGTGAACAATCGCTGCCGGGACCATATCCAGCCCACCTGTACGCTGAAGAACGGGCAGGGTGAAATCCATTGATGTGGCACCGCATAAGCCCAGTGCAGTAGAGCGGCTACGGCGAATCAGGCCAGGGATCAACATAATGGCGATCAACTCACGCGCTAAATCATTGAAGAACGCCGCGCTCCCGATTACCGGACCAAAAGATTCGGTCAACAAAATACCGGAAAGAGAATACCAGCCGAAACCGGAGGCCATTGCCAGCGCGGTATTGATGGGGAGATCAAGAATAAAGGCGTTAATTAAACCGCCAATTAAAGAACTGGCAACCACCACCACGGCGACAATCATTCCCCGGCGATTAAGGACAATCTGCTTTAAGGTCATGCCATTGTTACGCAGCTGAATACCGACGAGGAAAAGTAACAGAATTAACGTGTATTCGCTGGCTTCGGTAGCGTGCTGTAAAAAACCTAATCCGCTAAGGCCAATAGCAAAACCAATCACCACGACGCCACACAGTTTCAGCGATTCCAGTGCCATCGCAATACGCGACGGCAATTTCTCTTGCTGGTGGCTATTGCGCCACGGCAAACCGCGTTCCAGCCACAGCAAGGCGACAATATTGCACAGTAAAATAATGGTAATACTGACAGCGGAATAATGCAGAATCGCCAACAGGTTACTGGCGAGATTATCGAGAAACGCCAGACTGATACCCATAAAAAAGAGAATGAGATAAACCATCCAGCTTAATAGCTGATTAATGCGTTTTAACGCAGCTTTTTGGCGAAGCGGAATGAGGTAACCCACAATCAGGGGAACCAGAATGATTAACAGCCCAGAAAACATGAAAACCCAGTCCTTGCAAAGAAGAAGTCGAAATGCGCGATGACACACTACTGAAAGCGGAAGGACGAGTAAAGTTGCAATTAAAAGGAAATGTTATGCATCAGAGGGGGATTTTTAATTCTCTATGAGTGTTTAGCATTGTTGCGCTCCTTTCATGTGCAATGCCATATAAAGCCACTGGCGCAGGGAGCACGCAGGGGGCGGCCAATCGCCGCCGCCCCCTGCACCCCCGGGCTCTGGCGAACAAAATCGCCGCTGCGCGGTACCTTCAGCTTATCCCCTTCGGCTACCGGGTCGGGCGCGAGGTAACGTCCCTGTAAGACGCGCCCTCAGCCCACATCCATGTGGGCTGCCCCGGCCTTCGGGGAACGCTTCAGCGATTTTGACGCCACCAACACCCGTGCGGTTTGTAACGTCGATGATAAAACAATCAGGGCAGATAAAATGCCAATGCTAATTAATCGCGTTTTTCCAGCAGGGTCCGGTAAATCAGACCACCGATAATACCGCCGACAATTGGCACTACCCAGAAGAACCACAGCTGTTCTAACGCCCAGCCGCCCTGGAAGATGGCAACTGCGGTGCTGCGCGCCGGGTTAACGGAAGTGTTAGTCACCGGAATACTGATTAAGTGAATCAAGGTTAACGCCAGACCAATCGCGATCGGCGCAAAGCCTGCCGGCGCGTATTTGTCGGTTGCACCGTGGATCACCAGCAAGAAACCGGCACTCAATACCAGTTCAACCACCAGTGCAGAAAGCATGGAATAGCCGCCCGGTGAATGCTCACCATAACCGTTAGAAGCAAAGCCGCTGGCCGCTGCGTCAAACCCAGCTTTACCGCTGGCGATTAAATACAGCAGTGCCGCCGCAACAATACCGCCGATAACCTGGGCTACCACGTAACCAACGACTTCTTTTGCCGGGAAACGGCCACCAGCCCATAAACCAATAGTGACCGCCGGGTTAAAATGACCACCAGAAATATGACCGACAGCGAAGGCCATGGTCAGCACGGTCAGACCAAACGCCAGTGCAACACCGGCAAAGCCAATACCTAATTCCGGGAATGCTGCTGCAAGCACTGCGCTACCGCAGCCACCAAATACAAGCCAGAAAGTGCCAAAACATTCTGCTGCTAATTTTCTGAACATATCCACCTCAATTAAAAATTGACCCTGTGAAAAATATGGTCGTTTTATCGGGTCGTCGTAAAAAAGTGACGACAGAAATAATGCGTGGGTATTTTAAAAACGAAGACGAGCTATTCGCCAGATAAATAAATCCAGTAATTTTGATTTAGGGCAATAGTCAGTTCCCTCATATAGTCATTTGCCTGATTGACAGTGTAGTGCAAACCACGAAATTAAACCTTTGGGGGTAATAAAAATAATCCACAAGGTTAATTATTTGATTTCATTGTTTTTTCGGGAGAAATCAGCGAGAAGGCATCTGACACAATTATTCGCTCATTTTTCAGACATTTGCCATGCTTAATTGTGATGTCATCACGTATTGCTACAGCCTTTCTCGTTATACTGCTGGGGTAAAGGATAAGTTACATATTTCTGGAGGGGATATGATTCTTGAGCGCGTTGAAATTGTGGGCTTTCGCGGCATTAATCGATTGTCATTGATGCTGGAACAAAACAACGTCCTGATTGGGGAGAACGCGTGGGGTAAATCCAGTTTACTGGACGCCTTAACCCTGCTGTTATCGCCAGAGTCAGATCTCTACCATTTTGAGCGCGATGATTTCTGGTTTCCGCCGGGGGATATCAACGGGCGAGAACATCATTTGCATATCATTCTGACCTTTCGTGAGTTGCAGCCAGGACGGCATCGGGTGCGCCGTTATCGTCCGCTGGAAGCGTGCTGGACGCCATGCACCGATGGTTATCACCGCATTTTTTATCGCCTGGAAGGGGAAAGTGCGGAAGACGGTAGCGTGATGACGTTACGCAGCTTTCTTGATAAAGACGGTCATCCGATTGATGTCGAAGATATTAACGATCAGGCGCGTCATGTGGTGCGTTTAATGCCGGTTCTGCGTTTGCGCGACGCCCGTTTTATGCGCCGCATTCGCAATGGAACTGTACCAAATGTACCCAATGTGGAAGTCACCGCGCGCCAGTTGGATTTTCTCGCCCGCGAGTTATCCTCACACCCGCAAAATCTCTCCGATGGGCAGATTCGTCAGGGGCTTTCGGCAATGGTGCAACTGCTTGAGCATTATTTCTCGGAGCAAGGGGCCGGGCAGGCGAGATATCGCTTAATGCGTCGGCGAGCCAGCAATGAGCAACGGAGCTGGCGTTACCTCGATATCATCAACCGGATGATTGACAGACCAGGGGGGCGTTCGTATCGAGTCATTTTACTCGGCCTGTTTGCCACTTTATTGCAGGCAAAAGGGTCATTGCGACTGGATAAAGACGCGCGTCCGTTATTGCTAATTGAAGATCCAGAAACCCGCCTGCATCCGATTATGCTTTCCGTTGCCTGGCATCTGTTGAATCTTTTGCCTTTACAACGTATTGCTACCACCAACTCTGGCGAGCTGCTTTCGTTAACTCCAGTGGAACATGTTTGCCGCTTGGTGCGTGAATCTTCTCGTGTTGCCGCCTGGCGTCTGGGGCCAAGTGGCTTGAGCACCGAAGACAGCCGCCGCATCTCTTTTCACATTCGTTTTAATCGTCCGTCATCGCTGTTTGCTCGCTGCTGGTTGCTGGTGGAAGGGGAAACAGAAACCTGGGTTATCAACGAACTGGCGCGCCAGTGTGGACACCATTTCGATGCCGAAGGGATTAAGGTCATTGAGTTTGCTCAGTCCGGGCTAAAACCACTGGTGAAATTTGCCCGGCGGATGGGGATTGAGTGGCATGTGCTGGTCGATGGCGATGAAGCCGGGAAGAAATATGCCGCAACGGTGCGCAGCCTGCTGAATAACGATCGCGAAGCTGAACGTGAACATTTGACAACGTTACCGGCGCTGGATATGGAACATTTTATGTATCGCCAGGGGTTTTCCGACGTGTTCCATCGCGTGGCGCAGATCCCGGAAAACGTGCCGATGAATTTGCGCAAAATTATTTCAAAAGCGATCCATCGCTCTTCCAAGCCCGACCTTGCCATTGAAGTGGCAATGGAGGCCGGACGTCGTGGTGTGGACTCCGTACCGACGCTGCTGAAAAAAATGTTCTCACGCGTGCTGTGGCTGGCGCGCGGTCGGGCTGATTAACCGCAAAACATCCTTGCCATCTGCGGCTGAATAGCGTCAAGCATCTCGTAGCGTCGACGGTATTCAGCCCGTTTTTTACTGGCGATATCCACAATCTCTTTTCGTGCTATCTGACCTGGAAGGCGGTAATGGCGTTCAGCGTCGCATTCGCCACCGACCGATTCCCAGAACGCGTTATAGTCAGCATGGATTTTTCCTTCCTTATCGCGATAACGCAGGCTGCGGTAAATATGTGTTTCATTGCTGACAGCAATAATTTGTTCGACCTGTAAGCGTTGGGCGAAGAGGCAGACCGCTTCCATCACGAGTCGTTTGGGAAATAGCCCGTGGCAGGCTTTCGTCGCATTCTGGATCTGTTGGTGTGGAATTTCCCATTTCGCACCTTGCAGCCCGCCTATAAATAACGTCCTTTTCCCCTGATACTCACACAGTGTAAATGTGATCTCCGCCAGAGGAATACCTTCGCTGTTGCGGAATAGAATTGTGCTGTCACCTTCCTTATCCATTGAGATCATCATGGTCAGTTCAAGCGTGAACTGCTCGCCGTTTTTTCCTTCCAGCTTCGCAAGTTGCAGTCCCGGGGTGTTCAAATATAAGCTGAACTCTTCCGCCGACATGCACGCGCGCAGCAACGCATAATGGTAACGTAACGCCTCCAGCAATTGCTTACGGGTCATATTCACGGCAAGGTAAGGGCGATGCAGGCGAACCGGCAGGCGCGGCTGACGCGTTAACAGCGTTCTGAGATTAGGCCAGTGGGAGAGTTCGTTCATCCACTCAACGCTTAAACGCGGCATAATCAAAGAGCGCAGCAAAAATTTCTGGCGAAACCGACGGCGATGCCAGAATTTACCCGGCCGCCACTGACCCCCTGCCAGATTAAGGAAAAGAGACATGCTGCTAAGAGATTCAGATGGTGTAAATGCGCGTTCAGTGATCTGAGACATATTCATAAAATCAATGATTATACGTAACACCGATTTCACCATCGGGCATCTTAACCAAACATCAATCGTATAATTACTAACGTAAATTTTAGATTTTTGTTGATGTTTCGTTGAAGTTGGCAGCCCCGTGCGCGCATATGGAGCATTCAGAGTATTTATGAAAAAGCGAAAAAACCTTAAGAAGCGTTACGCTATTGCGCTGGTGATAGTCATCGCTGCGCTGATTGCGTTGTGGAGAACACTCAACGCGCCCGTGCCGACTTATCAGACATTGATTGTCCGCCCCGGTGATTTGCAGCAAAGCGTGCTGGCGACCGGAAAGCTGGACGCGCTGCGTAAGGTTGACGTGGGCGCGCAGGTCAGCGGTCAGTTGAAAACGCTGTCGGTGGCGATTGGCGATAAAGTAAAAAAAGACCAGCTTTTAGGGGTTATTGATCCTGAACAGGCTGAAAACCAGATCAAGGAAGTGGAAGCGACACTGATGGAGCTGCGTGCGCAAAGGCAACAGGCAGAAGCAGAACTGAAACTGGCACGGGTGACATACTCACGCCAGCAACGACTGGCGCAAACGCAGGCGGTTTCGCAACAGGATCTCGACACCGCAGCGACGGAGATGGCAGTTAAACAGGCGCAAATAGGCACTATCGACGCGCAAATCAAACGGAATCAGGCGTCACTCGACACGGCGAAAACGAATCTCGATTACACCCGCATCGTTGCCCCGATGGCAGGTGAAGTTACGCAAATCACCACTCTGCAAGGGCAGACGGTAATTGCCGCACAACAAGCGCCAAACATTCTGACGCTGGCAGATATGAGTACCATGCTGGTGAAAGCGCAGGTGTCGGAAGCAGATGTCATTCACCTGAAACCCGGTCAAAAAGCCTGGTTCACCGTGCTTGGCGATCCGCTGACGCGCTACGAGGGGCAGATTAAAGATGTGCTGCCGACGCCAGAAAAGGTCAACGACGCCATTTTCTACTACGCCCGTTTTGAAGTGCCAAACCCCAATGGTTTACTGCGCCTGGATATGACTGCGCAAGTCCACATTCAACTCACTGATGTGAAAAACGTACTCACCATTCCGTTGTCGGCACTGGGGGATTCGGTTGGTGATAAACGTTATAAAATCAAACTGCTGCGTAATGGCGAAATACGCGAGCGCGAAGTGACGATTGGCGCGCGCAATGACACCGATGTTGAGATTGTCAAAGGGCTGGAAGCGGGCGATGAAGTGGTGATTGGTGAGGCCAAACCAGGAGCTGAACAATGACGCCCTTGCTCGAACTAAAGGATATTCGCCGTAGCTATCCTGCTGGAGACGAGCAGGTTGAGGTGCTAAAGGGCATCAGCCTGGATATTTATGCAGGTGAGATGGTGGCAATTGTCGGTGCTTCGGGCTCCGGTAAATCGACCCTGATGAATATTCTCGGCTGCCTGGATAAAGCGACCAGTGGAACCTATCGCGTTGCCGGCCAGGATGTTGCCACGCTGGACGCCGATGCGCTGGCGCAGCTTCGTCGCGAGCATTTCGGCTTTATTTTCCAGCGTTACCATTTGCTTTCGCACTTAACCGCCGAGCAGAACGTTGAAGTACCCGCCGTCTATGCTGGTCTTGAGCGGAAACAGCGATTGCTGCGCGCTCAGGAGTTGCTGCAACGACTGGGGCTGGAAGACCGTGCAGAGTATTATCCGGCCCAGCTTTCCGGTGGCCAGCAGCAGCGTGTCAGTATTGCTCGTGCGTTAATGAACGGTGGGCAGGTGATCCTCGCCGATGAACCTACCGGCGCACTGGACAGCCATTCTGGCGAAGAGGTGATGGCGATATTGCATCAGCTGCGCGATCGCGGGCACACGGTGATTATCGTTACCCACGATCCACAGGTTGCGGCTCAGGCGGAGCGGGTAATCGAAATTCGTGACGGCGAAATTGTGCGTAATCCTCCCGCCATTGAAAAGGTGAATGCCGCCACGGGGACGGAATCGATAGTCAAAACGGCGTCTGGCTGGCGGCAATTCGTCAGTGGTTTTAATGAGGCGCTGACGATGGCGTGGCGGGCGCTGGCAGCGAATAAAATGCGCACCTTACTGACCATGCTGGGGATTATTATTGGTATTGCGTCGGTGGTTTCTATCGTCGTGGTGGGCGATGCCGCCAAACAAATGGTGCTGGCGGATATTCGTTCTATTGGTACGAATACTATTGATGTCTATCCCGGGAAAGATTTTGGCGATGACGATCCGCAATATCAGCAGGCGCTAAAGTACGACGACTTAATCGCCATCCAAAAACAACCGTGGGTCGCCTCTGCCACGCCCGCTGTCTCGCAAAACCTGCGCCTGCGTTATAACAATGTTGATGTTGCCGCCAGCGCCAACGGTGTGAGCGGCGATTATTTCAATGTCTACGGCATGACCTTCAGCGAAGGGAACACCTTTAACCAGGAGCAACTGAACGGCCGCGCACAGGTGGTGGTTCTCGACAGTAACACCCGCCGCCAGCTTTTCCCGCATAAGGCCGATGTGATTGGTGAGGTCATTCTGGTTGGTAATATGCCTGCGAGAGTCATCGGCGTGGCGGAAGAAAAACAGTCGATGTTTGGTAGCAGTAAAGTGCTGCGCGTCTGGTTACCTTACAGCACCATGTCCGGGCGGGTTATGGGCCAGTCGTGGCTGAACTCCATCACTGTAAGAGTAAAAGAAGGCTTTGACAGCACCGAAGCGGAACAACAACTCACCCGTTTGTTGTCGCTGCGCCATGGCAAAAAAGACTTCTTTACCTGGAACATGGACGGCGTCTTGAAAACAGTCGAAAAAACCACACGTACTTTACAACTGTTTCTGACTCTGGTGGCGGTGATTTCGCTGGTGGTAGGCGGCATTGGCGTTATGAATATTATGCTGGTGTCAGTAACGGAGCGGACGCGGGAAATTGGTATTCGCATGGCTGTTGGCGCGCGTGCCAGCGATGTTCTGCAACAATTTCTGATTGAAGCCGTGCTGGTTTGCCTGGTGGGCGGCGCGATGGGGATAATGCTGTCGCTGTTAATTGCCTTCACCCTACAGCTTTTTTTACCCGGCTGGGAGATAGGCTTTTCTCCACTGGCGTTGCTGCTGGCGTTTTTATGCTCAACCGTTACGGGCATTTTATTTGGCTGGCTACCTGCACGAAATGCGGCACGGCTGGATCCAGTGGATGCTTTGGCGCGAGAGTGATTTTTGAGATAAAAATGCCAGCCGATCGGGCTGGCATTTTGCCTTTAGGATGTACACAATGAGACAGAAGAGCTATGCGACTGCTACTTCTACTTCGACGGGCACAATAACACTGGCGTGATTGCCTTTTGGCCCTTGGTGGACATCAAACTGAACGGGTTGTCCAGCTTTTAGCGTTCTGTAACCATCCATCTGGATGGTGGAATAATGAGCGAAAATATCTTCGCCACCGCCTTCAGGGCAGATGAAACCGAACCCTTTGGCGTTGTTGAACCACTTAACAGTACCCTTTTCCATGCTTCGACATCCTTCGCAAATCTTATATAAGTAAGATGGAATAAACCGGGGTCAGAGAGGGGGCAGTTCAAAACCTCGCCAACTCTTGAAATACAATTTAGAGAAATGGGGCGAGTCGTCAAGCGTTTGACAGGGGCCAGGGGGTAGGTATGCATCAAAAATTTGAAGCAGTTAACGCTATTGACAGTAATGTCACTGATGTCGCTTATACCAACGATAGATGATAATTATCTATCATGTGGAGTAGATTGGTCAGGCAAATACGCTCTTGTCAGCGGCAGAGCGTTCTGCCGGTAACCGTAACCGAAGATGATAACTGACAATGGGTAAAACGAACGACTGGCTGGACTTTGATCAACTGGCGGAAGAAAAAGTTCGCGACGCGCTAAAACCGCCATCTATGTATAAAGTGATATTAGTCAATGATGATTACACTCCAATGGAGTTTGTTATTGACGTGTTACAAAAATTCTTTTCTTATGATGTAGAACGTGCAACGCAATTGATGCTTGCTGTTCACTACCAGGGGAAGGCCATTTGCGGAGTCTTTACCGCTGAGGTTGCAGAAACCAAAGTGGCGATGGTGAACAAGTACGCAAGGGAGAACGAGCATCCATTGCTGTGTACGCTGGAAAAAGCCTGAATGCAGGTATAAAAATTGGGGGAGGTGCCTATGCTCAATCAAGAACTGGAACTCAGTTTAAATATGGCTTTCGCCAGAGCGCGCGAGCACCGTCATGAGTTTATGACCGTCGAGCACTTGTTACTGGCATTGCTCAGTAACCCATCGGCCCGGGAGGCGCTGGAAGCGTGTTCCGTGGACCTGGTTGCGCTCCGTCAGGAACTGGAAGCCTTTATTGAACAAACCACACCTGTTCTGCCCGCCAGTGAAGAGGAGCGCGACACGCAGCCGACCTTGAGTTTTCAGCGTGTATTGCAGCGTGCGGTCTTCCATGTTCAGTCCTCCGGTCGCAGTGAGGTTACCGGTGCGAATGTTCTGGTCGCTATCTTTAGTGAACAGGAGTCGCAGGCGGCGTATCTGTTGCGCAAACATGAAGTCAGCCGTCTTGATGTGGTGAACTTTATTTCTCATGGCACGCGTAAAGACGAGCCATCTCAGTCTTCTGAACCAGGAAACCAGCCGAGCAGTGAAGAACAAGCTGGTGGGGAGGACCGTATGGAGAATTTCACGACTAATCTGAACCAGCTTGCACGCGTGGGCGGAATTGACCCGCTGATTGGTCGTGAGAAGGAACTGGAGCGCGCCATTCAGGTTCTCTGCCGCCGCCGTAAAAACAACCCGCTGCTGGTTGGGGAGTCTGGCGTCGGTAAAACTGCGATTGCTGAAGGTCTTGCCTGGCGAATTGTTCAGGGCGATGTGCCGGAAATCATGGCTGACTGTACGATTTACTCTCTCGATATCGGCTCCCTGTTAGCAGGCACCAAATATCGCGGCGATTTTGAAAAACGGTTTAAAGCGTTGCTCAAGCAGCTGGAACAGGATACTAACAGCATCCTGTTTATCGATGAGATCCATACCATCATTGGAGCGGGCGCAGCGTCTGGCGGGCAGGTAGATGCAGCCAACCTGATCAAACCGTTGCTCTCCAGCGGTAAAATTCGCGTGATTGGATCGACGACCTATCAGGAGTTCAGCAACATTTTCGAGAAAGACCGTGCTCTGGCGCGTCGCTTCCAGAAAATCGATATTACTGAACCGTCGATCGAAGAAACTGTGCAAATCATCAATGGCCTGAAACCGAAGTACGAAGCGCACCACGATGTGCGTTATACCGCGAAAGCGGTGCGTGCGGCGGTGGAGCTGGCGGTGAAATACATTAACGATCGTCATCTGCCGGACAAAGCGATTGACGTTATCGACGAAGCGGGCGCTCGCGCACGTTTGATGCCGGTAAGCAAGCGCAAGAAAACGGTGAATGTGGCGGATATCGAGTCCGTGGTAGCCCGTATTGCACGTATCCCTGAGAAGAGCGTTTCTCAGAGTGACCGCGATACGCTGAAAAATCTTGGCGATCGCCTGAAAATGCTGGTCTTCGGTCAGGATAAAGCCATTGAAGCGCTTACCGAGGCCATCAAGATGGCGCGTGCGGGTTTAGGTCACGAACATAAACCTGTTGGTTCATTCCTGTTTGCTGGTCCAACCGGGGTCGGGAAAACCGAGGTGACGGTACAGCTTTCCAAAGCACTGGGTATTGAGCTTCTGCGCTTTGATATGTCCGAATATATGGAACGTCATACTGTCAGCCGCCTGATTGGTGCGCCTCCAGGATACGTTGGTTTTGATCAGGGCGGTCTGTTGACCGATGCGGTCATCAAGCATCCGCACGCGGTGCTGCTGCTGGACGAAATCGAGAAAGCGCATCCGGACGTATTCAACATTCTGTTGCAGGTGATGGACAACGGCACGCTGACCGATAACAACGGGCGCAAGGCCGATTTCCGTAACGTGGTACTGGTGATGACCACCAACGCCGGGGTGCGTGAAACCGAGCGCAAATCCATTGGTCTTATCCAGCAGGATAACAGCACCGATGCGATGGAAGAGATCAAGAAGATCTTTACGCCGGAGTTCCGTAACCGTCTCGACAACATTATCTGGTTCGATCATCTCTCTACAGACGTGATCCACCAGGTGGTTGATAAGTTTATCGTCGAGTTGCAGGTTCAGTTGGATCAGAAAGGTGTTTCTCTGGAAGTGAGCCAGGAAGCGCGTAACTGGCTGGCTGAGAAAGGTTACGACCGGGCGATGGGCGCACGTCCGATGGCTCGTGTGATTCAGGATAACCTGAAAAAACCGCTCGCTAACGAACTGCTGTTTGGCTCGCTGGTGGATGGTGGCCAGGTGACAGTCGCGCTGGATAAAGATAAAAATGAGCTGACCTACGGGTTCCAGAGTGCACAAAAGCATAAACCGGAAGCCGCGCATTAATCAGATTGTTAAGTAGGTTGGTGAAGTCCGTAATCTCGTCAGAGGTTACGGACTTTTTGTTTATGGGGTGGGGGAAGTTCGGACCCTTTTTTTGATGATGATGGTAAGTTGTTGATAATTAACGCTGCTGAAAGGTAAGAATAAAAAAGGGTTGCAGCAGGAAAATGAGATGGTTTTGCTTTATTAACAACGGGCTAAACGTGTAGTATTTGAGTTCACTGCCGTACAGGCAGCTTAGAAAAGTTCGGGCCGAACAGCTCAAGTCCGATTTTTGTTCACTGCCGTACAGGCAGCTTAGAAAGTTTCGCTGTAAACGTGCAACTACTGGACGAAGTTCACTGCCGTACAGGCAGCTTAGAAACGGTGGCGGGTGCCGTCGCGCCGAGATTCGGCGTTCACTGCCGTACAGGCAGCTTAGAAAATTAAGAACAAAGTCCGTACCCACAAAACCCAGTTCACTGCCGTACAGGCAGCTTAGAAACTTCAGTGCCACCCACTAAATCGCAATACCACGTTCACTGCCGTACAGGCAGCTTAGAAAACAACACGGCCTAAACAGCAACTACTTTAAGAGTTCACTGCCGTACAGGCAGCTTAGAAAATACACGGATGAGGCCCGTGAACAAATTAATGGTTCACTGCCGTACAGGCAGCTTAGAAATGTCCGCGCGATTTCATTGATTAGCTGAAACCGTTCACTGCCGTACAGGCAGCTTAGAAAATGTACGCGAGATACGCGTGATAGAGATAAACGTTCACTGCCGTACAGGCAGCTTAGAAAAACCGGCGACGCCGTTTTCACCGAGCTGGCCAGTTCACTGCCGTACAGGCAGCTTAGAAAAGGGTGGCACCCGGATCATTAATATCGCCCAAGTTCACTGCCGTACAGGCAGCTTAGAAAAGTTGATTGACCCGCAGCGCTGCCCGATTGATGTTCACTGCCGTACAGGCAGCTTAGAAAACCATGACGCTTACTCCAGCTCTCGTCAGTAAGTTCACTGCCGTACAGGCAGCTTAGAAATCTACATTCAGGCCTTTCTCGCGAATTCGGGCGTTCACTGCCGTACAGGCAGCTTAGAAAGGTAGTTTCTGTCCCGGAGCTGGCTGCTGCCGGTTCACTGCCGCACAGGCAGCTTAGAAATGTTGAGCAATGTAATCGGGGTCAGATACATCGTTCACTGCCGTACAGGCAGTTTCACAAATACGATGATGGCAGAAATTTAGCTGCGTTATGGCGTTCTCAACTCCGAACCATTAGCCACAACACGCAATAACAATTGTGATAATTGCGATAGAAATCAATTTCTCGCACAGAAATCAATGTTGTACTAATCCTAACTCCTTCAAATAAAAATAATCACAGGATGTGTTTATGTCTTCCAATTACCTTACTCCATCTGACCTCAAAACCATTCTCCACTCTAAACGCGCCAATATTTATTATCTGGAAAAATGCCGGGTGCAGGTGAATGGTGGGCGAGTGGAATATGTTACCAGTGAAGGTAAGGAGTCGTACTACTGGAATATCCCCATTGCGAATACCACGGCATTGATGTTGGGGATGGGAACATCCGTTACTCAGGCGGCGATGCGTGAATTTGCCCATGCCGGGGTGATGGTGGGTTTTTGTGGTACGGATGGCACGCCGCTGTATTCGGCAAATAAAGTTGATGTCTCCTGGCTCAGTCCGCAAAGTGAATATCGCCCTACAGAATATCTTCAGCAGTGGGTGTCTTTTTGGTTTGCTGAAGATAAACGACTTGCCGCCGCGAAACGTTTTCAGTTAATCCGCCTGACACATATCGATAAGCACTGGACCAGCGCGAAAATGCAGCGTGAACACGCCTTTCAGCCTGATGCTAATGCACTGCAGACCCTACTAAATCGTACTCGTGAAGAAATAGACGCGGCGGAAAACCATACGCAGCTTATGCTCGTAGAGGCCAAATTGACCAAAGCACTCTACAAAATGGTGAGCCAAACCGTGGGCTATGGCGACTTTACTCGCGCAAAACGGGGCGGTGGGATTGATATGGCTAACCGCTTCCTCGATCAGGGTAATTATCTGGCTTATGGGCTGGCAGCAGTGGCAGCGTGGGTAACCGGGATCCCGCACGGTTTAGCAGTAATGCACGGTAAAACACGTCGCGGTGGCCTCGTTTTTGACCTTGCCGATCTGATTAAAGATGCCCTGGTTATGCCACAAGCATTTATTGCCGCAATGGCGGGAGAAGATGCTCAGGAGTTTCGTCAACGCTGCATCAATATCTTTCAACAAGCGGATGCGCTGGATGTCATGATCACCTCTTTGCAAGATACGGCCCAGGCACTGGCTAAGGCTGATCAATGAATGTTCTGATTATCTCGCGCTGTACAAAAAACGCCCGCGTGGAAAGCTGCCGTATTATTGATCAGTTTGCTGAACGCACCGGTGATGCCGCATGGCAAACAGTGATTACTCTGGAAGGCGTTAATACACTCCGCCGTTTACTGCGCAAAACTGCCAGGCGAAATACCGCAGTGGCATGTCACTGGCTGAAAAAGAACGGGCAAATGGAGTTGATGTGGATTGTGGGTAATATTCGTCGTTTTAATGCACAGGGACGCGTTCCCACGAATCGAACAACCCAAACCAGCCTGGTGAACAAAGAAGAAAATCGCTGGCAATGCGCGGAGAGCATTGCGCTGCTGGCGGCTATCGCCGGGTTGTTTCATGATTTTGGTAAAGCAGGACGCAGCTTTCAGCAAAGCCTGACCCATAAGAGCGCACGCAGTTATCAACCTTATCGGCATGAATGGATCTCACTGCGGCTCTTTCAGGCGTTTGTTGGTGAACAGCCAGACGATGTGTGGCTGGAGAAACTCGGGGAATTAACGGCAGATGATGAAGTTGCGATTCTTGAACGTCTGCAAAAAGACACGCCTCATTTTTCAAATAGTCCATTCAGTTCGCTGCAACCGCTAGCCAGGACGGTAGGTTGGCTGATCCTTTCCCATCATCGAATGCCGGAGAATCTTTCTCCACAGCCGGAACAATCATGCAAAGGGTGTGAAAGTTGGCTGGAGAAGCAACTGAATGCTGACTGGAATGCCGTTAACCACCGCAAAAATGACTGGACGCAACAGGATTTTGAGCAAGTCTGGCAGTTTCCGTCAGGAACGCCGCTTCAAAGCGCGAGCTGGCGGGAAAAAGCGCGTCAGATTTCTCGCCGGGCAAGCAACGCGCTCGGTTTAAAGACATACGGGCAGATGGAACAGTTGTTCCCCTTACATATGGCGCGTTTTTGCCTGATGCTTGCCGATCACTACTATTCATCTAATGACGCGCAGCAAAAATGGCAGGACCCGGAATATATCGTCTGGGCAAATAGCGATCGCCAAAGCGGCACGCTCAAACAACGGGTAGACGAGCACCTTGTGGGCGTCGCGCATCATGCGTATCTGCTTGGGCGGCAACTGATGCACACACGGGCATCGCTTCCGGCAATTGCCCGACATAAAGGTTTTAGCCAGCGGGTCACAGATGTGAAATATCGCTGGCAAGATAAAGCCTGGGATGTGGCGCGAGCGCTACGTGAACGAAGTCGGGAAGAGGGATTTTTCGGCGTCAATATGGCCTCGACGGGGTGTGGTAAAACCTTTGCGAACGCCCGCATTATGTATGCACTTGCCGACGAGCGAGAAGGGTGCCGCTTTACCGTTGCGCTGGGATTGCGCACGCTGACTTTGCAAACCGGCGATGCTCTGCGCAGTCGGCTTGGACTGGGTGAGGATGAGCTGGCGGTACTGATTGGTTCGTCGGCAGTTAAGCAACTGTGGCAGCAGGAAAAAATAGACAATGATTACGGAAGTGCTTCACAAGAGTCGCCAACAGAGGAGCAACAGTTCGTTAAGTACGAAGGCAGCCTGCATACCGGGGCGCTGGAAAAATGGTTGAAGGATGACAGCAAACTTAAGGAGTTAGTGACCGCGCCGATTCTGGTCTCGACGATTGATCATCTTATTTCTGCGACCGAGGGTGTGCGTGGCGGGAAACAGCTTCCGGCGATGTTGCGCCTGTTAACCAGCGATTTAGTGCTCGACGAACCTGATGACTTTGATATTGCCGATCTTCATGCGGTATGTCGTTTGATTAACTGGGCCGGGATGCTGGGAGCGCGGGTATTACTTTCCTCGGCGACGCTACCTCCAGGGCTGATTCAGGCGTTGTTCGCGGCTTATCTCGCCGGGCGTAAAATGTGGCAGACGTCTTGTGGTACCAACGGTAGGCCCGTCAATATCTGCTGTGCCTGGTTTGATGAAAAAGATGCTGATGCAACGCACATTTGCGACGGGCCTGGGTTTCGTGATGCACATGCCAAATTTGTTGCACGGCGAGCGGTGATGCTGGCTGAAAAAGAGCGACTGCATTTCGGGCGTGTAGCTTCAATTTCATCTGCATCAAGCGCGATACAAGACGTTACCGAAAGTGTGGCCCAGACGGTGCATACGCAAATGCTGAAGTTGCATCAGGCGCATCGCCAGCGACACGAAAGCGGTAAAACCGTTTCGCTTGGCCTGGTGCGTTTCGCGAATATCAACCCACTGGTTGCGGTGACCAAAGCCCTGATTGCCATTCCTTCACCAGAAGATGTCTGCATTCATTACTGTGTTTACCACTCCCGACACCCGCTGGCGGTGCGTTCAGATATTGAGAAGCGGCTGGATCGCGCTTTTACTCGTCATAACGAACTCGATTTCTGGAGCAACGAAGATATCGCAGATGCCTTACATAACAGTCCGGAATCGCACCATCTTTTTGTGGTGTTGGGGACATCGGTTATAGAAGTGGGGCGTGACTGGGATGCGGACTGGGGAATTATTGAACCAAGCTCCATGCGTTCGATTATTCAATTTGCCGGACGTATTCAGCGCCACCGTAGAAATGTGCCGACCAGTGAGAATCTAGTTATTTTGCGTAGCAATATCAAATCATTGCAGAAAAAAGCCCCCGCATTTTGTAAGCCTGGTTTCGAAACAAAAGAACACTTGCTGGATAGCCACGATATTTGCGAACTGATTCCGATCGCGGACTACCGGACGATTAACGCCTTGCCGCGGATCCTGTCTGCCAATAATGACAACAAACTGGCTGATCTTGAACATAGTCGTTTATCCGCCGAATTGATGAGCAGTAAAAGCAAACATGTGGTGGCGGCGCAATGGTGGCGTGCACCGCTAAGCTGGAACGGCTGGATGCAGCGCCAGACGCCATTTCGATATTCCCCTTTGCCGGAGGCGGTGTTTTTTCTGCATATGGATGATGAAGAAAGCGAAGCGCGTTTCTATTCCCGCACGGGCGACAACGAGCGTAAAGCGCAAGGGAATTTCAGGCGAGAAGAGGTGAGATGCGCCAGCGGCGTCGCTTGCTGGGGCGTGATGGATTACCAACACGTTTTGTTGAATTTAGCTGATAAGCAAGGTTGTGAAATACAGCGTGTTGGAGAAATGTTTGCTGAAGTGAGAGTACCGGCCAGTGAAGAAGATGCGGTCGATGACTGGCGTTATCACCCCTGGTTAGGTGTGTTTCGCAACCTGTGATGGGGCGCTAGCTGCCTGTACGGCAGTTTACAAGTCCGTATCCGGAGATACCTCTATTTCTTAGCTGCCGATGGCAGTGCGTGAATGTTAGTTATTAAACCATTGTGTGGCAAATATTTTATGCATGGTAATATTACTCTTGGTTATTGCATGGGTTTAACTAGATTGAAACGTAGATACCTCTAGGTGAACTATCCATGATTATCACCACGGGCGTTGCCCCTTTTGCTGTGTGTGTCGTTGTACTGAAGCCTGGTTGGGCTACGGAGATTTTTCAGTGAAGTCAGGGAGCAACTTCAATTTGATGGATTAACGAAAGGAGCCGAGATGGAAAAAACGGCGCTAATACAATTTATTACTGACTACATCGCTTCGCGAAGGCAACCCAAAATCGAAGCCTTTGAAAAAGAAGCAGCAAAGCGACTGGAGCAGGGCGAGGACGCCAGCGTTATCGCTCTGGAGCGACAGGAACTCGAAGCACGCTACCTGCCACGTAACTGGTTAACGGATGCGGCAAAGCGTGTTCGTACTATAAGGATAATCTCCCACGGGACAAAATATAGTAATGGTGACTCCAAAGCATATGGACGTTATTTGGAGAAATTCGTCAGCGAAGGATATTTAAATACAGCATCACTGGCAATTATTAAAGAGGATGCAGAAGGTAACGCAGCCGTTTTTGATGTTGCAAAGCTACTGCTAACGAAAGTCAACGGTGATTCATTACTCGCCAGTTTAAAACGTGGCGATTATCAATCATTAAATGCTTTTGCGTTGGATGTTGAACAATTAAAACAATGGGTTGAATGCTTTAGTGAAGCATATGCTTCGGAGTGGATTAAAGCGCATAAACTTTCGAAGCAAATCTATTTCCCTGTCGATGATGGCTATCATCTGCTCTGCCCGCTGTTTTCCAGTTCACTGGCGCAGGCGATGTATGAAAAGCTAACGGCTGTTCGCTTTAGTGAGGAATCGAAAGCCATTCGCGATGCCCGCAAAGCAGGAAAATGGCACTCTCAGCCAGATATCCGGTTTCCTAATCTTGCCGAAATGCATTTTGGTGGCACAAAACCGCAGAATATTTCTCTGCTCAATAGTGTGCGTGGTGGCCGTGTCTGGCTGTTGCCATCAATGCCACCTACCTGGGAGACGCTGGATCGCGCACCACAAAACATGCGCAGTATTTTTTCCCTACGCGGCGATTTCAATCGGGCGGCTTCAGGCATCATAGCCCGGATGACTTACCTGCTGAAGGTTGACATAAACAATGTTCATATCCGTACTGCGCGGGCGAAATATATTGACGAGTTGATTGATTTGCTGTTCATGCAGGCGTCTTCATTTCAGCAAGAAAAATGGCAGGGATGGTCCGCGCAATCACCAGACTTACCTCGCCACCAACAACTTTGGCTGGACCCGTGGCGAAGCCTCTCAGATGAGACTTTCAAACTGGAACGTGAGAAAAATGATTGGCAAGAGACGGTAGCCGATGATTTCGCGCGCTGGCTGAACTATCGCCTGAAAAAAGCCCGTTTCGATGTCGGTGCTGTCGAGCAAAGGGAGTGGCGCAGTCAGTCCCTGTTTACTCAACGGATGCGTGAAATGGAAGCCGTTTTGCAGGAGGCGCTGAAATGAGTTATCTGCTCTTGTTACCCCATGTACGCATCGAAAACGCTAACGCCGTCTCCGGGTTGACCTGGGGATTCCCGTCGATGACCCATTTTCTCGGTTATGTCCATGCGCTTTCTCGAAAAGTCGTGGATGAATTTGGCGTAAGTTTTGACGGTTGTGCGGTAGTAAGCCATGAACAGCATATTCAGGCGTACAGCTCCGGGCGCGATTTTCAATTCGCTCTCACCCGTAACCCATTAACCAGAGAAGGTAAAACCGCCTCGTTCAATGAAGAGGGCCGTATGCACCTGACGGTTTCTCTGCTGATTGAATGTAATGGCGAAATTACCAATGGTGAATATGGCAGAAAAGCTCTTTGCGACCATCTGAAAATGCTCTGCCAGAGCCACAAACTGGCGGGCGGCAGCATTGTTGACATGCGCGAACCACAGCTTTTTCATGCCCCTGAAGATGAAAAGCAACTGCGTAAAATCATCTGGCGTTTAATGCCTGGCTATGCGCTTTACGATCGCAGTGAATGGCTGGCTGATCATCACCAACAACATCCCGATATATCGTTGCTTGATGCCTGGCTTGATTTTGCTGCCGTTAAATATCAGGCCGAATCTCCGGCAGAAGACAACAGCGCACAATGGGTATACCAGCCGAAGCCAATGCCTGGTTTCCTGGTACCGTTAATGTGTGGCTACCAACGCATTTCTCCTGTTTACGCACCCGGTGAAGTTGAAAATGCGCGCGATACCTCAACACCATTTGCCTTTGCCGAAGCAGTTTATGGCATTGGCGAATGGCGCGGATTACATCGTATTACTGGCTTGCAACCGCTGATGTGGCGTTACCGTACAACGGACACTGGCTACTATTGCTCGGCAATACCAGTCGTTGACGACCCTATTACTAATGAAGATGACGATACAGAATAAGGACATAATTATGGCAAAGGCTCCTGTAACAATAAAAACGGCGTCGGTACTGGCATTTGAGCGCAAACTGGCAACCTCTGACGCGGTGATGTACGCAGGTAACTGGCAAGGAAATGAATGGCAACCTATTGAGATTCAGGAGAAAGCGGTTCGCGGAACCATCTCCAATCGCCTGAAAGATGCAATTTCCAGTAATGCGTTAAAGCTGAATGCAGAAATCCAAAAAGCCAACTTGCAGCGGGTAGATGTGGCAGCGCTTCCGGTAGATGCGGATACGCTAAAAGTGATGTTTACGCTGCGCGTGCTGGGTAATTTATCCTCACCTTCAGTATGTAATGATATGGCCTATCAGGAGGTGCTTTCTGACGTTATTGAAGGTTATATCAGCGAACATGGCTTTAAAGAACTGGCGCTTCGCTATGCCCTGAATCTGGCAAATGGCCGTTTTCTGTGGCGTAACCGTATCGGTGCCGAGCAAATTCAGGTGAAAGTCACCGCTAACGACAAATCATGGACTTTTAACAGCCATGACTTCTCTTTACGTCAATTTGATCAGGGCCAGAGTAGCGTCACGAAACTGGCGGCAACGATTGAACAAGGATTGAGCGGAAAAGAGTGGGTGATGCTTACCGTTGAAGCGCAGGTCCGTCTTGGCGCCGGGCAAGAAGTTTTCCCGTCGCAGGATCTGGTACTCGACAGTAACAGTAGCAAAAGTCGCGTGTTATACCAGGTGGCTGGCATTGCCGGTATCCACTCTCAGAAGATTGGCAATGCTTTACGTACCATCGATACCTGGCATCCAAAAGTGGATGAATTAGGTGCTATCGCCGTGGAACCATACGGTTCTGTAACCAGTCGCGGTGTGGCCTGCCGTCAACCGAAAGAAAAACTCGACTTTTATACCTTACTGGACAATTGGGTGACGAAAGGGATGAAACCAGACGTTGAGCAGCAGCACTACGTGATGGCTGTGCTGATCCGCGGCGGTGTCTTTGGTGAGAAATCGGAATAAGGAGCTGCCAATGGATCACTACCTTGAGATCCGCGTTCTGCCAGATCCTGAATTTTCGAGCGAAATGTTGATGGCGGCGTTAGTTGCCAAACTGCATCGGGCATTAGGTGCAAGAGGGCAAGGCGATATCGGCGTAAGTTTCCCGGACGTAAATGTTATGCCAGGAGCGCGTTTACGCTTGCATGGTAGCGCCCAGACATTACAGGCGCTTGAAGCCTCAGCGTGGCGTAAAGGACTAACGGACTATTGCCAATGTTCACCTGTCACTCCCGTTCCAGAAATAAAGGGCTGGCGAGTCGTAAGCCGTGTGCAGGTTAAAAGTAACCCCCAGCGTCTGTTAAGGCGTTCAGTGAAAAAAGGCTGGCTTACTGAAGAACAGGCGATTGAGCGACTGGCGACGCAAGCTGAACAGCGGACCGACTTACCTTTTCTTAATATGAAGAGTTTGTCGAGTCAGCAACAGTTCAAGTTGTTTATCCGACACGGGGATTTGCGTACAGAACCGGTTAAAGGGGTATTCAGTAGTTATGGATTAAGCGCAACCGCTACAATTCCCTGGTTTTGATTGGTTAGTTGTAATGTAATGTATAAAAGACCTGGCCTTACCGTCAGGTCTTTTTGTCTATTGAAAAGCCTATTTCTGGCTGGAAATAGAATAAAGAGTTCAATACCTAACATTGTCATCAGTATACGGATATTTATTTAAAATAAACAACCCGCAATTAATTATACGTATTAATCTACCGTGCAAAGACATCAAATAATGCCGAATAGTAAACAAGGTGAATATTTTTATGGGTATTTTTTGTTTGTTATGTATTTTTTATAATTTGATTTGAATCACGAAAACAACTTGTTTACATTGCGATAGCAAATGTAATTTGCGAAATTCATTTCCGAGAGGACAAAGACTCTTAATCACCTGGAATAAATTAGTTAAGGAATAGACTATGAAACGTTCAATTATTGCAGTTGCAGTATTATCTTCTCTTTTTATGAGCGCAGGGGCTTTTGCAGAAGGGAATCAACAGGGCGAGTTGATTATTACCGGTAAAGTTGCAGGAACTACTTGTCAATTTATCGACGGTAGTACTGCAACCATTGCTATGAACGAAATTGGTGCTGATCAATTTGAAAATGTAGCTGTTGGCAATACCGTTGATACTTATTCAAATACAACTACCGTGCCTCTAAAAGTTCAATGTGTTGGAGATAAAACGCCAAGAATTACGTTTTCCAGTTCTCAATTCATTGACTCTAATAACAATATTACGGTTAATACTGCTTCGGATAATGGCGCAGGGTTTGCTGTCTATTATGTTAATAATGGTAACGAAGAGAAAATCACAAAGGATGGTGTTATTGAATTAAATGGACAAGGTGTGGATGGTTTGTATACGCTTAACTTTAGTGCAAAATATGCAAAGTCTGGTGAAACAGTGACCCCGGGTGATGTTAAATCTGCCCTGACAATGACTGTCGTGACAGATTAATACCGTGTTTATCGGCGGCTTCGGTCGCCGATTTTCAATAACAAGGATTGTTATCATGAAAAAATTTATAGCCTTCTTGCTGGCCGGCATGGTCACGCCTGCGTGGGGGGGTGTCTATATCTACGGCACTCGTGTTATTTATCCAGAACAGAAAAAAGAGATTACCGTTCAGTTAATGAATGAAGGTAATCGTAGCGCCCTGGTTCAGTCATGGATTGATGATGGCGATACCAGCCTACCCCCAGAAAAAATTCATGTTCCGTTTGTGTTGACGCCACCGGTCGCTCACGTAAAAGGGGGGGAAGGGCAACAACTCAAAATCAAAAAATTGGCGAATACACTACCAAAAGATCGCGAAAGCCTGTTCTTCCTCAATGTGCTAGACATCCCACCTAATTGCCCCGAATTAGAAGATAAGAATGGCATTAAATTCGCCATGCAAAACCGTATTAAATTTATCTACCGCCCTGAAGGGCTTACTGGCGTGGATAAAGAAAGTTTTCGTCGTCTGAGTATTAAACATGCCAATGGCGGTGTTAATATCAAAAACAACTCCGCAAACTGGATAACTATTCCTGAGTTTACCGGGAATGCAAAGATAAATAAGGAAACGTTGTTATTAGCCCCCTGGTCAGATAAGACTATAACCACAGCCTCAGCCATCAATCAATATACAATTACACTTATTGATGATAATGGAAACTATTTGAGTGAAAAAGTAAAAACCGTCAAATAGATCAGGGATTGATTATGTCTAAACTTAATTCTATTACGCTGGCTATCCTGTCGGTGTTGGCTACTTCTCCTGCATGGGCGGAAGATGAAACATTTGACACCCATTTTATGATTGGCGGATTAAATGGGGAAAAAATTTCTGACTATCATATTGATAGTGATAAGCCGATGCCTGGTATCTATGATATGGATGTTTACCTGAATAATCAGTGGCGCGGACATTATAATGTCGATATTAAAGATGATCCGGATGCAACATGTTTATCCTGGGAGCAGTTAAAGCAAATAGGTATCCTCACTGAAGGCATTAATATCGATAAAAGTGTAGAATGTGTACCACTTCGGGAAGCGGTACAGGGCGGCAGCGTTGACTATGATATTGGGCATTTTAACCTGAAGTTAAGTGTACCCCAGGCCTATGTCGTTGAGTATGAACGCGGATATGTCCCGCCTGAGGCATGGGATCGCGGGATTAACGCATTATATACGTCTTATTATGCCAGTCAGTATTACAGTAATTATAAGCACGGAGGAGATAATAAAAGTAGCTATTTAAATCTGAATAGTGGTTTGAATCTTCTGGGCTGGCAGTTGCATTCAAATGCCAATTATACGAAAAGTGACGAGAGCAGCGGTAAATGGAAGAGTAACACGTTATATCTGGAGCGCGGAATTCCACAGATTCTTGGCACATTGCGTGCTGGTGAAATGTATACCGGTTCTGATGTTTTTGATTCCGTGCGTTTTCGCGGTGTACGCCTGTGGCGCGATATGCAGATGTTGCCGAACTCTAAACAGAACTTTACTCCAGTGGTGCGTGGTGTTGCCCAAAGTAACGCACTTGTCACTATCGAACAAAATGGCTTTGTGGTTTACCAGAAAGAGGTTCCGCCAGGTCCATTCGCCATTGATGATTTGCAACTTGCTGGTGGTGGTGCAGATCTGGAAGTAACCGTTAAAGAAGCTGACGGTTCGGTGTCGCGTTATCGTGTACCTTATTCATCTGTACCAAATATGTTGCAACCGGGCGTTTCGAAATATGAATTTGCTGCCGGACGTAGTCGTATTGAGGGAGCCAGCGATCAGTCAGATTTTATTCAGGGAAGCTATCAGTATGGCCTTAATAATTTGCTGACACTCTATGCTGGCACGCAGTTGTCTGATAATTACTCATCGTTTGTTCTCGGCACGGGATGGAATACACCGATTGGTGCTGTATCGGTTGATTTTACCCATTCCCACAGTGAACAAGATAACGGTGATGTGTTTAATGGTCAAAGTTATCAGATTGCCTGGAACAAATATCTCTCTCAAAGTGGAACGCAATTTTCGCTGGCGGCCTGGCGTTATTCTTCTCGAGATTATCGTACTTTTAACGATCACGTCTGGGCAAATAACAGGAAAAGCTATAATCGAGAAGATGACTCAGTTTATGATATCGCCGACTATTATCAGTACGATTTTGGTCGTAAGAACAGCTTTTCTGTAAATATAAACCAGTCATTACCGGAAAATTGGGGATATCTGTCGGTCAGCGGTCAATGGCGGGATTATTGGGAACGCAGCGGGACAGAGAAAGATTATCAACTCAGCTATTCGAACTCCTGGGAACGCCTTAGTTATACCTTGTCTGTTAGCCAGACCTACGATGAAGATAACCGCGAAGATAGACGCATTAACTTATATTTCTCAATTCCCTTCTCGTGGGGCGATGGAATCACTGAAAAACGACGAGATTTATTTGTTTCTAACTCGACCACTTTTGATAAAGACGGCTATCGGTCGAATAATACCAGCCTCAGCGGTGTAGCGGGGAGTCGCGATCAGTTCAGCTACGGGGCTAACTTAAGCCATCAACACCAGGGCAGCGAAACAACAGCAGGTGGAAACCTGACCTGGCGTGCGCCATTGGCGACTATTGGTGGCAGCTATAGCCAGTCGAAAAGATATCAACAAGTTAGCGGTAATATTCAAGGCGGTTTAGTCGCGTGGTCGGACGGGGTGGCACTGGCTCCCAGACTTTCCGATACGTTCGCCATCGTCAAAGCGCCGGGACTGGAGGGAGCGGCGGTGCAGGGATATCGTTACCTGACCACGGATAGCAGAGGCTACGCTATTTATGACAACCTGACGCCGTATCGTGAAAATACGTTGATGTTGGATATTGCCGACAGTAAAAGCGATGTGGCGCTACTGGGTAACCGTAAAAACACCGTTCCTTATCGTGGGGCGGTAGTGATGACGCAGTTTGAGACTGATAAACGCAAGCCCTGGTATTTCATCTCCCAACGCCCTGATGGCTCTCCGTTGCCGTTTGGTTATGAGGTTGAAGATGAAAGCGGCAACAATGTGGGCTTAGTAGGACAGGGAAGCCGGATATTTATTCGCACCAATGATGTTCCCGCGTCGATTCGCGTCTCGGTTAATAAACAGCAGGAACAATTCTGCACTATTACCTTTGATAACGTTATTGATGAGAATAAAGTTTATATTTGTCGTTAAAGGATTTGTTTATGAAGAAATATTGGTTTTTGTTTTTACTGGCTTTGCCATTTTTGGGACAGGCTAAATGTACCTTGGGGCCTAATACAACAGCAAGCCAAACGATAGAACTAGATATGGCACAAGATACGGTAACGGCTGTGATTAATACAAACTTAGTGGATACGTTCACATGTAATGCAACAAGCGATAAAATGTATTATGCAACACCGTTAAAAGATTATATCGTTGAACTTAGAGAGTCGGATTCGGGGAAATCAATTTTTATGAAATTTAACCTTGAGAGTAGTGGTTTTCCTGTTTCTACTGGAACTGATTCCTTGGGTGCTTCTCCAAAAGAATATAACACTCAGGATGTTATAAATACCAAGCCATTCACTCTTAAGGCAGAATATGTTGCACCAACGAGTAAAGTAGACCATACAATAACCACCAATATCGACAAGATAACCATCCCGCGCCCCGCTATTAGCATACTAACAGATAACTCTTGCAATAATAATATCATATCATGGCTTTATTGTTGGTTTTCTGGGCGACTAAATAGTGATGTTTCTTATACTCAGAATATAGAATTTAGCATCAAACACAAACCTACAACCTGTAGTTTCTCGCAACCGACTTACGAAATAAGAATGCCAGAAACAACGATAAGTGAGATGCAATCTGCCAATAACACAAAATCAGGTTCTATAGATCTGGTTTTAAATTGTGACAGTGTTTATAACGTCACGACTAATCCTGTGACTTTTAAAGTTGCGCGCGGTGAATGGGATGATAGTGGAACCATTCTGAAAAACACATCGCTTAATGGTGCTAAGGGGGTTGGGTTCCAGATTTATAATGGTAACGCAACGACACCGTTAAAACTGGGCGATACTCTGATGAACAAACTAACTAAAATGGCGGCCATTGAGAATCAGTACACCTTCCCGATTACCGCGAAATATGTCCGCGTGAAGGAGGAAGCACTACAGCCTGGAGAAGTCCAAAGCAAAGCCATATTTGCCGTATCCTACGACTAGTGGGTATAGTAATCAGCCACTGATTTTCACGTACTTTCGTACGAGCTCTTCTTAGAAGATGGCGGTGAGGCGGGGATTGACTCGCTTCGCTCGCCCTGCGGGCAGCCCGTTCACTGCGTTCGCGGTCTGTCCAACTGGCTGCCGCCAGTTGTCGAACCCGGGTCCGGGCTTCTCACCCCGCCAGGACGGGTCACATGCGAAAAAAAAGCCCGTACTTTCGTACGAGCTCTTCTCAGAATATGGCGGTGAGGCGGGGATTCGAACCCCGGATACGTTGCCGTATACACACTTTCCAGGCGTGCTCCTTCAGCCACTCGGACACCTCACCAAATTGTT
>NZ_VATP01000006.1:0-11180 GCF_005781125.1 Escherichia sp. E2748
CTGTCATCCACAGTCAGTAAACAGCCGCCATATAAGGTATCCCCTTCCTGCCACCAGGAGATTTCAGGAGGAAAAAAATTCCCCCGGTTTAATGCAAAGGGACACTCGGTTCCGGAAAAATGTTCACCGGCTTTCAGTTGATACTGAAACGTGGCATAAAGCGTCTGCCCGGGAAAGATATTGCTGTTATTTTGCGGGCTGATTATAATTTCGGATTTGGGTTGAGAATTAACTTCCCGACAACGTAACGGTGCAGATAAAGAACCAGATGTATTAGCCCCATAAGCCCAGACGGCTCGATTATTAATTTCACTCTCAGTAAATGGCATTGTGGCTTGATTATTTTTATCTACCGAAACCCCGACCAGATCTTTTGCCTCATATATGTAAGTAGCATCTTCACGAAACCCAAAATACACTTTTTTACTTAACTGTGGGTACTCAAGATCATTAACTGATGGATAGTAAATTACTGTATCAGTGATATCTCTATAGTCACCTGTAGAATTAGTCACCACTGGATAGTCATCCAGTGGTGCAAGATTTAGTGGTTCAAAATTATCATTAATATTCATTACAGCTCGAATATCAACATCATCAACAATAAAAACCATTTCAACTACTGCGTAAATAAGCGGACCATCTGCATCCAGTTTGAATTTGGAAGCCCCACTTTTTATCAAGCAAGGGAGTAAGCCAGCAAGATATTCACCATTACTATCAAGATTTACATTATTCCAGGTATTAATTTTTGGATTATCTTTCTTTAAATCACCTGAGTAATATATTACAGATTCATAATCTTTAAAATCACTGATTGTAGGAAATTTAATGGTATTGACATTCAATGTAATTTGTTTTCCAGAAACAGGATTACCATATTTATCAGTTACCTCCAAAAGATAATAAATATGATATTTTTCGATATCCCCCAGATACCCCAGGTCAGCACTATCGAAGTATACGCCTCCTCTATAAACACCTTTACGCATGCTTAATGTGACTGTTAACCCATCATGCGTGGTTTTTTTTTCATATACTGTTGAAGTCATATCAAAACCTTGATCCTTTGCTCTCTGATTAGATTCAACAAGATTAATAAAAATCAAAATAAATAAAAAACCATAAAACAGTTATAATTAACGGTAATAAGTATTACAGGCTATCATTTAAATTAATCATTAAAATATAATTGAAAACACCCACATATAAACTGGTTAGAAATGGTGCTTTAAATGGGAAGGGTTTTGATTAGAACAATGGCTGTAAAATAATATAAAAAATAGTATCAGCCGTGCATATGCATAATGCTATGAATTTAATCCTTAAGAGGGTGCTGATATAAAAATAACCAATCCTAATAATAATATATATCCACATATGCTTTAGCCGAAATATCTCTGGGGTTTCCGCTGTTATCTCTGATTTTCCATAACGTGGTATAGTTTTTTGTATTCGTCGTCTGACCATTTTTAAACTGCATAACATCATTCATAATAAAACCGGTTTGCGGGTCATCACCGGGATCGGCAACACTGCCAGGATAAGGAACATATTCACCCAATAACGAACAATCAGTAGAACAATTGAATTTACTAAATCGCACAGAATATCCCAACTCAGTATCCATCGAAGGGGTTGCCCCAGAACAATTGACCCCAATATCAATGCTCATTTGTTTCGACTCACTATTCGGTTTTATAATCCCCATATCTATAATGTTTTGAGGAGTAATAAGATAACAGTAAACAGAACCAGTATCTTGTGGTACGGTCCTATTATTGATTATGGCATAACCATCCAATTCCCATGCGTCTGGCTGGCCCTGATAATCACTGAATAACCCGGCAACGTATAATCCAGGTTTCACTATTTGGCTGGAATTATTAAAAAATATCTGACATAAAATTTGTCCTGCTCCTGCATTAAACAAGTATCCCAAAGGGTAATAAGAGCTCATATCTGTTCCTGTAGGGGACAACACTTTTCCCAATGGTGAAGGAGGCGTGTTCAGAAGTCCGTTACAGCTCACGGAAATATCGACAGTAATGGAGCTACCAATGGACAGTGCAAATTTTCGATTATTTTGTGTTTGGTAACTACAGCGAACACCAAGCGCAACAGGAAAAACAGCACCTTGTGTATGACTTATGCCAGTAATTTCGCATTGCGCCTGGCTGCCATCAGAGACAGATGTTGCTAAGAATGATGCTGCGTGGGAACAAGAACAGACCATAAGGAACAGCAGGAACATAAATCTGAACATAAGTTCATCTCGAGGAAAGAGGGTATTGATGACACGTCAGGGTTAATTCATCTAAATAACGGTCGGAATCGTGCGGTAGTTTGAAAGATGTACTGCACTGTTTATTTATTTCACTACCCCATATAACGTGTAAGTATCCTTCATCAGTTAATCCGGATAAGTAAACTTCACCATTTTCACCAACAATCCCCGCGTTCCCTTTATTATGATCCGTCGCTAAACTTACCATCGCACCAAAAGGGACAACACCTCGCTGATAATGCAATGTTATAATGGCCTGCCTTCCGGTGCGTACGGGATATTCTGCAACAACAACAGCACCTTTAGTCGGCACAACGCGCCTTCCGGTTTCCGTTAACATAACATGGCTATCCAGACCATCAGGATCGAGATTAATAGCGTTATAGCGATAATTAGTGAGTGATGGAACCACGGCATAACCTCGCCAATCGGTATTTTCGTGAGTATTAACGATATGAACCCCGGAAGCGCCGGGGGCGCGGATCAGAGCAATACTATCCCCTAAAACAGGTGCCAGCGTCACTCCCCAGGGATGGATGACAACGCCGCCAGTAGCACTGGCGCTCGCCGTCTTCTGATGATGACTCCAGTCATAGGCAAATTGCGCATTACCCGTACTTCCGTCATACCCCATGTTTAACATTGTCATCGCATCCTGGCCTTGTGACGATGACTGTCCAAACTCATAATTCCAGTTGTCATTTAACATTCCGGAAAGGCTGGCCATTTGACTAAAATCCCCCCGAGGATCGCGAATTGCCTGGTAACTGAGATCACCATAACGGGAATTTGCATTGGATGATAAGGTATCCAGCGGTACTGAAAGGTTAAAAGAAACCTCACAATTCTTTTTCTGCCCTGGCATAGTGAGCTGACTTTTATTAACGGAGATGTTTAACGACATAGAAACCGAACTAACAGACAATCCATATCCAAAACTAAAACGGTTATCAGTTTCACTTGAATTCCAGTAATCCTCATGAATTGCGCTAAGATTCAAATTTCCCCAATGACTAAAATTTTGTCGCAAAATGATTTGCTGTAAATTCCGGCGACGCCTTCTGTTTCTGTATAATGCACCTAATACCTGACTACCCATTAAAGAAGTTATAACAGGTAAAGTCTGACTATCCATAAAGGACATATAACCACGCGACGCATAACGAAAATCGTAGATATCAATAGTTGTACCCGTAGTAAGAAGATTTTTTGAGTACTTAAGTCGCCATGCATTACCCGATACCGTAGAACTATGAGGCTGGCTTGCATGCGACCAGGTATTATCAATCGATACAGCGCCCAATTCTCCCAGTGAAACGCCAGCACCTGCCGTCATGGCTACATAATTTCGAGAAAGCAAAAAGCCTCCATAGCCAGTGGTGTTTGCAGGTAAACCATAAATAAGAGTTCCCTGACCGAATGCAGGTTTAACATCCTTATGATAAGAGTTAAATATAGCTTTCCCCATCTCAAACTCATATTCAGCATGGCCATTTCGCTGCATGATGGGGAGTCCGGTATAGGGTTGAACCCACTGCTGGGTATTACCATTTGCTTCCCGGACAATTACCGTCAACTCACCGCTATTCATTGTCTGTGGGATATCTGTTAGCCGGAAATCTCCAGCAGCAACGGATGTCTGATAGATGAGATTATGATTCTGATAAATACTAACCTGCGCACGCGAGCTGGCAATACCAGAAATAACAGGAGCAAAACCACGTTGATTATCAGGTTTCATGTCATCACTGGATCTCAACTTAAGACCTGTAAAATTAATACTGTCCAGTATGTCATTTTGTGTCCAGGTTTCTCCCAGAGTAAATTCGCTCTTTAATTGTTTTAGATCTCTCGCAATATATCGGTTAGAGAATGTCGGTGAATTTGCCTGTTGCGACCATGTAATGGAACTGCGTAACCGCCATGGCCCCCAATTTGCACCACCTTGTGATGAAAGAAAAAAAGAACGCATTCTTGCATGTCTGTTGGAGAAATCAGCATCACTTTGCATACCACTGAGCATATAATTAAACATCAGAGCTGGTATGCCGTCATCCCATTTGTCAACTGCAGGCAGCTGAGAGAATTCAGATGATTTCATTACTATTTGTGGAATCTCAACATTAAGTTTTAGTTTCTGCTGTTCAAAACGAAGCGTTGCGCCGGGAATAACACGTGACAAATCATCAATATATTCACCTTTTTTTAAAGCTGCAAGTGCGTCATTACTATTAGTATTCACGCCCCAACGACTAAGTTGTTCGCGGTTTAACTGCGCAGTCAATTTTTCTCCGTGGGGAGATACCTTAAACTTAACCATTTCTGAAGATATCCATACAGTATTAACAATAACATCAACCAGATATGTTCCTTCAGCAAGTGATGATTCCTTTTCAAACTGACTAAGGTCTATTTTTTCTATGCTGCCCTGCTGGTCTGTCACCAGTAGATCAGGATCGAAATAATCTTCAGCATGACACGATTTCTGGAAAAAAAATAGCCCAACAATCATTAATATTAATGATAATCTGAGAAGGTTTGTTTCGACTCTGGATAAGAGCAGATCAATAAGTTTCTTATGATTCATGATTAGATGAAGAATAATGTGATATCTAATGCAGCGTGAAATTGACCATTTCCTGAATCACCATCAGGCGGAACACAAATGCCTATGAACAGTTTTGCCTTGCTATCATTCAATGAGTGGAGTTCACCTGAAGGAGCAGGCGTTACTGGCCATGGAAGTAAATTTGCAGTAAGATTATTATAATTAATCACATTACCCTGGTTGCAATGTGCAATGTTGGGAGCAGTGAATTGATCGGTAAAATTAAAAACAGCGGATAGCTTAACATTTTTCGAATCTGCTGCACGGAAAGTGCGATCAGTATCTGCCACCTGTCCATTAAAACCAACCATCACATTCTTTCCCGCCTCAATGAGGCCTGTGCAGTTATTCAGAGTTAGCCCGAGAATCTCAAGCGGATAGACATTATTTGGACCTACAGCAGACAGTACCGATTTATTTATCGTCGTTTCAACCTCTGTTTTATCCAGAGAGATATCGCATGTTGTGGCTTCAACAACTGCATGAAAGTTTAAATATGCGTATTCCTCTAAAGGAGCAGATGTCAGAGTTGGCATCGTAGTTGCATGCGCAACAACAGGGGCAAAAAAAATCAGAATGCTACAAAAAATACAAGGGAATTTTCTTATCAAAACATTCATATCACAACTCGCTAAAATTCCATTTGATATAAATCAGATGGCACACCAGAGTCATCCCGAAAGCGCCATGAAACCTGATGGACGCCTGGTGAGCAATGTTGAACAGAAGTATTTATTTCCAATTTACCATAAGGTGGTACTGGTCTAATAAGTAGAGACTTTTTTATCTTATACTTATCAATAAATAGCTGCGTCACTTCCCTGTAATGACCCGAGCGATTTAAAATATTTAATCCACCATTATTGCAAGAAAAATAAATATCTTTTTCCTTAATTGAATCAAGCATCGGGCGCCAGTAGACCCTGATGTTATAAGCAGTGACTAAGCGTAATTTAACCGAATTGTACATTTTAATTTCAGATGGTATTAGCCTTAGCGTCAAATAGTATAAACTTTCTCTGCTTGATGGTAAGAGAATCGCGCGTGACGGCACTGCAAGTAAAGACACTAAAGTATCATCACCGGCACGTAGTTCGTGGACAGGAGGAGAAACTATAAAGGGTGATACTTGATTATCATTAGCTGCCATACCCGTTTTAGGATCGTAACTTTGAATTACTGCCTGTAATAAATAATGCTCGGCTGTATGGTTAACCACCCTGAGCACGGTTTTATTTAAATGGGAAGAGAAGATCAGTTTAGTTTTATTAATAAAAATACCCGGTGTACTCTCATCGCACAGCCCTTTGTTTGTTATTACTATTATTAGAAACACAACTATCTGGCGCAGAAAGGGCATAGATATCCTTTGTTATAATAAATTATAAGTCATCATTCTGGTTTCACCGCCCTGATCATTGATGAGAGTCCATTTGATTTCATCCCCTGACGATGTTATTACCTTATCGAGAGTAATTTTACTGAAAGGGGTAATCGTTCTCTGTTTACCACCTAATGCTATTTCTGTTCCATTGACAAAAACTCTGCTAAGAGTCAGAAAATACGGACTGGTATTGCTGATCGTCAACGCATGTTCTTTTTTCGTAAATGATAATAATGAAACAGACTTCTCCCACGATACATTAAGGTCAGCGGGACGTGAAAGAAGTTTAATAATTAAACTCAGTGATACTGATAGCTGCTGTTTGACTTTGTTCAGTTCAAAAAATTTTTTATCAATTGCAGGTATACTCTTGAAAACAATGTATTGTAATGTTTCTTGGTTATTTTGCCCTACAGGTTGCCGACGAATTATCCGTACTGTTTGCGACTGACCTGATGGTAATTTGAAAATCGGTGGCAAAATGTAAAATTTTTCCGAGGGTGTTAGTTTCTCTGTACTGCCGAGAGAATGAACAATTCCGCTCTGCACAAGCCAGGTATATTTACTGGTATTGCTAATCACTATCTCTGTGCTGTGCAATGTAGAGCTCATAATGACCCTGGTATGATCAATACTTAACCCATCAGCATGACTTTTTACAGGTAAGCATAAGATAATGAAAAAAAAGTACAGGGTACGCATATTAATGAACTTTTCCCTGATGCATTTCTGCCATACCAAGATCGTTGAGAGTCACCCATGACACCTGTCGGTTGTTCCCAATTTTTGTGGACGTTAGGTCCATAGACTCAAAGGGAGAGATCATCCCCATATTTTTCAGACCAATAGTAGCTATACTATTATGACCAAAAAAGAGGTCATGAAGCGAAATGTAATACGGACTATTATTCATAATTTTGACGCCCGTAGCAGTACGATTAAATACAATTTCTTTGGCTGCTTCATCAGCCCCCTCTTCCGTCAAACCAACTGGACGGTAAAACATTTTTATTTGAGAGGATAAGGAAAATATAATTCCAGCCTGAGTTTCAGGTAGTATCACATCTTGTAATGGTTCTGATGTGATAATACCACGAGAGATAAAATAAAAAACTGACTCTCTATCCCTGGGAAGTTTGTCAACATTTTCCAACGCAATCATTTTGACTATTGATTCATTTCTTGGTGAAACTTTTTCAATTCCAGGAAGTACTTTAAAGTACTGACTATCCGGTTTACCGGCACTAACTCTGGTAATATAACTTTGCATCAACCAGGTATTGTCAGTATTATTTCTCAAACTTACCGAAACTGATGTCTTTCCTGCTGGATAAATTATCCTTAAGGCATTAATTCCAATCCCATCTGCCCATGCAAATGGCAATAGAAAAAGAAACAACAAACTCAGTGAAAATTTAATCAACATAATCCTTTACCGTATGCTTATTGGTAAATCATCATAAAATCCACAGGCACTTTAATATGCTGTGCAGACGCAGTATTCGCATTTATCGCCTGTAATGATGCGGTCAACGTTGTTTGTTTTCCATCAATTGAACTTATCACATCACCTTTAGACACGGTAGCCAACTGAATATAATCATTGTTTTTAATTTCTGCCACAGTGGAGGTCTTGGTCGCAAAATCATACACATGACCTTTGAGAACCACGCCGACATCGTTTATCCCGGTATTACTCCATAATGTTGGCTCACCAGGAATACCCATTCCTGGACTAAATAATACTTCAGCATAAACCCCACCATCACCAGGAACTGTTCCTTGTGAACTACCGGACTCGGTACAATTAGAGGCCCTTAAGTCAAAAGATTTTGTTCCCACATCTGTTTTTGACTTTGCAAAATCATTTTTTGAGAACGTACCTAATACTATGCTTTCATTTGATACACTAATATCGCATGTTGTTTCCGAAATTTCCGCATAGACATCAATATGAGCTGGTTTGCCAATTGCTATAGCGTTATTCCATGCTCCCATTGTAACTATAGCCGTCAGAATATTTAGCGAATACCAATATTTCACAATAATTACCTTACTCATTATTTACAACAATAACCAAATGCCCCTGTCATTCCTGAATCTAGTTACAAAACTAAAACTCATATTTCAGGAAAATATATCGCTAACAATCAAAAAAATCTCGTAATTGAGTATATACAGCTCTGTAAATCAGAAATAGTATCGGAAACAAGATAAAAAAATAAAAAAAGAAGATATATATCAAAAAAATAATTACGCCTTTTAGCTAAATTCCTAGATTAAAATTGCTCACTAAAAAAAATAAAATACTATACCTCTATTCATTGAAGCTATTTGATTTTATCATTCATGAGGATCATGCTACGCAACATGAAGTTTTCATCATCCATCAACAATAAGTCGGGTCTAGAACACCGGTACATCAGGAGGCGTGGTAAATGAGCTGGCGATGGTATTGACGACTTCTGAACGATGAAGCTTCATTATGATTGCCAAGGATCAACGCCAGCGTCAAACCACCGTAGATTGGTCACCTTATCCACGCGTTGATGAATAAAGGCTGTAAACGGTGGTTCTGCCGTAGCCTCGGTTATGGTCGTGGACGAAATCTGAAGCATCGATAACAGCTAATCATTTGTTGATACGCCCCCATCTATGTGTTTCATATCCCTAGCTTAATCAATGAGGTAAAAATGATCTGGCTGACATCGTCAATATCAGGCTCATGCATCATCGCTGTACAGTCTTCATCTGAAGACGATACGGTAATAATGAATGGCATACTTGCAACAATCTGCATTTCATCAGTGTGCAAGAATTCAGGGATTCGCTGTCGCCCCCCCTTCCTGATATAGCGACGCTGATGGCATCCCGAATTATTACTTATTTTAAGATAGTGAATAAATCATCTTAGGTTCTTTGTGTATAGTTCATTTCGTTAAGTAATTTTATCTTGCTTATTAAACTTTTGATTTACATAAGTGCCTGCCAAAATTCACATAAGAAATCACCAGGGACATAAAAAACAATTATGACAGTATCAGAATTCTGTTATCAGGTGATTATTAATCATTATGTTTTAACCAGTTTCACGTATTGATAATAGATTAATGTTTATATGGTAATACATATTTGGCAAGGAGATATAATATGAACCCTGAATTGAATTTTGATGATGAAACCGGTGTGCTTATGTTTGGAAAAAAGTCGACCCGATTAAGCCCAAAAGAAGCGGCGTTGTTTTCGTCGCTGCTTCATAAGCAGCAGTCAGATAGTATTCTAGCACGAAATGAGCTTGCTCAATCTGTTTGGGGAGAACGATGGGAGGTAATCAGTAATAATAATATTCAGCAGCTTATTCTTCAGCTTCGTAGAAAAATAGATGCTGTAGGTGGGCCAGTGATAATCGAAAATATTTACAAGCGAGGTTATAAAATGACCATTCATGCACAAGGAGCTGGAAATACGATAAGGCGTAATTTAATCACTCGCTTTGTTTCACTAATATTAAATTTTATTTGAGTTCAAGCTATACACCTTATACCTATAATTATTTATTTAGACTAATAGTTAGATTCCTTATTAGTTATATTAAAACAATTAAATTTCAAAATTATGAAATGCTTTAGCTATTGTTCCTCTGCGCATCCGGATGGCAGGGGAATATTTTTATTAACACTGCAATATAGCTGATCTCCTCCCTGAAAACAGTACCAGTCTAAACTGAAGTCTCCGGTCTTTCTTCCTGCTAACAGAGAGGCTTATTACCATGAAAAAGACCCGTTATACCGAAGAACAGATTGCGTTTGCGCTGAAACAGGCCGAAACCGGCACCCGCGTCGGGGAAGTCTGCAGAAAGATGGGTATTTCTGAGGCCACCTTTTACAACTGGAAGAAGAAATTTGCCGGTCTGGGCGTGACGGAACTGCGGCGTCTGCGGCAACTGGAGGATGAAAATCAGCGGCTGAAGAAACTGGTGGCCGATCTGAGTCTGGATAAGGAGATATTGCAGGAGGTACTGAAACAAAAGTTCTGAGGCCGGCTCAGAAGCGCCAGGCGGTGCATTTCCTGCAGGAAGCATACCGCATCAGTGTCCGCCGGGGATGCGGGTTGCTGATGCAGAGCAGAACTGTCTACCACTGGCAGAGCCGGCGTGACGATCGGGCGATAACCCAGCGTATCCGGGAGATCGCGGAAACCCGGATACGGTATGGTTGTCCGCGTATTCATATCCAGCTGCGGCGGGAGGGCTGGCTTGTTAACCATAAGAAAACACACCGGATTTACTGTCTGGAAGGCCTCAACCTGCGCAGAAAGCGCCCCCGCAGACATGTCAGTGCAGCACATCGCCAGCAACGTCCGGTCCTGACGCATATCGATCAGTGCTGGAGTATGGATTTCGTGTCGGATAATCTGTTTAACGGACGGCGTTTCCGGGCGCTGACTGTAGTCGATAATTTTAGTCGGGAGTGTCTGGCGATCCATGCCGGAAAGTCGCTGAAAGGCGAGGATGTGGTCGGTGTGATGGAAGGGTTGCGGGTGCTGGGTAAGCGCCTGCCAGTACGTATTCAGACAGATAACGGCAGCGAGTTTATCTCAAAAAGTCTGGATAAATGGGCGTATGAACACGGCGTGACCCTGGACTTCTCGCGCCCCGGAAAGCCGACAGATAACCCGTTCATTGAATCATTTAACGGCAGTCTGCGGGATGAATGCCTGAACATTCACTGGTTCCTGTCACTGGAAGATGCGCAGGACAAACTCGACAGCTGGCGCAGGGAATATAATCATGAAAGGACACATTCATCATTAAATGACATGACTCCGGCTGAATTCATCCGAAGTCTCCGGAAAGACGAAGATCTCTGATTTAGCACTGCACTGATTTTGGGCCAGGGTCA
>NZ_VATP01000007.1:0-37050 GCF_005781125.1 Escherichia sp. E2748
GACGTATGCAGCAGGGCATCACCCTGTCTTGCCGCCCAGAATGCATCTTCCATGTCCCGTTCCCTGTGTGATTAATTCGTCCTGGCTTCCTGCCGCATCCTGAAGCGCAGATTCTTTTTAATTTCAGCCCAGCGCGTCATATCTGCCGGGGTCAGCGGTGTGGTTCTGGCGTAGGTGAAGGCCATCATGACCCGCTCACCCGGCAATACAAATGCCACCTGACACTGGTACACCTGCTCGTTACCCCGGAGAAACTGGCTCTGTATTTCCAGCCCTTCCTCTGCGTCATTAATCCCCACGCGGGTCACCTGCACGGGCGTGTAGCGCAGTTCTTTTACCTGCTTTTCCAGCTTTTTCATTTGCTGTTCAACCTGAGATGCTAATTCATCTCCTTCCTGCATCTGGCCCCGGCTGATAATTAGTGCAGCGTCGGGATCGCTGAGGCGCAGCATATTAATCGTACTGTCCTGAATAATATTTCCAGGAAAAGTTACAACAGTTTCATTGAGATAGTACTCCGTCATAATGGTATGAGTCCTTTTTAATTAATGAATTATTTATTGATGGGTTTTTATTTATTTTTTAGTCATGAATGTGGCGTCTATCGCCAACTGAAGGGCTGTTTTCTCTAATGTTCCAGGCGGAGGTATATCTGCCGCTCTGTTATTCATATTTAAATCAAGCTGCCCTGATTGTGTATTTATTTTTCCATTCTCTGTTGAAGTAATATTAAAATTCTTACAGGTTATATTAAATATTCCGTCACTGGTCATTTGCAGGATAGTTTCTCCGCAGCTAAGAATAATGGAATCTCCCGCAGCAAGGCGTAAATTCTGCACTGTCTGAATCGTTTTATCCCTTCCGGCGAGAGAGATATCATCTGTCTGGACTGTTAGAGAACGTTTCTCACCAATAATCGCAGTTTCTGTTTTATCAATGACTTTAAGGCGATTATTGCCCACCCAATGGCTTTCATTATTATTTACTTCAATGCGTTGATCTTTCTCGGCATGCAACCAGATTTCTTCTCCGCCAGTTTTATCCTCAAAACGCAGGGCGTTAGCATTGGTTGGGCCGCCGCCGATGGTGTGGCTGTAAAACCCGCTTTGCGTCGCTGCGCCCGGTAGTCCCCACGGTGGCATGGTGTCCTGGTTGTATGTCCGCCCTACGATAATGGGTAAATCCGGATCACCATTTTTGAAATCCACCAGAACTTCCTGACCAATGCGCGGGATCTGAATGCCACCGAATCCTTTACCCGCCCACGGATAACTGACACGGACCCAGCAGGAACTGTTTTCATCATTCTTACCGTAACGATCCCAGCCAAACTGAACTTTCACCCTTCCATATTTATCTGTCCAGATTTCCTGTCCCGCCGGGCCGGTCACGATGGCGCTCTGTGGGCCTTTGGTGTGGGGTTTGCTCAGGGTTCGTTGCGGACGGTAAACTTCATTGGTGGGATGTAACTCAAAGCTGGTTGAGTAAGAGAAGTGCTGCTCCTGGCCGCTGTGTTGCGCATTGTCCTGTATAAATAGCGTGGTCTGTGCCAGCAGATATTCCCGGTTCACTTCGGCTGTCGGATAGTTTTCCAGGGTGAAGGTAAAACCTGTCATCAGGGTACGAATATTGCCGATGCCCTGTACCCGACTACCGGGGCTACGCTGTTCTTCCATGCGGATGCGTGTCAGCATTTCACCTTCACTCTTTGTGAAGTAGTCTCCCGGCCATTCATAGTGCTCATATTCAGCAAGGCCGGTTTCACGCGGATTAGCCACGGTGCTCTTCAGCAGTGAACGCGGCTTCATAAAGTCGAAATCATTCAGCACCCACTGTCCGCTGCGCAGGCTTTCATTTGCTGTGATGGTATGGATAAATTCCTTGTCCAGTTTCAGCCCTTCCTGGTAATAACACACCAGCGGCGAATCTGCGCATGCCTTGTGGACATTAATGGCATCAGCCAGCACTAACGTGTGACTGTTCTCGCTGTGCTCAAACCACCAGTAGATACCCCACTCCTGCATCAGGCGCTGAATAAAATCGAAATCTGTTTCACCGTACTGCACCTGCCAGGCACGAGTCGGATAATTTTCCACCAGTCGTTTTTCGACTGGCCAGGGGTACTCATCCAGTACCTCATCCAGAATGTCCACCACGTTTTTATTCTGAAACGCTTTGTAGTCACTAGTGTGGGTCAGTATTTTTAACCACGGTTCGATCCGCAGTTCATACACCACCGAACGTCCTTGATGACCAGCCACGCGTGCCGCCGTCACCAGCCCGCTGATATAACGTTTTCCGCCGCCATCCAATTCGATATGGACGCACAGATCTTTGCCCACCATCGGTTTGAGCTGCAGGTTAGCTGCGGGGGAAACATAGCCCAGGTTCAGGATGTCAGGAGTTTTTAATTTAATAGAATAAGTAAATAGTTCCCCTACTGTTTCTGTACCCCCCAAGCTTGCAAACAGTAACATTCCATCAGGAACTGCACTGCCGCTCAAAGTCACGTTATGTGTACCCGATCCAATTAGTGCACCGGATGGATAATCTGTAGCTGTAAAACTCATAATTAATCCTTTTAACTAGAAATGGCCAAGTGCTAATAAGAAATCTTACAGAGAGTAAAATATGCAATATATTCGTAGTTGGCATAAAACATCTCAATACTTATGAATACTACTGAAGATACTATCAACTATATATACCATAGTCATGTTAACCTGATGAAAATATTCACCTAAAGCACATTAATAAAATCAATGAAACTATTTAATTTGTTATTTAGTATGATTATCATCAAGTCTTAAAATACGCTCCCCTGACCTAATTATGCTAAAACCATAGTATTCTTTATCACTTCCGGAAGAGAGCATATATTTTCCGATATAAATAACATCTGGAGATAGCTTATTTATGTCAATACATACGGGATCGAACTGACCAGTCACTCTTTTCAGTTTTATTGCATTGCCATATTTACCTTCATATAAAATATAATTTGAAATCATATTCCCATCGTCTGGTTTTGAACAAACCCGTCCGCCTTGTAAATATATATTACCGGGCAACAATGGGCGAACATAATCACCAACAGTGCATCCCGACAAAAAGAGCAACAAAAAGAATCTCTTCATATGACGCCCGCAGGAAATGAATTAAGTACCTTTTTGTATTTTTTCGATAAAGTGTCCACTGATTCAGTTGTATCACCTACATAGTTAACATTTGCCAAATCAGCTACCAGTCCATAGTTAATCAATAGCCAATAATCAGAAACTATAGATGCTTGTTGTTCCATGGAATAAGAAGAAATTGACTGTAAATTAAGATCGTAATGATAATTTGCCGCCCAGGAAAATAAACCACGTAACTTAACTGAATACCCTTTCTGATATTGCCAAACATGCATCATTTCATGGATAAACAAGTGAGAAGCACCTGCTACTGTTTCACGATCGCCAGACATTGCTTGCGATGAAAAATCTGAACTATAAACAGCATCAGGATAATACATTTCCCCGTTTGGGGTCATCGCTGTTCTTTCCCCTTGACCTGGCAAATATTTTTCATTGTGGATCCATACCTTGTTATAATCAAGTGTATTCTCAAAAATCGATCTGGCTAATGTTAATTCACCAGATGTCATTCTCCTTAATGACATATCCTTCCTCCTGGAGATAATATTTTTCAGATAAAAAACAAACGCTCTTTTATTATTTATTAAATAGGGTTCTCTTTGATGTCAACATTTCCACTTTGTGCAGTATTGATGGCATCATCTTCATAGACAATGAAATCAAAGCAAGTTCTCAACGATTTCCATTACGATTCCTTAACATTGGTTCTCAGCATCTTTATTTATCTATCTTCAATATCAATAGTTGATGTAAATGATTGCACGGGTAACATAATTTTCATCAATTAATTAATATCTGTAAACGCTACCGCCCCACCCTGATATCTTAATCTGCACATAGCCATCTTAACGTTATGCCCCATACATTAGTAATGTAAATTAAGAATTCGGAATATATCAAATTCACTTCATAAATTAATATCGAGAATGATATACACATTAATTATATTGAAGTAATGTTTTAAGGGTTGTAATGTCCCTGGAACGGGACTAATTCAAGAAGTTTCTGTTGGGCAATAGCGCGTTTATCACCCTATATCCCTCTTACATTTTTTGGCATTTTCTGTAACGTCGGTAACTGGCATTTCTAATCAGCAATTGTATTGGTCTTTGGCGTATTACCCCTGAAACCAGTCATACGCTAGTCCTTCACTATTCAATGGTAATCAGCGACGACCAACCACACCAGTGTCCACTGCAACCACTGGCGTTCAGAGCAACGAACGAGTGGTGAAAAAGTCGGCGACCGTCGAGTATCATCGAACCCAAAGTGGTTTTTCCGTCATAATTTCATCAGGTTGCGGCTTTGTCGCTAGCCGCCATTATCCCCACACATTTATAGCGGGATTATTTTGCATCGTTACACGATAACGGGTAGGATTCTGCGCCGACAGTTATACCCATAAAGAATAATGGTGAATCTTGTCATCGCCAGGATGAATAAACATTGTTCATGGCAACTTATATGACTTTTTCATTAAAGCAATCAGGGAGAACAATGAGTAAACACGACACCGACACTTCAGATCAACACGCCGCGAAACGCCGCTGGCTTAATGCCCACGAAGAGGGGTATCACAAAGCGATGGGCAATCGCCAGGTGCAGATGATCGCCATCGGCGGCGCGATTGGCACCGGTTTGTTTTTAGGTGCAGGAGCCCGACTGCAAATGGCAGGTCCTGCGCTGGCACTGGTTTATTTAGTATGTGGCTTGTTTTCGTTTTTTATTCTGCGTGCATTGGGTGAGTTAGTATTACATCGCCCTTCCAGTGGCAGTTTTGTCTCTTATGCCCGAGAGTTTTTAGGAGAGAAAGCCGCTTACGTTGCTGGCTGGATGTACTTCATCAACTGGGCGATGACGGGGATTGTCGATATTACCGCCGTCGCTCTGTATATGCATTACTGGGGTGCGTTTGGCGGCGTGCCGCAGTGGGTCTTTGCGCTCGCTGCGCTGACCATCGTTGGCACCATGAATATGATCGGTGTGAAATGGTTTGCGGAGATGGAGTTCTGGTTTGCGCTTATTAAAGTGCTCGCCATTGTGACCTTTTTGGTCGTGGGTACAGTGTTCCTCGGTAGCGGTCAGCCGCTGGATGGCAACACCACTGGCTTTCATTTAATTACCGATAACGGCGGCTTCTTCCCCCACGGTTTGCTGCCTGCGCTGGTGTTGATTCAGGGCGTAGTGTTTGCTTTTGCCTCTATTGAAATGGTGGGTACAGCTGCCGGAGAATGTAAAGACCCGCAGACCATGGTGCCTAAAGCAATTAACAGTGTGATTTGGCGTATTGGTCTGTTTTACGTCGGCTCCGTGGTGTTGCTGGTTATGTTATTGCCGTGGAGCGCGTATCAGGCGGGGCAAAGTCCGTTCGTGACATTCTTCTCTAAACTGGGTGTGCCGTACATCGGAAGCATTATGAACATTGTAGTGCTGACCGCTGCCCTCTCCAGCCTGAACTCAGGTCTGTACTGCACCGGACGCATTCTGCGCTCGATGGCGATGGGCGGTTCCGCACCGAGTTTTATGGCGAAAATGAGCCGTCAGCATGTGCCGTATGCCGGGATCCTGGCGACGCTGGTCGTTTATGTTGTTGGCGTATTCCTTAACTATCTGGTGCCGTCTCGCGTATTTGAGATTGTCCTGAACTTCGCGTCGCTGGGAATTATCGCCTCGTGGGCGTTTATCATCGTGTGCCAGATGCGCCTGCGTAAAGCGATTAAAGAAGGCAAAGCAGCGGACGTCAGTTTTAAACTGCCTGGCGCGCCCTTCACATCCTGGCTGACGCTACTGTTTTTGCTGTGCGTGCTGGTGCTGATGGCGTTCGATTACCCGAACGGGACTTATACCATCGCTGCGCTGCCGATTATCGGTATTCTGCTGGTTATAGGCTGGTTTGGTGTGCGCAAACGCGTTGCTGAAATTCACAGCACTGCGCCAGTCATCGAGGAAGATGAAGAAAAACAGGAAATTGTGTTTAAGCCTGAAACGACGAGTTAATTGCATAATTGCTCGGTTTAAAGCCGGATGCGGCGCTAGCGCCGCATCCGGCTTACGAAAGACAAACTCCCCTGTGTCGATTACAGCGCAATACGAATCACATCGTCCGGCTGGGTAGCTTCCTGCTGTTTAGTGGATTTTTGTTTAACACTGACATACAGCGTTTTGCCATCGGCAGACAGCGCCAGGCTATTCGGATGAGTCGGCGTATCGAACGTTTTCACCACCTTATAGCTTTTCGCATCAATCACACTAACTTTACCCGCCTGACGATGCGTCACGTAGGCTTCATTACGCGCTGGGTTAAACAGCACAGCCAGTGATTCCGGTGCCGCAACCTTCGCCAGAATATTGCCATTACGGGTATCGACCACTAACACTTCTGCCGCTTTTGAATCGGTGATAAATGCACGCTGATTGGCGGTATCAAGGCTGATGTTGATAAAGAAGTGCTCTTTGCCGTCATCCAGCAGCTTTTTACGGCTGAGGATTTTATTGTCGGCGGTGTCGATGGTAATCAATTCGCCGTCAGCGTTAGTGGTGTAAAGACGTTTGCCTTTACTATCCAGCGCTAAACCAGTGCTCATTTTACCGGTGTTCTGGATGGCGGTTTTCAGTTTGATATTCTCGCCATCAACGACCCAAATCACGCTCTCTTTGCCAATACCACTGATGTAAACCGTGTTCGTGGCATCGTCAGCTACCAGCTCACGCGGCTGCAACGGGCGCACCTCTTCCGTGCGCTTACGATCATCCAGCACCAGACGCCCTTTCACTTCGCCCGTTTTGGCATCTATCGCCGTGACCGCGCTGTTTACGGTGTTACCAAACCACAACGTCTGAGTCGTGTTATTGATGGTGGCACCAAACGGCTTGAGATCGTTATGGATCGCCTGAGTCACTTCCAGAGTGACCGGATCGAGACGATAAACCACGCCGCCTTTATCCAGTTTGCGGCTTTGCGAAGTAGCAAGCCACAGCGCGTTCTCCTGCTGGCTATAAGCCATTTCGTAGGCACCTTTACCTACCGCTTTACGCAGCATTTCTTCTGCGGCCTGCGTACTGAATGATGAAGCAACGAGCAATGAACCTAACAGTAATGAACCACGCAGGCGCGATGAAAACAGATGACGTAAATGCATGACGACTCCCTTTGATGAACCGATATTTTTGCTGCTTCACAATGCTTCGCTGAGCGTAATCATCGTTACACTCTTGTTATAAATGGGAATGGTAATCATTATTTTCTCAAATGTGGAGTATTTCTTGTCGTCACGACTACAATTTTCTCAATTACTTAACGTATTGTGCCGTTTCGTTTTCCATAAATTTACAATTTTATTACCATGACGGCGTATTCCCATTCTTAACCTGGCTTTTTCATGAAGATTTTTTCCGTCCGACAGACCATTTTGCCCGCACTGATTGCCCTTTCTCCTTCCGCTTTTGCAACCAATGAACAAACCATGATTGTCAGTGCCGCGCCACAAGTGATTTCCGAGCTGGATACGCCAGCAGCCGTTAGCGCGGTGGATGGCGAGGAGATGCGCCTGGCAACACCGCGCATCAATTTGTCTGAATCACTGACCAGCGTGCCCGGTTTGCAGGTACAAAACCGGCAGAACTATGCGCAAGATTTACAGCTGTCGATTCGCGGATTTGGTTCCCGCTCCACTTACGGAATTCGCGGTATTCGCCTGTATGTGGACGGTATTCCCGCCACCATGCCCGACGGACAAGGGCAAACATCCAACATCGATTTAAGCAGTGTGCAAAATGTGGAAGTGCTGCGTGGCCCCTTCTCTGCCCTGTATGGCAACGCGTCTGGCGGGGTGATGAATGTCACTACTCAAACCGGGCAACAGCCGCCAACCATTGAAGCCAGTAGTTACTATGGCAGTTTTGGCAGCTGGCGCTATGGGCTGAAAGCAACGGGCGCAACGGGCGACGGCACACAGCCGGGCGATGTCGATTACACCGTCTCAACCACACGCTTTACGACCCACGGCTATCGTGACCATAGTGGTGCACAGAAAAATTTAGCCAATGCCAAACTGGGCGTACGCATTGATGACGCCAGCAAATTAAGCCTGATTTTCAACAGCGTGGATATCAAAGCAGATGATCCAGGTGGATTAACCGAAGCAGAATGGAAGGCGAATCCGCAACAAGCGCCACGCGCTGAACAGTACGACACGCGAAAAACCATCAAGCAAACTCAGGCTGGGCTGCGCTATGAGCGTAGCCTGAGTTCGCGGGATGATATGAGTGTGATGATGTATGCCGGAGAGCGAGAAACGACCCAGTATCAGTCAATCCCAATGACACCGCAACTTAACCCGTCGCATGCGGGCGGCGTGATTACTCTGCAACGCCATTACCAGGGGATAGACAGCCGCTGGACACACCGTGGTGAACTGGGCGTTCCGGTCACGTTCACTACCGGCCTGAACTACGAAAACATGAGTGAAAACCGCAAAGGCTACAATAATTTTCGCCTGAATAGCGGCGTGCCGGAGTACGGGCAAAAAGGTGAGTTGCGCCGCGACGAACGCAATCTGATGTGGAACGTCGATCCCTATTTACAGGCACAGTGGCAGCTGAGCGAAAAACTGTCGCTGGATGCTGGCGTGCGCTACAGCTCCGTATGGTTTGATTCCAACGATCATTACGTTACTCCGGGTAACGGCGATGATAGCGGTGATGCCAGTTATCACAAATGGCTACCAGCCGGATCGCTAAAATATGCAATGACCAATGCCTGGAATATCTATCTGGCAGCCGGGCGTGGTTTTGAAACACCGACGATTAATGAGTTGTCTTATCGCGCTGATGGGCAAAGCGGTATGAACTTTGGTTTAAAACCTTCCACCAACGATACAATTGAGATCGGCAGTAAAACGCGTATTGGTGATGGGTTGCTTAATCTCGCATTGTTCCAGACCGACACCGATGATGAAATTGTTGTCGATAGCAGTAGCGGTGGACGCACCACGTATAAAAATGCCGGTAAAACGCGTCGTCAGGGCGCTGAACTGGCATGGGATCAACGTTTCGCGGGAGATTTTCGCGTAAAAGCGTCCTGGACCTGGCTTGATGCCACCTATCGCAGCAATGTTTGCAGTGAACAGGATTGTAACGGTAACCGGATGCCAGGGATCGCCCGTAATATGGGTTTTGCGTCGATAGGTTATGTACCGGAAGATGGCTGGTATGCAGGCACGGAAGCGCGTTACATGGGCGATATTATGGCAGATGATGAAAATACGGCCAAAGCGCCTTCTTATACTCTCGTCGGCTTATTCACCGGGTATAAATACAATTACCACAATCTAACTATGGATTTATTTGGTCGTGTCGATAATTTATTCGATAAAGAATATGTCGGATCGGTGATTGTTAATGAATCAAATGGTCGATATTACGAACCAGCTCCCGGGCGTAATTATGGTGTCGGCGTGAATATCGCATGGCGATTTGAATAACTATACTCTAAATAATTCGAGTTGCAGCGGCCCCGTAAGGGGTGAGGCCCATGGATGGGCCGAATAACCCGCAGACGCAGCACATGCAACTTGAAGTATGACGAGTATACATTGATGCCCGATATTTGCCGGGCGTTTTAATTTAACAACTGTATTGCTGGCACAACATAGCAACGTTTTTTTGCATAATTTCAGCAAGACAATGTCTGCATCCCTCTTTGTCTTTTGCTTTTAACGCGGCGAATAGTACATGATAGCTTTCAATACGCTCACGTAATTCTGCTGGATTAATCGCTTCATAAAGATAATGTAAACCAGGTCCCATCCTGACCCATAATTGCTCAATCATTTCACACAGAATGGGCATTTTTGAACGATGGTAAATCGCTAAGCGAAATAGTTTGTTTGCATTAATGAGTTGTTCCATATCGCCGTTTTCTTGCGCCTGCTGTAATTTCTCGAGCAATTCCTGAAGTTCCGCTATGTCTTGCGAGGAAATGTTTTCAACAGCCAGGGCAACTGCCATTAATTCCAGTTCGTAGCGGATCCGATTGATTTCGTCTAATTGACTTTGCCTTACTTCCGGTACTGTAAATGCTTGTGCAGGTGCGACAGAGAGCGCATTAACCGAAACCAGGCGTAATAGTGCTTCACGCACGGGTGTAATACTCATGCCTAATTGCTCCGCCAGATTTTTAGTGATCAAGCGTGCGCCAGGTTTCAGTGCACCAATACTAAGCTGATGTTTCAGGTCGTTCTCAACCTGCATAGTCAAACTGATATGCGATATTTTTTCCGTTCCAGGCATGTTATTTCCTTCAGGTGTATTCGTTCCAACTCTGCCGGTATAGCAGAAGTCGTTTACCTGGTGTATGAAGCTGAATAATCATTATCCACTCATCTTTATTGTTATTAGCTACAGAACAGTGATGTGATTAGTTAATTAAAGCTGGAAATAAGATTTTTGCCTGGATTTTTGTGGCGGCTTTACGCCGCCGCCGTATCTTTAGTCATCACCCGCGACATGAATAACAACTTTGCCGAAGTTTTTGCCGCTCAGCAGGCCGATAAACGTCTGCGGTGCGTTCTCCAAACCGTTGGTAATTTGTTCACGATAGTGAATTTTACCCTCTTTCACCCATTGTCCCATCTCCTGCTGGAACTCATGGATTCGGTGGCCATAATCCTGACTGATAATAAAGCCTTGCAGGCGAATACGTTTTTTCAGCACCGTGGCCATCAACAACGGTAAACGGTCTGGCCCCGATGGCAACTCCGTCGCATTATAGCCGCTTACTAAGCCACAGACAGGAATACGCGCGGAGGTATTAAGCAACGGCAGCACGGCATCAAACACCTTCCCGCCAACGTTTTCATAATAGATATCAATCCCTTTCGGACACGCTTTCGCCAGCTGCCCGGCAAAATCATCCGCGTGGTGGTCAAGGCAAACATCGAAGCCCAGCACCTCGGTAGCATGGCGGCATTTTTCCGCGCCACCGGCCACTCCAACTACCCTACAACCTTTAAGTTTTCCGATTTGCCCCACCGTCGCACCCACTGGTCCTGTCGCTGCAGCAACCACCAACGTTTCGCCCTCTTTGGGCTGACCGATATCCAGCAGGCCCATATAAGCGGTAAAGCCGGGCATCCCCAGCACACCCAGTGACCACGAAGGATTTTGCGGATGATCGCCAAGTTTCACCAGTTCATCGCCACTGGATATGTCATAGTCCTGCCATCCACTGTAGCCAAGCACCCAGTCGCCAGGCTGGTAATCAGGATGATTCGACTCCACGACACGGCTCACCGTACCGCCGACCATCACCCCGCCAATATCAACGGGCGGTGAATAAGATGGCTCATCGCTCATTCGTCCACGCATATACGGGTCCAGTGACAAATAAACTGTGCGCAGTAACACCTGTCCTTCACCCGGTGTGGCGACATCATCTTCTTCAAGACGAAAATTCTCCGGAACCGGCGCGCCATGCGGACGCGAGGCCAGAACCCAACGGCGGTTACGCTGCTTTTGTTGCCCCATAATGCTCTCCTGTGCTTTTGGCATGAATCGATCAATGGTAGCAGGCACACGTGGTTATATTTGTCTGTATGCATCACATTCCTCCCACAACACGCAATAATTTCATTGTAGATTGCGTTGCTTCCGGCTGTTTTCGATAGTATTGATAACATCATCATCAATATTTAATCGAGGCCAGATATGTCCATCCGTTTTGCCTGCAAAGCCGATTGTGCTGCTATTGCGGAAATTTATAACCACGCCGTGTTGTATACGGCGGCTATCTGGAATGACCAAACTGTGGATGCAGATAACCGCATTGCCTGGTTTGAAGCGCGGACTTTAGCAGGTTATCCAGTGCTGGTGAGCGAGGAAAACGGCGTAGTGACGGGATATGCCTCGTTTGGCGACTGGCGTAGTTTCGATGGTTTTCGCCATACCGTGGAACATTCGGTTTATGTCCATCCCGATCATCAGGGCAAAGGTCTTGGGCGTAAATTGTTAAGCCGATTGATCGATGAAGCGCGGGATTGCGGGAAGCATGTCATGGTCGCCGGGATCGAATCGCAAAATCTGGCCTCGCTGCATCTCCACCAGTCTCTGGGATTTGTCGTCACCGCACAAATGCCGCAGGTAGGCACTAAATTTGGTCGTTGGCTGGATCTGACATTTATGCAGTTGCAACTCGACGAGCGCACTGAACCGGACGCGATTGGATGAATCAGTCGCTCACCCTTGCCTTTTTGATTGCCGCCGGAATTGGCCTGGTGGTGCAAAACACGCTGATGGTGCGCATCACCCAGACCTCCTCTACCATTCTCATCGCCATGTTGCTGAACTCACTGGTGGGGATTGTGCTATTCGTCTCCATTTTATGGTTTAAACAAGGGATGGCAGGGTTTGGCGAACTGGTTTCCAGTGTGCGTTGGTGGACACTGATTCCTGGCTTGCTGGGATCATTTTTTGTCTTTGCCAGTATCAGCGGATATCAGAATGTGGGGGCAGCTACGACCATTGCAGTACTGGTCGCCAGTCAGTTGATTGGAGGGCTGGTGCTGGATATTTTGCGTAGCCATGGCGTGCCATTACGGGCGTTGATCGGCCCAATTTGTGGCGCAATTTTACTTGTGGTTGGCGCCTGGCTGGTGGCCAGACGCTCGTTTTAATCACAGGATAGTGCCGCCTTTGGTTAACTGTTCGTGGCGAGCTTCCATATCTTCTTTATGCTTACGCCCGTGATGAGCGATTGCTGTACGCAAACGCTGCTGCTGAGTGTAACGTTCCTCCCGGCTTAACTCTGCGTCATCGCTCAGGGCGATTAATAATTCGTTCATATGGGCAATGACGCTCTCATCAATCGCTGCATCCACGCGTGCGATGACCTCTTCCAGATGCGACATACTTTCTCCTTAGCCACTTGTGAAAATTATCGATTCTCCCAAATGATATAAGTCTGCGTTGTGCCGTCAAGCTAGTGCTCAAGATTTAAAACAGCGAAAACAGCAGCGCCACTGGAAAACTCATCGGCCAGGTCACCGCCACCAGGAAGGCGCTCAGAAAACGAATGTGCTTCTTCTCGTGGGAAAGAAACCAGGTAGTAACAAACGCGATAGCTGCCATAACAGCATAAAAAACAATCAGGTATTGATAAAGAGACATGTACAGGCATCCAGCCAGAGGAATAAAACGCGCGCAAATATGCGTTATTTTTTGATGCACATCAAGTTTTTCAACCCGTTTGAGATATTTCCATAACCCGGGAGCTGCCCTTGTCCATCTTCAGAATGAGTATTATTGCAGATTTACTTAACCCGTACTATACACATAGGGGCTATGACAAAAGGTGGCAAAATATGAATGTTTCCAGTAGAACTGTAGTGCTTATAAATCTCTTTGCTGCTGTTGGATTGTTTGCTCTTATCTCTATGAGATTTGGTTGGTTTATTTGATGTAGCGATATTTCACGCAGTACACACTGTCAGAGAGATATCAACTCTCTGACAGTGCGTTAGATCTTCTCACACTCTCCCTGGCTACAATATTATCCTTAATGTTTAACCATTACGTGGCGGACAACGGTGTAATCCTCCAGCCCATAAAGTGACATATCCTTGCCATAACCTGAAAGTTTCTGACCACCGTGCGGCATTTCACTTACCAGCATGAAATGGGTATTGACCCATGTGCAGCCATATTGCAGACGTGCACTAACGCGATGCGCCCGCCCCACATCTTTCGTCCACACTGAAGAGGCTAAACCATACTGGCTATCATTTGCCCAGTTCACTACCTGTTCTTCATTATCGAAGACAGTCACGCTCACCACTGGACCAAATACCTCTCTTTGAACGATAGCATCTTCTTGCAACGCGCCTGCCAGCAGCGTCGGCATATAGTAATAACCGTTACCTTTTCGTTTCTCCCCGCCGGTGATCACTTTAATGTGTCCCGTCGCTTTCGCCTCTTCCACTGCTTTGCTGACGCGGTCGAGATGAGCCTGGGAACTCAACGGCCCCAGTTCCGTTGATTCGTCATCCGGCGCGCCCGATTTCAAGGTTGCGACAGCGGCGCCGAGTTTTTCCACCAGCGCATCGTAAATGCCTTTTTGCGCATAGATTCGACAAGCTGCGGTGCAATCCTGTCCAGCGTTGTAATAACCAAACGTGCGGACACCTTCAACCACAGCTTCAATATCAGCATCATCAAAAACAATGACCGGAGCTTTGCCGCCTAACTCCATGTGGGTGCGCTTAATGGATGGCGCGGTATGGCTGATGATGTGCTCACCGGTGGCGATAGACCCCGTCAGCGAAACCATGCGCACTTTTTGATGCCCGGTCAGCGGATCGCCCACGGTCTGGCCCCGGCCAAACAGTACGTTGATCACGCCCGGCGGGAAGATATCTTTCGCCAGCTCTGCCAGTTTTAGTGCGGTCAGCGGCGTGATTTCTGATGGCTTCAGTACCACGCAGTTCCCCGCCGCCAGTGCCGGAGCCAGTTTCCATGCAGCCATCATCAATGGGTAATTCCAGGGGGCAATAGAAGCCACAACGCCCAGCGGATCGCGGCGGATCATCGAAGTATGTCCCTCGAGATATTCTCCTGCCGCCAGACCATTCAGGCAGCGAGCAGCTCCGGCGAAAAAGCGAAAAACATCGACAATCGCAGGAATTTCATCATTGAACGCACTATGCAGAGGCTTGCCACAGTTACGAGACTCCAGTTCGGCAAAAACCTGACCATTTTCTTCAATAACATCAGCCAGTTTCAGCAGGCATTCTGCGCGCACCTTCGGCGTCGTTTGCCCCCATTCGGCAAATGCCGCATCTGCCGCGCGAACAGCAGCATCAACTTGCTCTGCCGATGCCTCGGCAATCTCCAGTAAAACGTCCCCCGTTGCCGGATTATAGACAGGCTGTTTTTCCCCTTCGCCGCTAACCAGTTCTCCGTTAATCAGTAACTTATGCTGCATAGCATATTCCTGTATCAGTGGTTATTGACCATTGTCGCCTTCGCGGGTTAGCCACCAGGCCCCCAGGATCGGCAAGGTTGTTACCAACATAACCAGCAGTGCCACCACGTTGGTTACCGGTACATCACGTGGTCGCCCAAGCTGATTGAGCAACCACAACGGTAACGTCCGTTCATGGCCTGCCGTAAAGGTCGTAACGATGATTTCATCGAACGACAAGGCAAACGCCAGCATCCCTCCTGCCAGTAGCGCCGAACTGAGATTTGGCAACACCACATAACGAAAGGTTTGCCAGCCATTAGCCCCAAGATCCATTGACGCCTCAACCAGACTCCACGAGGTGCGGCGAAAACGGGCAATGACATTGTTAAACACCACCACTACGCAAAAAGTCGCATGCCCGACCACGATGGTGAAAAATCCCGGCTCCAGATTGATGGTTTTAAACGCGGTTAATAACGCCAGACCAGTAACAATGCCTGGCAGCGCAATAGGCAGCAGCAGTAACAGAGAAATGGCGTTTTTGCCGAAAAAGTCTCGTCGCCACAGCGCGGCAGCTGCCAGCGTCCCTAACACCAGCGCAATTAATGTTGCCAGCGCCGCCACTTTAAGTGACAGTGTCACGGCATCAAGAATATCACTACGCTGTGCTGCCACGCTAAACCAGCGCAGTGTCAGACCTTGCGGGGGGAAGCTAAATGCTGCTTCTTCAGTATTAAAAGCATAGGCAGCAATAATAAGGATGGGAAAATGTAGGAAAACCACGCCGCCCCAGGCCGCCAGTTTGAGGAAAAACGGTGCGCGTTCAGAGTGCATCGAACGCTCCCAGACGTTTCACGAACGCCAGATAGAGTGCGATAAGGACTATCGGCACCAGAGTAAAAGCCGCAGCCATCGGCATATTGCCAATCGCTCCCTGCTGGGAGTAGACCATATTGCCGATAAAATACCCTGGCGGGCCAACCAGCTGTGGGACGATAAAATCACCCAGTGTGAGCGAAAAGGTAAAGATAGAGCCAGCCGCGATGCCTGGGATCGCCAGCGGCAGCACCACATAACGAAAGGTTTGCCGTGGACGCGCGCCAAGATCAGCCGACGCCTGCAACAATGACGGCGGCAAACGCTCAAGCGCCGCCTGCACAGGCAGGATCATGAACGGCAACCAGATATAGAGAAACACCAGAAAGCGCCCTAGCCCAGAAGTTGACAGCGTATTACCGCCCACCGCTGGTAATGTAAGGAACGCTGTCAGCAGTGGTTCCAGCCCCAGATGTTGTAAAAACCACTGCGCCACACCGTCTTTAGCCAGCAATAAGGTCCAGGCATAGGCTTTAACAATGTAGCTTGCCCACATGGGCAACATCACCGCAATGTAAAAGAACGCTTTCATTTTGCCGCTGGTATAGCGCGCCATATACCACGCCATCGGAAAGGCCAGAATGGCACTGGCGATAGTGACTGCCACAGCCATTGTCAGTGTGCGGAGAATGATGTCGTAATTCGCCGGATTAAACAGCGCACGGATATTCGCCAGCGTCAGTTCCGGCGTTACCGACATGGTGAAATCGTCAAAGGTATAAAAGCCCTGCCACAACAACGTCAGCAGCGAGCCGAAATAGACAATACCAAACCACATTAGAGGGCCAAGCAGCAGCAAAAACAGCCCCAGCCCCGGATTACGCCAGAAGAAACCGGACACCTTACCCAGACCAGGACGTGAAGGTGATTGCAATACGTTCATCGCCATTCACCTCTCCTCAACCAGTGGCACCATCACATCACGCGCCCAGGAAACCATCACCTGTTGCCCAGCCGTGAGCGTGTTGGGTAAGTCTTCGCCCGTTACATTTGCCTGGCTAACCAGCAGTTTTTCACCGCTGTTAAGTTTCAGTTCAAAACGTGTGGCTGCCCCCTGATATTGCACCGCCTGAATCGTGCCATTGGCCTGCACTTCACCTGGTGTATTCAGGCGAATATGTTCCGGCCGCAGGGCAAAACTGCCCACCATGCCGCAAAGATTCTCGGCCATTAGCGGATCAAAAACGTTGGATGTCCCGACGAATCCCGCAACAAACGGCGTGCGCGGGCGCATATAGAGATCGCGCGAGGAATCGACCTGTTCAATGCGTCCATTATTGAAAACCGCCACACGATCAGACATCGATAACGCTTCGCCCTGATCGTGGGTAACGAAAATAAAAGTGATACCGAGCGACTGTTGCAGCTTTTTCAGCTCAAGCTGCATTTGTTCGCGCAATTTGAGATCCAGTGCGCCGAGCGGTTCATCCAGCAACAACACGCGCGGTTCGTTCACCAGTGCTCTGGCGATGGCGACTCGCTGGCGCTGACCACCAGAAAGCTGTGACGGTTTACGTTGCTGTACAAACCCCAACGCCACTTTCTCCAGCGCCTCTTGCGCCATTGCGTACCGCTGCTTTTTATCCACGCCTTTAACCATCAGCCCGTAGGCCACATTCTCGAGAATCGACATATGGGGAAACAGCGCGTAGTCCTGGAAGACGGTATTCACGTCCCGCTCCCACGGCGGTAGATTACTGGCCGGTTTGCCAAAGATAGCAATCGCCCCGCCGGAAAGCTGTTCGAAGCCAGCAATCAGGCGCAGGCAGGTGGTTTTGCCGGAACCGGACGGTCCCAGCATAGAGAAGAACTCACCATCTTTTATCGCAATACTGACGCCATCTACCGCGCGCACGTCGCCGTACAACCGCGAGACGTTGTCAAACTCCACTGCGTACGTCATAAAACACCCCAGCGAAGTTAGCGACCGCCCATAATGGCAATGTAATCCTGCGTCCAGCGACTGTAGGGAACAAACTTGCCCCCTTCGGCTATAGGCGTTTTCCAGAAGGCAATTTTATCGAAATAGTTAAAGCCGTTGGTTTCACAGCCTTTATCGCCCAGCAACGGACTGGCTTTGCAGCCTTCCGGTACTACCGGCAGCGAACCAAACCAGGCCGCTACATCGCCCTGCACCTTCGGCGTTAATGACCAGTTCATCCATTTGTAGGCACAAACCGGATGTTTCGCTTCGCTATGTAACATAGTGGTGTCAGCCCAACCGGTAACGCCCTCTTTCGGGAAGACGGTGGCGATCGGTTGGCCTTCGGCTTTCAATGCGTTGGCCTGATACGGCCAGGCACTGGAAGCGACCACTCCCTCGTTTTTGAAATCGCTCATTTGCACGGTAGTGTCATGCCAGTAGCGATGGATCAAACTATGTTGATCGCGCAGCACTTTCAGTACCGCCTGATATTGTTGTTCGGTGAGTTGGTATGGATCGGAGATACCCAACTGCGGCTGAGTCGCTTTGACGAACAGCGCAGCATCTGCAATGTAGATAGGGCCGTCATAAGCCTGTACGCGGCCTTTATTACTCTGACCGTCCGGTAGATTCTGCTCAACAAAAACCACTTGCCAGCTATCTGGTGGTGTCGGGAAGGTTTTGGTGTTGTACATCAACAGGTTCGGACCCCATTGATATGGCGTGCCATAGACTTTTCCACCCACGTTAAACCAGTCGCCTTTAACCACGCGCGGATCGAGCATTTTCCAGTTGGGAATCAATGCGGTATTAATCGGCTGCACGCGTTTACCCATAATCAAACGCAGCGAGGCATCGCCGGACGCCGTGACCAGATCGTAACCTCCTTTGGTCATCAGGCTGACCATTTCATCGGAAGTCGCCGCAGTTTTCACATTGACCGCACAACCTGTTTCTTTTTCAAATTGCGTCACCCAGTCGTATTGTTTATCGGTTTGTCCGCGTTCGATGTATCCCGGCCAGGCGATAATATCCAGTCGTCCTTCCGGTTTATCCAAATTGGTAGGCTGTTCGGCGGCGTGGGCGGTCATTAATGTCATGGTAAGCGCACACAGGCTGCTGCGGGCAAATGTCTTGCTCATAAAGTCTTACTCCTGTCGTAATTAATTGTTCAGCCGCCGTGCCGTAAAAATATCTCCTTGTTTAACCATAGACGGCGGCTTGCAGGCGCACCCTCGCCCCCGAGAAAATTTAATCAGGATGTGAGCTAACGCGCATTATGCCGTTTGAGAAGCTATCTTCTGGAGTATAGACAAGGGGTTAGGAAATATAGCTTCTATTCGAAATTCATATTACCCAACCTGAGAGAAATTAAATGGGGATCTATTTCAGGTATTCTTTAATAAGGTGACCTAATTGTTTAACCGCCTGTTCTTCGCGCTCCCCCCACTGCCATGCAGTATTAAAACGGAAAAAACGGGACCAACTTTCGCCAGTAGAAAACATTTTACCCGGCGCAATGCTGATGTGATGCGCCAATGCCTGAACACTTAATTCGCCCGCATCTAACGGTTCGGGAAGCTCCAGCCAGAGAAAATAACCGCTGTCATTATGATGAATTTTTACTTCCGCAGGCAGATAACGCAGCAGCGCCTGCCAGGCACGTTGTTTACGTTCCGCAAGCTGGCGACGTAGACGACGAAGATGGGCATCGTAACGGCGAGTAGAAAGGTAATCCACCAGTGCAAGCTGCATTGGCGAACTTGTGGAAAGCGTGCTCATCAACTGCAATCGCTGGATTTTGCGTGCATGTATTCCGGCGGCGACCCAACCAATGCGAAAACCTGGCACCAGACATTTAGAAAATGATGAGCAAAGCAGTACACCATCGTGACGATCCCACGCTTTCGCGGGTAGCGGTTTTTCCCGACCAAAGTAAAGCTCACTGTAAACGTCATCTTCAATTAACATCACGTTGTACTGATTGAGCAACTCTACCAGCCGCGCTTTTTTCTGTGGCGTTAAGGTAAATCCGAGTGGATTCTGGCTATTAGTCATTAGCCAGCAGGCTTTGACCGGATACTCCTGTAACGCCAGTTCCAGCGCCTGAAGATCTATCCCGTCTTTAACGTCCGTCGCTACCGATAACGCCTTCAGCCGTAACCGCTCCAGTGCCTGCAACGCGCCGTAGAAACAAGGATTCTCGACAATCACCCAATCGCCCGGTTCAGTGACCGCTTGCAAACTGAGGTTTAATGCCTCTAACGCCCCGGCGGTAATGACAATTTCATCAGGAATAATAGTGATGCCCTGTAAGGCATAGCGACGAGCAATAGCCTGACGCAGTTCTGCATTCCCTGGTGGCAAGTTTTCAATCACGCTCATCGCCGTGGCGGTTTTGCTTACCTGCGCCAGCGAGCGGTTTAGTTGTTGGAGGGGGAAAAGTCGCGGGTCGGGAAAGGCCGAGGCAAACGGCACCACTGACGGATCGCGACTGGCCTGCAACATATCAAAAATATAGGTGTTAATATCGACCGTTTCATCACGCGTTACCGGAATAGCAGGTGCCTGCGGTGATTTCACCGTGCGCGGCGCAACGTAATAACCTGACTGCGGCCGCGCAATAATATACCCCTGACTTTCGAGCAACTGATAAGCATGACCGACAGTCATAAAGCTCATGCCAGAAATCGCAACCTGTTCACGTAGAGAAGGCAGGCGATCGCCGGGTTGCCAGATGCCTGACGCAATTTGCTCACGTAATAGTTCTGCGAGCTGCTGGTATTTTTTCATTAATTGGATCGTTATTATGTGCAGGTGATCCGGCAGTCTATATCAGTTGTTAAAAATGACAACTTTACGTTAACTGTAATTAAACCATTACCAGCGATAACTCTTTGCCCAGGGCTTTAGCCGCAAGCTGGACGGCGTCGATTTTTGTCGCATGATGCAAATCAAACAAGCGAGTGATCTCCTGCCTGGGTTTACCAATCCGCCTCGCCAGCTCTTGCTGGGTGATATCTGACTGTAAAAAAGCATTTAACAGCAATACCTTAGAAGCGACACTTAAAGGCACTTCAATAAAGTGATCGTTTTTATTTAATGGCGAAGGCAACGGGATTAGCTCGTTATCTTCAAAATAAAAATCAAATGCGGTGAGTAAGGCATCTTTGGCTGCTTCTATCGCTTCAGCGACAGTTTCTCCCTGCGTTAACGCTTCAGGGATATCTACAAAAGAAACCACATAACCGCCTTCCGGCGCAGGTGTAAGAGTGACGGGATAACGCATAATTTTGACTGTCTCTCGCATGTCATTAACCTTCTTATGGCGATTAATTTAAACCGAGTTGTTTCAGGATTGCTTTACGCAATGGTTCTTTTATCTCGTCACTGGGGGGACGCGGCATGACACTACGTCGCCCCTGAAACCTGAGTTTCAAATGGTGGCTGCCATTCGCCACATCTACGCCCTGAGATTCGAGCCAACGTCTGAACTCGCTTTGTTTCACATCGCCTCCCTGCCGCTGAGTATATCAACAAAGTAAACATTAATGTTTACCTCCTTTTTTAATTTGCTCGAAAATAGCACTAATTCGCCGCAACGGTGAAAAGCAGTGCCAAATCAGGAAGGCAGGTTCCAGAAATTCTTTGCGCTAATTTGCAAAACAGAATAATAACTTAAAGAAACTATCGGCATCATAGCGGCAAAGTGTAATAAACGGGTGGCGGGATGTTTACGAAAGCGTTATCGGTAGTCTTATTAACGTGTGCGCTGTTCTCTGGTCAGCTGATGGCAGGACACAAAGGACATGAATTTTTGTGGGTGAAGAATGTGGATCATCAACTGCGTCATGAGGCGGACAGCGATGAATTGCGGGCTGTGGCGGAAGAATCGGCGGAAGGTTTGCGCGAGCATTATTACTGGCAAAAATCACGCAAACCAGAAACGGGACAACCTTGAGTCGTTTGTTGCCGGATGCGGCATGAACGCCTTATCCGGCAACAATATCATGCAGCTTCAATGAGTTGTGAATACCCCTGAAAGCTTGCGTTTTATCCTTTCCGCTTCGGCAATGTTTTCAGCAGATCATCCGGGCTTACAGATGCGACAACGCTTCCCGGTAACGGCATTTTCAGAATATGATTTTTGATTTTACCGATGACGTGCATCTCACACGGGCGGCAATCAAACTTCAGCGTTAGTACTTCATCACCGTTAACCAGTTGCATCGGCGTTGCCTTCCAGCTTTTAATATTACCTTTCGCCTGTTTCGGACACAGATTGAAGGCAAAGCGCAGGCAGTGTTTGGTGATCATCACCGGGACTTCGCCCTTCTCTTCATGCGCTTCATATGCCGCATCAATCAGTTGTACGCCATAGCGATGATAGAACTCGCGTGCTTTATGGTTGTAAACGTTCGCGAGGAAACTCAAATGCGTTTGCGGATAAACCGGCGCAGGTTCAGCAACCGGTTTACGACTGCCGCGCTGGTAGCTGGCAAGACGTGCAGCATCCAGCATTTCGACGGCTTCACGGCGGAACTGATTTAACAGACTGTTTGGCACAAACAGCGCCCCCGGCAAATTAATTTGCACATCGCGGGCGTAATAGATGGTTTGCCCCAGTTTTGCCAGGCCATCTTTCAGGTTATTCAGCGCTTTTTCGGCGTTATTCGCTTCGTCGAACTGCCCATCCAGGGTATGCGTGATGCTAACGCCCTCTTCGCTGGTTAACGTCAGAATGAGTTGTTCTTGCCAGCCACCCAGTTCAATGTCTACCGCGATCCGACGCTCGCTGGAGGTTTTCGTCAGTGCCTGTTGCCAGTTATGGTCAAGGTTACGGTTAAGCGGATGATGTGGGCGAATTTTATGCAAATCTGCTGGCATTTCATTTGGCCAGACGCGGTAGTGATTTTCTCCGGTTTTCTCTACCGTATTGGCACGAAAGCCAACCACTTCACGTTTAATCATTACGTTCAGGCCATCGCCATTTGCCAGTGGCTCGGTGACGGCAACATCGAGATGATCTTTCGCCACTTTCAATACTTCACCCACCGGCAGGCCGATAAATTTCGGCGAATCGAACGCGCCAATGTCACCTTTACGCGCGTTAACAAAGTAGTCGGTGCTACCACGATGGAAGGTTTTTTCTGTCGAAGGCACAAAGAAATGTTCAGTACGACCTGATGAAGCACGAGCCAGATCGCCGCGCTCTTCAATAATGGCATCCAGCATCTGGCGATAATGGGCGGTGATATTCTTCACGTAGCTCATATCTTTGTAACGGCCTTCAATCTTGAAAGAACGCACGCCCGCATCGATCAACGCGCCCAGGTTGGCAGTCTGATCGTTATCTTTCATCGACAGCAGATGTTTTTCATAGGAAACCACCCGCCCCTGATCGTCTTTCAACGTGTATGGCAAACGGCACGCCTGGGAGCAATCACCACGGTTGGCGCTACGTCCCGTTTGTGCATGAGAAATGTAGCACTGACCGGAATATGCCACACACAATGCGCCATGAATAAAGAACTCAATAGTCGCGTCCGTGGCCTGATGAATCGCACGAATCTGCTCCAGGTTAAGCTCACGCGCCAGCACAATCTGGGTAAAGCCAACGTCAGAGAGGAACTTCGCTTTCTCTACAGTGCGAATATCACACTGCGTACTTGCGTGCAGTTCAATCGGCGGAATATCAAGTTCCAGAATCCCCATGTCCTGAACAATCAGCGCATCGACGCCTGTCTGGTAGAGGTCGCTAATCAGTCGTTGCGCCGGCTCCAGTTCGTCGTCATGCAAAATGGTGTTAAGCGTGACGAAAATTTTTGCGCCATAACGGTGGGCAAATGGCACCAGTTCGGCGATATCTTTCAGACTATTACTGGCGTTATGACGGGCACCAAAACCAGGGCCGCCGATATAAACAGCATCGGCACCGTGCAAAATAGCTTCGCGGGCAATGGCGGCATCGCGTGCCGGGCTTAACAGTTCAAGACGATGAGAAGATACGGTCACTTTCTTATCCAGTAGCTGAAAAAAGGCGGTTATTTTAGCCACAAGCGCGACGTTGCGAAATAGTTTTCCTGTTCAACTACGCGGGTAATGGATAATGGAATGAAAATGCACGGTTTGCTCGCCACGGTTGCAATAGGCATGGGCAACATCTGCGGCAAAGCGTTCACCTTCTCCACTTTTAAGGCTTCGCCACTCACCACCAACGCACAGGTCAAGCTGTCCATCAATGACGACAACATGCTCGATAACGCCCTTTTCGTGCGGCGTCGATTCGCTTATTGCACCGGGGGCCATCAGGATCGAGAAATGTTCAAAGCAGAGTTGCGGATCATAAGGAAATAAAGAAGTGATCACCATTGCCTGCTGTTGTGGATCATAAACGGATGGCGTAGCGGTCTGCGGTGGCGAAATAAACGTCGAAAACGGTACGTTCATTCCAGTAGCTATTTTCCATAATGTTGCGACCGTCGGGCTGGATTCATTACGTTCAATCTGCCCTAACATCGCTTTTGAAACGCCCGTCGCTTCAGCCAGCCGCGAAAGACTCCAGCCTCGCTGCTGACGAAGATGTTTAAGCGTAGTGGATAAAAAGCGAGCGAGATTTTCCATGCGACTCCTCCTGCAAAACGGGAGTTTATCACTTGTGCGTTATAACGGACAAATGCTACGGTGCCTGTACGCTATAACGCACGAGGTAACTATGCGTCTGTTTTCCATTCCTCCTCCCACACTGCTTGCAGGGTTTCTGGCGGTATTGATTGGTTATGCCAGCTCTGCGGCAATAATCTGGCAAGCGGCGATTGTCGCTGGAGCCACCACAGAGCAAATTTCCGGCTGGATGACGGCGCTGGGGCTGGCAATGGGCGTCAGTACGCTGGCTCTGACGTTGTGGTATCGCGTGCCAGTTCTTACCGCATGGTCAACGCCGGGCGCAGCTTTGCTAGTTACTGGATTGCAGGGACTCACGCTTAACGAAGCCATTGGCGTGTTTATGGTCACCAACACATTAATTGTCTTATGTGGCGTAACAGGATTATTCGCCCGCTTGATGCGTATTATTCCGCACTCGCTGGCAGCGGCAATGCTGGCCGGAATTTTGTTACGCTTTGGTTTACAGGCGTTTGCCAGTCTGGATGGTCAGTTTATGTTATGCGGTAGTATGTTGCTGGCGTGGCTGGCGACAAAGGTTTTTGCGCCGCGTTATGCGGTAATTGCGGCGATGATTATTGGGATCGTGGTCGTTATCGCACAAGGTGACGTTGTCACAAAAGATATCGTTTTCAAACCAGTTCTCCCCGCTTATCTCGCCCCTGAATTTTCGTTTACTCACAGTTTGAGCGTTGCACTCCCCCTTTTTCTGGTGACGATGGCATCGCAAAATGCGCCAGGGATTGCGGCGATGAAAGCCGCCGGGTATTCAGCTCCTGTTTCGCCATTGATTGTATTTACTGGATTACTGGCGCTTCTGTTTTCTCCTTTCGGCGTCTATTCCGTAGGTATTGCGGCTATCACTGCGGCTATTTGCCAGAGCCCGGAGGCGCACCCGGACAAAGATCAGCGTTGGCTGGCTGCCGCTGCGGCTGGCGTCTTTTATTTACTGGCGGGTCTGTTTGGCAGTGCCATTACCGGGATGATGGCTGCCCTGCCTGTAAGTTGGATCCAGATGCTGGCTGGTCTGGCGCTGTTAAGTACCATCGGAGGCAGTTTGTATCAGGCCTTGCATAATGAGCGTGAGCGCGACGCTGCTGTGGTGGCTTTTCTGGTAACGGCAAGTGGGCTGACGCTGGTAGGTATTGGCTCGGCGTTTTGGGGATTAATTGCCGGTGGTGTCTGTTATGTAGTATTGAATTTGATCGCTGACAGAAGCCGATAATCAGAAGCGCCATCTTGCGATGGCGCGACTGGCATTACTTTTTGTTAACGTCAAACATGGTCGCGTCGGTCGCCATGTCATCAATAACTTGCTTAATATTTTCGAAAGCCATTGGTGTGCTTTCGTTATTCAGGTCCTTACCTTCGCCCTGACGAACCACTTTGATAACCGGTTTGTTGGTAGCCGCATCAATCAGCTCACCTTCAAAGTACAGGCGGGTATCCATAGTTCGGTGACCCGTCGCCATTTGCGTCCCCGCTACTACTAATGCGACAGGAACAACTTCATAGAACTGTAACCCTTCGTTGCTGGTATCTACACCAGTAATAGCACCACGGAAAATCAGACTACGAGGCCCAGCGGTAGTAACCAGTGGTTTACGCTGTGAGATGGCTTCTTTCATTTCAGTATTGGTATAGCTCAAAATTCTATCCAGAACTTTTTGCCCTACCTGGGTAGAAGGTTTAGGCACCGGATAATAGGTGATTGGGTTCCAGACGATGCTGTCATATTTACTTTGATCAAAATTTGGATCAACCCAGCGTAATACCGGTTTGCCCGTTGCTGAAGTTGTTTCTTGAAGGTTGGAGTAATTGTTTAAAAAACCAGAATATTTATCTGGCTGGGTGATTTTAGAGGCACAACCTGACAGAGCCAACAAGCCGCATAAAGCCGCAACTTTCGCAATTGATGTGGTACGCATGAATAGTTTCCTGAGATGATTATATTACTTTTTAAGTTATAGCAAAAAGTACCGCTTCGTGTTGTGGCAAAAAAAGTGTTGGTGAAAATAAATTTTCCAACCCCTTTTCTGACAATATAGTCAATGACGAAAAGGGGGCAGAGTCAATCATCAGTTGTTAAATTTCAGGCAGTTAAGCCGATAAAAAACTTCAACCACTGTGATATATTTCACATCACCTCGATAAAAAATATGCTTACCGAAAAAAAACAGTTAAACATCTCACGTGGGCATTTTCATGCGCCTTGCCCTGTTAGCTTATTTTTTACGTGCCAGCATCGTGGCGAAACGTAGTTTAATGCGATTGCCGTTAGCGTCGGTGCGGTGGAGTTCCCCCACGTCTTCATTGTATTTCAGCATCTCCCAGCCTTCGTAATATTGACGTAACTCCCCTTCTTTAAAGGCAAAGGGGAACCCGACGGTACATGGAAAATCAGCTGTGTCCATTGCTGCCACAATCAAGTTATAACCACCGGGTTTGGTGCAACGCTGCATATTGGCAATCAATCCAGGAATGGTTTTCGCCTCCAGGAACATCAGCACCACGGTAGAAAGAATAAAATCGTATTGTCCATCAAACGTCAGGCTATTTAGATCAACAACCTGGGTGCGCAAATTTTCCAGTTTTTCAATGGATTTGATGCGCTCGACGTTGGCAATGCTCATGGCATTTTTATCCCATGCGTCGACTTCATAACCATTGGCTGCCAGGTAAAGGCTGTTACGGCCATTACCACAGCCCAGATCCAGCGTTTTACCCGGCTTAACCACTTTCACCGCTTCCAGAACTTCAGAGTGTGTGCGGGTTAATTCATATTTATCAGTGAAGTAGTTTTCATCACGAATAATCATTCTTTGTCCTCAGCTTTCATTAAAACGGCGCGCTCGGTTCTGATTAACAATTTTCCCTGCATCAGAAGCGCGAAAGTACGGATGAGCAGTAATGCGATAATAAAATTGGTAAAAATAAATAGCGGCACAGCCAGGGTATGGAAAAAGCCATTGTCGTTACCGCTTCCTAAATGCAAACCGGTGGTTGCCAGTGCAGATACGCCGAACGAGAAACTCCAGAATGAGGCATTAAACGGCTGGGAGAGATACCACGGCATCAGGCGTAACATAAAAAGAAGTTGCAGTAGACCGTAACCGAAAAGCATTTTCGCCAGCGTATCGCCCTCGCCACCGTTGACGCTCAACCAGGCGCTACATGCCACCAGCGCCGGTGCAAGCTGAATCCCCAGCGATGTACGCAGTGCCGTGGGCAATTCTCCCGAGCTGCGCAGACGCTGAAGGATTACCGGCTCAAGACTTAACCAGGAGAAAACGCCAGCCCCTAAAAATACCAGACCAGCATCGGTGTAGCCCAATGCTCCACAGGCCATTGCACTGATGAAGTTGTTGGCAACAGTCGGTAAATAAAGTCCGGGTGTCGTAGCTTCCTCAGGATGGGAACCGCGCCATAAACCGGCTGTTTGCCAGGCGGCATAAGCCAGTTGAATCACAACACCAATACTGAACAGGCCCACCGCCAGCGGACGAAACCAGGGGACAAAACCAATTGCCACCAGCATCGTTGTTGCCGGAAACAAACTCACAAAACTGCTCATCACTGGATGACGCACTTCCGCCAGCACGCTATGCGGAAAGCGTATGAGTCGGGTAATAAATGCACTAGTCAGTAATCCCCAAATGATCATTGCCAGAATCACCAGCCCATCGCCCAACCAGTGGCTGACCTGCCAAACCTGGCTGGCATAGCGCCAGGCAAATCCCATCCCTATCGTCCCCAACACAATGCCAAAGTAACCTGCCGGTAAATTGAGCACTTTATCGCTCTGCATCTTCTTACTCATTTTGTTTAATTTATAAAGTATATTTGAAATGCATTTTATGGAAATTTGCTAAACATAGCCAGAGTCACAGAATTTGCTACGGTTATAGTAGGTTACCTGCGGGAAAACGCTATGCGCAAATATCGTCTTAGTGAAGAACAACGAGCTTTTAGTTATCAGGAAGATAGCGATAAAAAGAGTGTTTTATTGCGGCAGATTATTGCCATCGCTGATTTTAATGACGTAATAGCCGGAACGCCTGGCGGCTGGATTGATAATGAAACCGTATTGGCCCAGGACGGAAATTGTTGGATCTATGACCAGAATGCCATCGCGTTTGCCGGAACGGTGATATCCGGTAATACACGCATCACCGGAAGCAGCGAGCTATGGGGCGATGTTTGCGCGAAGGATAACGCCTGGATCGATAATAGCAAAATCAGTCAGGGCGCCCTGATAAGTGACAACGTCACAATTCATGATTCATTAATATGCGGAAATTGCAGGATTTCTGGTCATGCCTGCATTGATCAGAACTCAATGGTAGTCGCTGCGCAAGGTTTAACGCCCGACCACCATCTTCTGTTGCAAATTTATGATCGCGCAAGAGTCAGCGCCTCGCGCATTGTTCATCAGGCGCAAATATATGGTGATGCCATTGTGAAATTTGCGTTCATTGAGCATCGCGCCGAAGTTTTTGATTTTGCACGTATTGAAGGTAATGAAGAGAACAACGTCTGGCTGTGTGACTGCGCGAAAGTCTACGGACATGCACGTGTGATCGCCGGAACAGAAGAAGATGCCATTCCCACGCTTCATTACAGTTCGCAGGTAGCGGAACATGCCTCGGTAGAAGGCAATTGTGTGTTAAAACATCATGTTCTGGTGGGTGGTCATGCACTCGTACGTGGTGGTCCGGTTTTACTCGACAATCACGTCACCATACAGGGGAACAGCCGCATTACAGGTGCGGTGATGATTGAAAACCATGTGGAGTTAACCGACCACGCCGTCGTTGCAGCCTTTGATGGCGACACGGTTCATGTCCGTGGTCCAAAAGTTATTAACGGTGAAGAACGCATAACCAGAACACCGCTGGCGGGACTATTGTGAATCAATGATGCGCGCATATATATTTACATCATCATAAGTGTCGTTGAGCAATTCAGCCTGTTTCAGACATCCTTCAAGCGTGAAGCCATTACGCAGCGCCACCTGATTGCTTTGGGGATTATCCACCCGACATTTGATCACGAAGCGTCTGAGTTCACCAGACTGAGCGTAATGATGCATCAATGCCTGCAGCGCCTGAGAAATGATCCCCTGCCCCTGATGAGATTCGTCCAGCCAGTAGCCGATTTCCGCGGTTTTATTCAGTGGTTCAATACGATTAAACGAGATAACGCCGATAAGTTCATCTTCTTTGAAAATCATGAACATTTTGGCATATCCACGCTGATGCAACATCACATTACCCTGCACCGTTTTTCGCGTGTCCTCTTCACTTTGAACAAACTGCGGCCAGTTTAGCGACTGCTGTAACCAGGTTTTATTTTTACAGATTAACTGATAAAGAGGTGTGACATGACTTTCTGCAACAGCATGTAATTCAAGTGATTCGCTTACTTTTATCGTTTCAGTCATCTTATCTCCAGTCAATCCATGCAGTTGTTAAAAAAGCCGCCAGGCAGGCGGCTTAAGAAAGTTTACACCTCTTTGACGCTCTCCTGTTGCAGGATTTTGAGCATCTCATCTTTCAACTGGAGCTTCTGTTTTTTCATGCGGACCACTTCCGCATTGTATCCTCGACCGTCGGAACCTTCCTTTCTGGCAATTTCATGATCAAGTTTATTGTGTTTATCGAACAAGGACATAAAGCGAGGATTTTCGTTTTTCAGACGGGATATTAAATCTCGGTATTCTGGAAACATACGCACTCCCTGTTAGTGGCTGACAAAGTGTACATGAAATACACATCATCAGATTACTCAGATAGTTTGGGGAAAAATGCGAGCGGGATCGTGTTTTACCAGACGGCACCTTCCGTCAGAAGGTGCCGAAAAAAATGACGATCAATTCATCACGCGATCGTCAACGTATTTGCGCTTATCCGGAGCTGGTGGGAAATACTGATACAGCCATGTTTCACTGATGGCATCGCCCTGACAGCGGAGATACATCCGCATATCAACCGGATCAGTAGAGTCCGAAGTGGGATACCAGTCAAATTGAATACGGTAACCATCAATCGGTTCAATGTAGAGAATTTCGATTTGCTTCGCTTCACCGCTGGAGAGCGTAATAACAGGTTCAATCCCCTTAGGCGCAGCCGCTTTCAGGTCCCCACCAACAAAATCGACGGCAAAACGACGCGCCCATTTTTCTGGATAATGCTCACCCGGCGCCCACCCTTCCGGAAAACCTCCCATGCCGGTGCGCGTCGCCATAACACGTGCCAATGGACATTGAACAGGGGGATGTGCGCTCCAGTACAGACGATACTGGAATGCAAACTCGTCCCCTGCTTTTACTGCTTTTTCTGGCTGCCAGAAGCAGACAATGTTATCCAGCGTTTCACCCGTTGTTGGGATTTCCATCAGGCCGATGGTGCCTTTGCCCCATTTATTACGAGGCTCTACCCACAAACTTGGTCGTTTGTTGTACCAGCCCATGATGTCTTGATAATGGGAGAAATCACGATCCAGTTGCAATAAACCAAAACCTTTCGGGTTATTGTCGGTGTAGGCATTGAACTGCAATTTCTGCGGATTATTTAGCGGCCGACAGATCCACTCGCCATTGCCCCGCCACATGGAAAGACGATCGGAATCATGGATTTGCGGATGAATAGTATCGCACATACGACGTTCGTTAGTGCCGCAACTAAACATACTGGTCATCGGCGCAATACCCAATTGCTTGATCTCTTTACGCGCATACAGATGGTTTTCAACATCCATAATCACCTGACTCTTTTCACACTGGATGGTGAACTTGTAGGCACCGGTAATGCTGGGGCTATCGAGTAAGGCATAAACGGTAAAGGTGGTTGCGCCTGGTTTTACGGTATCAAACCAGAAAGCGGTAAAATCGGGGAACTCTTCTTTGCTGTCGGTATAAGTATCAATTGCCAAACCACGGGCCGATAAACCGTATTGATACGTGTCATCAACGGCACGGAAATAGCTTGCACCGAGGAACGATACCACATCGCGGCGAGCCAGTTCCGGCGCTTTAAATACTCGGAAGCCTGCAAAACCGAGATCGCTTTGCCCTTCTAATTGTTTGGTATCAACACCCGCATCGTTGTATTTGAACAACTCCGGGCGAAAGTGAATTTCACGCGCCAGATGTGTTGCTGGATCAACAGAGAACATGCGTACGCGGCGGCGGAAACCCATCCCCATATGAAAGAACTGGGCATCAAGCTGGCGGTTCTCGACGTTATGCCACAGTGATTGTTCTGCGTCGTATTGAATGCTGTTATAAGCCTGCGGGGTCATTGTCGCCAACGTGTTGGGTAACGGACGCGGCTCGCCACCCCACGGCTTTTGCGCTAAATCATGCGCCATCGACTGTAAAACCGAAAAGTCAAAACGCTGAGTTTGCCCATCGGCAATATCAGAATCTGCCGCGAACGCAGCCTGAGAAAAAAGAGAAGCAATACCGCTGGTACCGCACACGGCGGCCATAGCCATTGAACCTTTAATAAATCGTCTACGATCCATACCTGACAGTGAGTCCTTCTGGTGTTGTGAATGGTCCCGCGCTGGTCGTTTTCAGCGGCAAGAAAGTGCTTATTAATGACCGCTCACTCTAGACAATATTTATTAATAATCCAATTGTTGAGCATGGAGAATCTGCACAAATCGGCAATTTTTTTATGTCGATGGGAAGAGCCTGATTCATTTGTAAAATCAGGCAAATTTTTGCAAAGCAGGATGGTCCGATTTTAAAGCAATCCACAGCGGCGTTTACTGCGTTCTTCCGCGTCCTTGTATAACTGAAATTCATCAAAAACCTGGCAGCCCAGCGCCTGCTCGAATGCCTCACGACTGGCATTACCATGACTGCGCGTCTGCGTTTCGTTACCGAGATTGGACTGGAAGATCCCCGCCGCACTCACCGGCAAAAAATCCTCATAGGTAATAGGTTGTGCGACAACCCAGCCACGTTCAATCAAAGGTTGCGGATCGTCCCCAGGATGTATCGCCTGACGATGCGCGTCACCCGATGGTGTCAGTCGATAACGGAACCATGCCAGCCCTTGCTGGCGCATCAAAAATTCGCTGTCCGGGAAAGCGCGAAAGGTTTCCTGCAAATGCAGTTGATGAGTGAGATTATCCTGTCCAGTTCCGGCATTACGCAGAAGTTCATCATACAGTCGCCGCCCTTTCGGCGTTAACGCCACTCCGCGCTGCTCTATCTCACCAAATCGCGCGGTATGCCTCCCCTGCTGTTGCCCCACAAACAGAACCGTTTCTTCCAGTGCCTTAAAGCTGGTTTGACGCAATAAAATCGGCACCTCGCGGCGCGGCGGCCCTTCGATGAGAATTTTTGGTTCGATACCGCGTTCGGGCATCATCGACTGCACCCGATCAATGTCCAGCGTGCGTGGCGTCAGGTGATTGATATGACAGCCTGGAAAACAGACTACATCAGCGATCAGTCGATGCTCGTTATGCAACGCGTGATAGGTTTCTTCATCTACCGTTGCTGACTGATGCCAACGAAATGTCTCCAGGGCTTCTCGCACAAACTCCCGCGCTTGCGCTTCACTAAAACCGCCCTCCCGATCATATTCATCTAACAGTTGCCGACAACGTGGGGTAAAGATATCGCGCTGGCGTAAAATCTCCGCCGCCTTTTGGCGCAATGTTTTGTTTTCGATAAGCTCAAGGCGGAGCAATGAGGTAAAAACGCGGAAAGGATTACGCGCAAGCGAGGCATCATCGATGGGCCGAAATGCCGTAGAATGTACCGGCACGCCAGCCTGCGAGAGATCGTAATAACTCACCGGATACATTCCCATAATGGCGAATATCCGCCTTAATGTGGCAAGTTCCTGCGCGGTTCCTACACGTATCGCCCCATGACGTTCAACGTTAAGCCTCGCCAGTTCATCCGCATTAACCATTTTTTCATGCAGTTGGGGATTATTTTCCAGCACAGCCAGATTCACGTCAGCGACCAGTTCCAGCAACGTACCGTACTGTGGAACTTCTTGTTGATACATGGCTGACATTGCCTGCGAAAACTGTTCCCGAATCTCATCCGCTGTGATGCTGTTCGCCATAATGCCTACCCCCAGTGGTCAATTATCTCGAGTGTAGGTAACCGCATTCACTCTGGTGGGAAGAATTTACAAACTGTGATCTCGCCGCGAAATCATCAATATTATCGATTTCGATGTAACATAACTACTTTAAATGTTAATAATATTTTGCAATCAAGTTATCATAATCAAACAACATCACTTGTCAGCGGCACCGCTTCGTTTTTAACATCGCTTATGGAAAAAAATAGTCTGTTTAGTCAGCGCATCCGTTTGCGCCACCTTCATACATTCGTAGCTGTCGCACAACAAGGAACTTTGGGGCGCGCGGCTGAAACCCTTAATCTGAGTCAACCGGCACTCTCTAAGACATTGAATGAGCTGGAGCAATTGACGGGGGCTCGCCTGTTCGACCGAGGACGTCAAGGCGCGCAGCTCACCTTACCTGGCGAGCAATTTTTAACTCACGCAGTCAGAGTTCTTGACGCCATTAACACCGCTGGACAATCACTTAATCGTAAAGAAGGCCTTAACAATGATGTCGTCAGAGTGGGCGCGCTACCTACCGCGGCGCTGGGGATATTACCTTCGGTTATAGGTCAGTTTCATCAGCAACAAAAAGAAACCACACTGCAAGTTGCCACCATGAGTAACACGATGATCCTGGCGGGGTTAAAAACAGGGGAAATCGATATTGGTGTTGGTCGGATGTCAGATCCTGAACTGATGACCGGACTTAATTACGAGCTGCTGTTTCTCGAATCACTTAAGTTAGTTGTTAGACCTAATCACCCCCTGCTTCAGGAGAACGTAACGTTAAGTCGGGTACTGGAATGGCCTGTTGTCGTATCACCAGAAGGCACCGCGCCACGGCAGCATTCAGAGGCATTAGTAAAAAGCCAGGGATGTAAAATTCCTTCAGGCTGTATTGAAACGTTGTCTGCATCGCTTTCACGTCAGCTTACGGTTGAATACGACTATGTGTGGTTTGTTCCTTCTGGCGCTGTGAAAGACGACCTGCGTCATGCCACGCTGGTGGCCCTGCCTGTTCCGGGGCATGGAGCAGGCGAACCTATTGGAATACTGACCCGCGTAGATGCAACACTCTCTTCCGGTTGTCAGTTGATGATTAACGCCATTCGAAAATCAATGCCGTTCTGAAAAGTAAGGGATCTTACGATCCCTTTTTTATCACACCGTTGCCAAACTCACTGAACTCCCTGTTCCTTGTTGATCCGCCTGAGCTGGTTGTTTCTTCAGACGGAACACATCCACGGCTTCAGTTAACCGCGCCGCCTGTTCTTCAAGAGATACCGCCGCAGCTGAAGCCTCTTCCACCAGAGAAGCGTTCTGTTGCGTCACTTTATCCATTTCAGAAATCGCCTGGCTAACTTGTGTGATACCTCTGCTTTGTTCATCTGAGGCGGCAGCTATTTCTTGCATGATATGTGTGACGCTCGCCACAGCATCAACAATAGCCCTCATGGTTTTCCCTGCCGTTGCCACCTCATCGGCCCCTTGGCCAATCAACCTGACGGACTCACTGATCAAGCCTTCAATCTCTTTCGCCGCCTGGGCGCTACGGCTTGCAAGTGTACGCACTTCGCTGGCGACAACGGCAAATCCCCGCCCTTGCTCACCGGCTCGTGCGGCTTCAACAGCGGCGTTGAGCGCCAGGATATTGGTCTGGAAGGCAATACTGTTGATAACAGCCGTGATTTCAGAAATTTTCTTTGAGCTACTGGAGATATTCCCCATTGTCCGCACTACACCGGCAACTGTTTGTCCGCCATCACCGGCTTTACTTGAGGCCTCTTGCGCCAGTTTGCTGGCATGATGTGCGTTATCAGAATTTTGTTTCACTGTTGCGGTGAGTTGCTCCATGCTGGCGGCGGTTTGTTCAATTGCCGCCGCTTGTTCTTCGGTGCGTGAGGAAAGGTCAGCATTACCGGCAGAAATTTCACTGGTGCCACGATAGATCTCTTCAGCCCCCTGACGCACCGTTCCCACCGTCAGCGCCAGCGAATGCTGCATTTGCTGTAGATGGCGACTTAAGCGGCCAATTTCACTGCGGCCAGTGGGTTCGTCAACCAGAGTCAGATCGCCACTGGCAATTTTTTCAATCCGTTGGGCAGCATGTTGCAGTGGACGAATGACAATCCGGCGTAACACCATAAAGGTTATCAGCGTCATTACCAGCGCAAGTATAAATGCGCCAATCATAAACATCCCTCCCAGACGAGTACGCTGATGCGCCTGTTCCGCTAGCTGGTTAGCTCTGGCGCTACGTATCTCAATGGCTTTGCTTAACTGCTGGTTATAGGCATTATCAAGCGTTCTGATCTGCTCACTTTCATGATTGATAATGGCTTCAAACATGCCATTTTTGGCATATTTCAACATGGGTTGCAGGCCGGAAATATAAGCCAGGAAACGCTGATTTAATTCTCCGTCCAGCGCATCGTCAGCGGGAGTTTTCACCAGGCGAGCACGGTAAACGTTATAGCCTTGTTGCGATTGCTTTATTTGCAATTCCGCTTGCGCAATATTTCGCTTCATCTCTTCCATTTCAGCGATACGACTTGCTGCCCCGGCCTGAATCATATTGATCCGGGCTGAACGCAATAAATCAGAGCTGTTTGCTAAACCCGTGCGTATCTGGATCTCGTCGCTGACGTCGCGCTGATCGCGGTCTGCCTGCCAGAGAAAATACCCCGCCAGGGATGAACTCAAGGCAAACAGAAACAGGATGCCGCCAAGAATGCAGGCAAATAATGGAACCAGCCTGATGTGATGTAAAAAGCCTAAGCGGTGTGAGGATGTTGTATTCATGACCGTTGTCTCTCTTCCTGGTTTACTCCCGATAGAGAGTCATCGGCAATCGATGCTAATTGCTTACTGGCAAAAACCTGTTCATATCACATTTTTACAACAATTTTTGTGATGAGAGATTATTACCATCGGAATGAAGAGACTTACGAGTAGTTATACCTTGTAAGGCGTATTACGAAAAATTCTGGAAAATGCCACACAATTTCGTGAAGTGATTATTTCGATGGTAAGGATAATTACATAGGATGTTTGCGGGCGCCTGAGACTTTCTGTTTTCAGGCTTACCGAAAATCAGAAAGACGAAGGCCCCGACCGATATTTCTATCAACCGAGGCCAACGAATGAACCTAGCAATTCAGATGTTAGCCTCTTACCTGCCATCCGGCAAGGAGAAAGGCTATGAAGCGCAACCCCCTGGTGGTGTGTCTGCTCATTATCTGTATCACGATTCTGGCATTCACACTCCTGACCCGACAAACGCTCTACGAACTGCGATTCCGGGACGGTGATAAGGAGGTAGCGGCTCTCATGGCCTGTCAGTCCAGGTAAGGGCCTGCGCGGGGAGCATTCCCCGCGCATCTG
>NZ_VATP01000008.1:0-217393 GCF_005781125.1 Escherichia sp. E2748
AAATGGACTTCGCTGAACTGTTACTGGAAGACTACAAAGCCTCACTGAAATACCTCAGCGATCACCCGAAACTGCAGGGCATTGCCCAGCAGAACAGCTTTAAACATACCTGATAACCGAATGTCACCTGCATGCCAGGAGCATGCGGGTGTAATTCATTCACGGTAAAGAAATATATCCTATAAATAAGAGTAGTGGCGTAATGATCAGGATGCTAATTCTGATCATTTTTTTGTTTTTTGGGAAATTCATATAATTGAATAATTTGCAATGTAAATTAGATCTTGTACAAATTACAATAGGATGCATCAGCTATTATTCATATCCGTTATTATTGCTTATTTTTGCTCTAATAGATTGAAAAATAAGTGACCTGGAACAATGCTTCTAACCACTTAGGATGCTATTATTTTTTTTGTTTAAGCTTTTTTTAAATCGCGATTTGACTTAGGGTGTTAGCGTGCTACATTAAATACAATAATATGTTTCTGTTATAGTGTATTAATGATGCAATCACTACATGGAACTTGTTTAATTGCGTACGCAAAGCATAAATATATTCTTACCATGCAGAATGGTGAATATCGCTGTTTTAACGGTGGTGATTTGGTTATTGCGGATGCAAACCAGATTTTAGTTGATAACTGTGCAGAGAACGTCGTCTTTGTCACGAAGGAAACACTTTCATTATTTCTCCCAATGCTCAAGGAGGAGGCATTAACTCTTCATGCCTGTAAAAAAGTTCCTTCGTTAATCGTGCATCACTGTACCCGAGATATCCCTGTTTTTCAGGAAGTTGTACAGCTTTCACAGAGTAAAAATCTCCGCTATGGTGAGATTTTACGTAACAGGGCATTAATATTCGCAATATTGTCGGTTTTTCTTGAAGATGAACAGTTTATAGCGCTACTCATGAATATCCTACAGCCCAATATGCGAACTCGGGTTTGTACGGTCATTAACTGTAATATTGCTCATGAATGGTCATTGGCGAAAATAGCCAGCGAGTTATTGATGAGTCCAAGTTTGTTAAAGAAAAAATTGCGTGAAGAAGAGACGTCTTATTCGCAACTGCTTACCGAATGTAGAATGCGACGCTCGTTACAACTCATTGTAATACATGGCTTTTCTATAAAGCGAGTGGCCGTGTTGTGTGGCTATAACAGTGTGTCGTATTTTATTTATGTTTTTCGCAATTATTATGGCATGACACCGACTGAGTATCATGAACGAATAGCTGAAAGAGGGGGTGATAACCCTCTGATGATGGACATTTGTTTAGCAGGAAAGTGTTGTCACCCTGAAAGGATAGTAAGGTTATAATTGCTTTTTGAAGATAAAAAAAACCCGGCATAGGGGACCGGGAAGAGGATAGTCTGCCGTCTCCAGACTAATAAGCCGTTATAACACTCCATGTTGGCACGGGAAACTTTGTGCTCTCAGTGGGTTAAATATAACTTTTGCTGGAGATAAGATCAGCCAATTTTTTATAAACATAAGCTATACACAAATTTAAGATATATCACGCATGCATTTACTTTTTATGGCTTAACTGATATATGCGCTTATGTATGTGATTACTTTTTGGTCCTACCAATTTTGGCAGTTTTGGATTTTTACAGGAGTCATACATCATTTCATTTGTATACTGAAATTGTAATGGTTGTAGTAATGGAATATAAGGGCTTGTCATGACACACGTTTGCTCAGTGATCCTCACCCGCCGTTCATTTGATATTTATCATGAGCAGCAAAAACTCTATTTGCAAAAAGAGAGTATTCTTTTGATGGATAAATATATGGTGGAGAATTTTCCTTTTGATGAATCCCATGCCCGCAGACTAGATATCGATGAAAGGATCATTAGCCATTATTTGCACAATGTCCGTCTTTCGGGTCGGTGTTTAGGGCTGCATGGTAAAAAACGGTTGCTAGTTAACCCAACACCACCAATGCCGCTGGTCACTGCGATATTTGATAGTTTTGCTCAAGAAGATATTGCGTCCAGAACATTAAGTAATATGCTTTACTTTTCCTGTCTTTCGATGTTTTCACGAAATAAAGAACTTATTCCCTTCCTTTTTAATAGCATTAGTACTGTTTCAGGTAAAGTTGAACGCATTATTAGCTGTGATATAGCCAAACGTTGGTATCTGCGTGATATCGCCGAAAAAATGTATACCAGTGAAAGCCTAATCAAGAAAAAATTGCAGGATGAAAATACTTGCTTCAGTAAAATATTGTTGGCCTCGCGAATGTCGATGGCCAGACGATTACTCGAGTTACGACAAATCCCGCTGCCGATGGTCGCAGAAAAATGTGGCTATAGCAGTACGTCGTACTTTATTAATACTTTCCGCCAGTACTATGGCGTAACACCGCACCAGTTTGCGCAACAGTCAACTGGGACCTTTAACTGACTGGATTTCTCATTCGAAAGTCGGTCAGGATCTCCCTCACACTTCATGTGAAAATCTTTCCTCATTAACTCTGCCGGGTCACCGGCAAGTTTGCTTTCGCAGTTTGCAAAACACTAAACGTATTTTCAGGAGGAAAAGACGCGGCATGTTCAGGATTATTAAGTTTGCAATTCATACAATTACGGGAATTCTGGTCAGTGTCGTGTTGTTTAAATTGATAACCAACGGTTGGAGCGGGTTCTACTTTCAATGCTGTTTACTGAGTCTGATGTTCCTGGCAGTAAGCTGGCTGTTGAGTGGCGAGTGGTTAGCGGGAAAGAGTAAGGCTGAACCCTCACGTTCAACCTTACTCTCGTTTACGCGTTACGCTTTTTTAAAGCGGGCAAAGAGATGTTCCACCACAACGAAAAAGACTGGAACGAAGTAAATCGCCAGCACCGTTGCTGCAAACATCCCCCCCATAACGCCTGTACCTACTGCGTTTTGCGCACCGGAGCCTGCGCCATGACTGATAACCAGCGGCAGCACGCCGAGAATAAAGGCCAGAGAGGTCATCAGGATTGGGCGTAAGCGCATCCGTGCTGCTTCGATAATCGCTTCCATCGGTGTCTTCCCTTCTTTTTGCATCATCTCAACCGCAAACTCGACAATCAGGATGGCGTTCTTGGCGGAAAGCCCAATGGTGGTCAGCAGACCAACCTGGAAGTAGACGTCATTGCTTAAGCCGCGCAGGTCTGTAGCCAGTAACGCGCCAATTACCCCAAGCGGTACGACCAGCATTACTGAGAATGGAATTGACCAGCTTTCATAAAGTGCGGCGAGGGCAAGGAACACCACGACCAGCGAGATGGCATATAGTGCCGGTGCCTGGTTGGAAGATAACGCTTCCTGATATGACAGTCCGGTCCATGAATAGCCAACGCCAGTCGGAAGTTTTGCGACCAGATCCGCCATAAATTTCATTGCGTCACCCGTACTTTTTCCTGCCGCCGCTTCACCTAAAATCTCCATTGCTGGAATACCGTTGTAGCGTTCCAGACGTGGTGAGCCGTAGGTCCATTCTGTTGAAGAATAGGCAGAAAGCGGCGCCATCGTGCCAGAGGCGTTGCGTACATACCATTGGTTTATATTATCTGGCAGCATGCGGAACGGTGTTCCCGCCTGGACATACACTTTTTTCACTCGTCCCTGGTTAAGGAAGTCGTTAACGTAGCTACTGCCGAAGGCGGTAGAGAGTGTCTGGTTGATATCAGACAGTTCCACGCCCATCGCTTCGGCTTTCGCGGCGTTGACGTTCACTTTGAACATCGGCGTATCTTCCAGGCCGTTCGGGCGAACCGCTGTTACCTGATCAGGTGATTGTGCTGCCAGCGACAACAACTCGTTTCTCGCCTGGGTCAGCTTTTCATGCCCCAGGTTGCCGTTGTCCAGGAGTTCCATATCAAAACCTGATGCTGTACCCAGTTCTGCTACCGCCGGTAAGTTGAACGGGAAAATAACTGCTTTATTGATGCGGCTAAGAGCCACCATTGCTCGCTGAATGATTGCAGTCACCGAGTTTTCTTCGCCGACGCGTTCAGACCACGGCTTCAGGCTGATAAACGCCAGACCGTTGTTTTGCCCCTGGCCGCTGAAACCAAAGCCGCCAACGGTAAACACCGACTGAACATTATTTTTCTCTTTTGTCAGATAGTAATCGGTCACCTGCTGCAGCACTTTAGTGGTGTTAACCATCGTGGAACCTGATGGTAGCTGTGCAGTGGTCATAAATACCCCCTGATCCTCTTCCGGCAAGAAGGAGGTCGGTGTACGCAGAAACAGCACTGCCATCCCGGCACAAATCAGCAGGTAAACCACCATATAGCGACCCGTGCAGCGCAGCAGTGAGCGGGTACTGTCGGTATAGTGTTGAGTTGATTTTTCAAACAGATGGTTAAATCGCACAAATAACGCATTCTGTTTGTGACCGCCTTCTGGAACGGCTTTCAAAATGGTGGCGCAAAGGGCAGGCGTTAGACTCATCGCCACAAACACCGAAAGCAACATGGAGGAGATCAGCGTAATGGAGAACTGACGATAAATTTCCCCGGTCGCGCCGCTCATAAAGGCCATTGGCATAAACACCGCAGAAAGCACAACGGCAATCCCGACCAGCGCACGTTGGATTTGCCCCATTGATTTATGCGTCGCTTCCTTCGGCGGCAGCTTATCTTCTGCTATCACGCGCTCGACGTTTTCTACCACCACGATAGCATCATCAACCAGCAACCCTATCGCCAGCACCATCCCGAACATGGTGAGGGTGTTGATGGTAAAACCGACCGCCGACAAAATCGCAAATGTGCCGAGAATAACGACCGGAACGGCAATAGTCGGGATGATCGTAGCGCGAATGTTTTGTAAAAACAGATACATGACCAGGAAGACGAGGATGATGGCCTCAACCAGCGTTTTGAAAACTTCCTGGATTGAAATTTTAATAAATGGTGTCGTGTCGTAAGGATAAACCGTCTTCAGGCTGGCGGGGAAATACGCTGATAAACGGTTGAGCTCTGCTTTTACCGCCCGCGAGGTATCGAGCGCGTTTGCTCCGGTAGCCAGTTTGATAGCGATCCCGGCGGCAGGTTTGCCGTTAAAGCGCGCTACGGTGGAATAATCTTCCGCTCCCAGCTCGACGCGGGCAACGTCGCGCAGCAGCACTTGTGAACCATCTTGCTGAACTTTCAGCAGGATTTTGCCAAATTCTTCCGGTGTTTGCAGACGTGTCTGCACAATGATCGAGGCGTTCAGTTGTTGGTCTGCCGCCTGTGGCATTCCGCCCAGTTGACCGCCGGAAATCTGGTTGTTCTGTACCTTGATTTGGGAAATGACATCGGCAGGAACAAGGTTGTATTTATTGAGTTTTTGCGGGTCCAGCCAGATACGCATGGCGTACTCTGAACCAAAGAGCTGCACGCTACCGACACCTGCGGTACGACTTAATGGATCTTTAATATTAGAAGCCACATAGTCTGCAATGTCGTACTGGTTGAGGCTGCCGTTTTCAGAGATAAACGCTGCCACCATCAGGATATTGCTGCTCGACTTATTGACGCTAATCCCTTGTTGCTGTACTGCTTCGGGGAGTGATGGCATAGCAAGTTGCAGTTTATTCTGCACCTGAACCTGCGCAATATCGGGCGACGTTCCTGTCTCAAAGGTCAGTGTGATGGACGCATTACCCGCCGCATCACTGGTTGATGACATATACATCAGGCCATCAAGTCCATTCATATTTTGCTCAATCACCTGAGTGACTGAATCTTCTACCGTTTGCGCATCAGCACCCGGATAGGTGGCGCTAACGGTGATGGTCGGTGGTGCAATCTGCGGATATTGCGCCACCGGTAAGTTCATGATCGCCAGCCCGCCTGCGAGCATCAAAATAATGGCAAGTACCCAGGCAAAAACCGGGCGATCAATAAAATAGTTAGCCATGAAAGTCCCCTTAAGCCTGCAACGTTATTGTTTCGATTCGGTGCTGGCGTTTTCCTGGCTGGAGGAAATTGCACGTGCTTTGATACCCGGACGAATGCGTTGCAAACCGGAAACGATCACCCGATCGCCAGCCTGCAAGCCAGAGGTGACAACCCACTGGTCACCGATGGCTTTGCTGGCTTCGATTTCGCGTAGCTGCACGACATCGTCTTTATCCAGAATGAGTGCCGTTGCTTTACCCTGGGCGTTGTGGGTGACGCCTTCCTGCGGCACCAGTAATACATTCTGGCGGCTACCTTCATCCACTAATGCCGTGACATACATGCCAGGCAGCAAGTCACCATTTGGGTTGGGGAAAATCGCCCGTAACGTCACGGAGCCCGTGGTTTCATCCACCGTCGGGTCGGAGAATTTCAGCGTGCCAGTCTGGCTGTAACGTTTACCATTTTCCAGATTGAGCTGTACTGGCGTACTGCCCTGAACCTGTTTGATTTGCCCACTGGCGACCTCTTCTTTCATGCGCAAGAAATCCTGCACCGACTGCGTGAGATCGACATAAATCGGGTCCAGACGTTGTACGGTAACCAGCGAATCTGCCTGATTAGCGGTAACGAGTGCGCCGACGGTCACTGATGATTTCCCGCTGACGCCCGTAATGGGCGAGGTGACATTCGCGTATTGCAGATTGATGGTTGCCTGCTCAACAGCCGCTTTGGCAACGGTGACATTGGCTTCCGCCTCATTCAGCTGGGTGCGCGCGGTGTCGTAATCCTGACGGCTGACGTAGTTGGTTTTCAGCAACGATGCCTGGCGATTAAAGGTAATGCGGGCATTGCTAGCGGTAGAGAGGGCTTTCGCCAGCGAACCTTTGGCTGAGTTCAGCTCTGCCTGCAAGGGCGCAGGGTCAATCTGATACAACGAATCGCCCTGGTTAACTTTATCGCCTTCAATAAAATTGCGTTTAATGATGATGCCACCCACCTGCGGGCGAATCTCAGCAACTTCATAAGGAACAGTTCTGCCGGGCAATTCGCTCATGACATTGATTGAGCCGGGGGAGAGCGTCACCACGCCCACTTCTGGCGTCATGGCGGCAGCATTTTGCGCTGATTTGTCGTCGCATGCGGTGAGAATTACGCCGCAGAATAACAACGGTATTAACAGTTTTCTTTTTCTGTTCATTTTATTCCCTGAAAATTCGTGAAGAATTACGGATTTTTTGAATGTGTGCGGGGAGAGGCATGAGGGATTTACAGACCTGCAGCATAGTGCAGGCCGCCTGTGATGGCGCATGCAGGCCGAGTGACCAACGTGGCGATTTAGATGGCAAAAAAAATGTTGCCGTTCTGCTGGCAGTCTCTGCCTGCGTCCGGGCAACGAATGTTTCTACTGGTGGATACATAAACCAGGGGAATAAGTTCGTTTTTGCTTCTCCTTTGGTTATCACCGGGAGTAATGGAGTCAGCATTTGCATCCCTCGTCATGCCAGCCGTCAATTTCAGGCACTTATCGCTGGGCCACATCAACGCCTTCTTAAAAATAAGAAGAGATCCCCAGAGTCACGATGTCGCTCATACGTCTAAGTTTCAGCTTGTACATAATATTGAATTTCTGGATCTTTAATGTCTGCTGCGAAATTTTCAGTGTTGACGTGATATTACTTTCATTTTTGTTCTTCAGGATTAATTGCATAATTTTGAATTGATTATGCGAGAAACATAATTGAGAATTCTTATGAGGCAAGTGTTTTCCATAAGTAATATCAATCAGATTTTTAATGCTTTCTTTACGGCTGATAAAAAAGATAGGCGACTGACTTTTAAGTTTGCTGATGTGGTAAGGTGCCAGAACAATGATTCTTTCAGCATCTAACTTCTCAAGAAACTTAATCGCTTCTTCATCAAGGATATGATTATGATAGGTATCAATGATCACCTTGAATGGTTTGTTACCTATGCTTTTTATCTCTGACAGGGAATTGATTTTTATCATTTCGTGATTATCTTTCAACTGCAAAAAGCCCTGTAAAAGAAAAGAATCCTTCGTCATGAGAAAAATCATAACTTGCTCCTTAGCCGTTATTGTTTCGAACATGTCATCCTTTTCATTATTTACATCCATGTCCGAATTCGTTGTTCAATATAGTAAACGCCTATAAGAACGTTGCCCTTCGTGAACTAATACGTCTATTAACACTAATCAAAACTTGAGATTTATCCATCACGCACTCCATATATTGATCCTAGGTAATATTCCTGGTTGTTATAAATTTGTTAGTGCTAACAGGAAATTAACAACTCCCATATTTTTACCAAGAATAAGTTATCAATTTAAAGTTTGTGATTTCTGAATGATAAAACTAAAATAAAAAAGTAATCCGATTTAAATATCGAGTCTCCTTGTTTCTACTTAAGCTGGCAATTGGATTGCCAGCTTTCTTTTTAATTTTTGGGGAAAATTAACATCAACTGCATTAATTACCTTCTTATTGAGTCAATGCTTGCCAAATCTTGATTTCATTTTCCCACAGCACTTTTAAACATTAAACCTGACTACAGAAAATATCAGCCATGATAATGTTTGAAATGGCTAATTTGCTGTGAAATTTATAAAACCATAAAGGTTTCAGCGAGTTGTTTAATGAGTCGCACGGTAATTATTTCAACGATGGTTTATGTTTTGCCATGGTGGCGATATGAAGTGGGAGTGTTATATGCCTCATAGTCACCATAAGTGATTATGAGGCGGTGTGGGAAATACTGTGCCGACGGTCTGATATTGATTATTTTTTAACGAATAAACTAGCGAAGCTAAACAAGCTGGCAGCGCTGAATATTAGTTCTATCCCCACCAGTGTAGAAACTAGTGTTACAGAAACCATTGGCGTTGCACCCAGGAATATCCATGCGATGATGATATCCAGGATACCAATGACTAGTTGTAGCCAGCTGCCTTTCATTGAACGCTGGCGATACCAGCTCATCAAGCGAATAACCCCAGCGACACAAAACAAGCCAGCGATAAACGCCGCAATAGCAAAAATTCCCAGTTCTGGTGCGCGGATGAAGAAATAGCCGATCAACAAATAGGCGACAGCGACAAGGAAGCCGGATAATACAGGCCAGAAATTATGACTCCGGTTGCTGAATAAACCGACAATAAGCGCAATGCCTGAGCAGATTAATAATGCGCCAACGACTGTGCTAAGGATATCGCCAGAGACAAACGGGAAGCTTATACACAGCAAACCGACAATAAACAGTAGCACAGCAATAAACTGGATTGCTCTCCGATGCTTCTTAAGCATATCCAGATCAAATTTCAAAATTGTTGCCTTATCTATATATAACATAGAACCACCCTATAAATTTAAGAAGAAAAATCCCTACTATCAATCTATGCCAAAAATGCATCCAGGAATGCATGTGATTTAATAAAAATTTCCTAATTAATGTGTTCAATACCCATGTAACTTGTTGTATTTAAATAAAAATATCTGATTTTGATATTTTATCTCAACATGACATACCCAAAAAACCAGGTTATAACCTCAATGTCGAAATTGATTCGTGACGGCTCTTTCACTTTATAGTTGAGGATATTACGATGAAAAAAGTATTAGGTGTAATTCTTGGTGGCCTGCTTCTTCTGCCAGTTGTGAGCAATGCCGCGGATGCACAAAAAGCAGCTGACAATAAAAAACCTGTCAACTCCTGGACCTGTGAAGATTTCCTGGCTGTGGACGAATCCTTCCAGCCGACTGCAGTCGGTTTTGCTGAAGCACTGAATAACAAAGATAAACCAGAAGATGCGGTTATGGATGTTCAGGGCATTGCAACCGTAACCCCAGCTATCGTTCAGGCTTGTACTCAGGATAAACAAGCCAGCTTTAAAGATAAAGTTAAAGGCGAATGGGACAAGATTAAGAAAGATATGTAATTCATGGAATGCGTTGCATCGTATTTCCTTGAATATTGAACAGGCAGGAATACCTCGCGTTAAAAGCAGATAATCCTCCTGTTCATATATACTTTATTTGTTGAATGGGTTGTAAAATGAATATTTCATCTCTACGTAAAGCCATGATTTTCGTTGGCGCTGTAGCGGCACTTTCACTGGTTAATGCACAATCTGCACTGGCTGCTAATGAATCTGCTAAAGATATGACTTGTCAGGAATTTATTGACCTGAATCCAAAAGCGATGACACCGGTTGCATGGTGGATGCTGCATGAGGAAACGGTTTACAAAGGTGGTGATACTGTAACCTTAAATGAAACTGATCTGACTCAGATTCCTAAAGTGATTGAATATTGTAAGAAAAATCCGCAGAAAAATTTGTATACCTTCAAAGATAAATTGGCAAATGTCCTGCCGAATTAACAGGAATAAAGCAAAAAGGAGTAGCAAGTTGAGCCATCTTGCTGCTCCTTTTTGCATTTTTATATGACTGCAGAATTTATTATTCGTCTAATCCTGGCTGCTATTGCCTGTGGTGCTATTGGCATGGAAAGGCAAATGCGCGGCAAAGGGGCAGGGCTTCGTACACATGTCTTAATCGGTATGGGTAGCGCCCTGTTTATGATTGTGTCGAAATATGGTTTCGCTGATGTGCTGGCGCTGGATCACGTCGGGCTTGATCCCAGTCGTATTGCCGCTCAGGTTGTCACTGGCGTCGGTTTTATAGGCGCGGGTAATATCCTCGTCCGTAATCAAAATATTGTCGGCCTCACCACCGCTGCGGATATCTGGGTAACAGCAGCAATCGGTATGGTGATTGGTAGCGGCATGTATGAGCTGGGGATTTACGGTTCTGTAATGACCTTGTTGGTACTGGAAGTCTTCCATCAATTAACTTTCCGGCTGATGAACAAGAATTACCATTTACAGCTGACGTTGGTGAACGGTAATACGCTGTCGATGCTCGACTGGTTTAAACAACAAAAAATAAAAACTGATTTAGTTTCGTTGCAAGAAAATGAAGATCATGACGTGGTTGCTATTGATATTCAGCTTCATGCGGCGACGTCGATTGAAGACTTATTAAAGTCGCTAAAAGACATGACGGGTGTGAAAGGTGTTTCAATCAGCTAATGTGAATATTAATGATATCGACGGGAGTACACCCGGTACTCCCGTCGTATTTAACTATCTAGGACAATCAGCGGAGAATGATTGGCAGGGGCGTTTAATACAGTAATATCCGCGCCGTAGAGCATAGTCAGCGCCTGCTGTGTCAACACGTCCTGCGGTTTACCATTGGCGATAACCTTTCCTTTTTGCATCAATACAACACGGTCGGCATAGCGGGCGGCAAGATTAAGATCGTGCAATACACAGCAGACGTTGAATTGCCGTTCGCGAACTAACTGACGTAATAAACGAAACAGATGCTGCTGATGGTGAATATCCAGCGCCGACGTTGGTTCATCAAGAAATAACCATTTCGGCGAGGGTATTGCTTCCCAAAGTTGTACCAGCAGGCGCGCTAATTGCACACGCTGTTGTTCACCGCCGGATAATTGCCGATAGTCGCGGTTTGCTAACGCCTGACAGTCGCATAGCGCCATTATCTGTGCCGTTTCATCCCCCTGATTACCGGTACGATGCGGATGGCGCCCCATCTGGATCACTTCTTGTACGCTGAATGGGAACGCCATATGGCTATTCTGACGCATCACGGCCCGGTGTTTCGCCAGTTCGGTAATTGACCATTCATTTAATGGCTTATTAAATAACCGGCATTCGCCGCTATCAGGTTGAAGATAGCCGGTGAGTTGGCGAAGCAACGTGGATTTTCCCGCACCATTAGGACCGAGAATGGCAACAATTTCCCCGCCGGGAAAAGTCAGCGAGACATTGTCAGTCAGGCATCGCCCATGAAGGCTATAAACCAGGTTCCGGGCGCTAATCATGCGATCCTCCGGTTGCGCAGAATCAACCACATGAAATACGGACCGCCAAGCAGGCTGGTTAGTAATCCTACAGGCATTTCTGCTGGCTGTACCTGTGTGCGGGCAAGCGTGTCTGCCATCAGTAATAAGCAGGCTCCGGCAAGGGCAGAGCAAGGAATTAGCCAGCGATGATTTGCTCCGGTAGTCATGCGAATCAGATGCGGGATCACCAGGCCAATAAAGCCGATAATGCCGCTTACCGATACGGCAGCGCCAACGAGCAGTGAGCTAATCAACAGTAATTGTTGGCGTTTACGCTTTACGTTCACGCCGAGGTAATGGGCTTCTTCATCACCAAGTTGCAGCAAATTCAGCGTTCCGGCGAGACACGTTGTTGCCATAATGGCGGGCAGAATGAAGGAGCTGGCAACCAATAACGTTGGCCATTGCGCCTGACCGAGATTGCCCATCATCCACAACGTGAGTTGTCGTAATTGCTGCTCATCGCCGATATAGCTCAGTATGCCGATTGCTGCGCCGCATAGGGCATTGATGGCGATACCGGCGAGTAACAATTGCATCATGCTGCCATCGCGATGGCGCTGCGTGATGAGAAAAATGATGGTGCAGACCACTAAACTTCCGGCGATGGCAAACACCATTTGCTCATAGAGCACCAGCACCACGGGGAAGGAAAAGGGCAGCACAATAGCAACGCCAACCATTAATGCCGAACCGCTACTGACGCCGAGTAATCCTGGGTCAGCCATGGGGTTGCGGAAAAGCCCCTGCATAATCACCCCGGCGGTTGCCAACGCGGCGCCTACCAGCACTGCCAGTAAAACGCGCGGCAGGCGAATATTTAGCCAGATATCGCGGTATTCCTCATCAAGAAGGGCGCTAAAGCTGATTTTTAACGCGCCCTGACTGGCACCGAACAGCACCAGGGCAAGCAATAATAGTGATAGCCCCATAAAGACACTGGCGGATGAAAATGAATCCTTGAGCACGCAAAACTCCGTTATGACGTTGCGGCGCGGAGAGTCTGCGCCGCATGGGATTACGCCGGTTTCAGGTCAGGTTCAATCAGACTGTAGATCTGCTTGTTGAGTGCTGGCGCGTTTGCCAGTTCATGAATGTGTGCGGCGACATCGGCACGGCGGACAAAACCATGACACTCCTGATTTTGTATCCGTTGTGCTTTGCCTGTTGCTGCGCCGTCAAGCAGACCGCCAGGGCGGAGAATGGCGTAGTCTAGCTGGCTGGTTTGCAGCCAGCTTTCCGCCAGTGTCTTTTCGCGCACCGCCTGACCAAACGCGGCTTTTGCCCGATCCGATAAGAACGGCCAACTATCGCCGCATCCCAAAGAAGTCACCAGAATCATGCGACTGATGCCTGCCTTTTCGGCCTCATCAATCACTGTTCTGTGGGCCAGATAATCCTGTGCGCCGCCCATTGTTGAGATGATAAGTGCTTGCGGACCAGCCGCGCGGCAGGCGGCTGCGACTACGCTGGCGTCACAAGCGTCGCCAGTAAAAGCCTGCACACCTTGTTGCGTCAGTTGAGCCGCAGCGTCTGCACGGCGAACGACAGCGACGACCGGACGTTGTTCCGCCAGCGCCAGTTCAAGCGTTCTGGCGCCCACACCTTTTCCGCCCGCGCCAAAGAGTAGCCACGGTGTCATCAGGCGTGTTCCTTTAACGATGCTGCCAGAGCATGGAAGGCGTTGACCTGTTCACTCAGGAGCTGACGATGGTCATCCCTGCCGAGGAAGATTTTCAGCATGGCGCTGCCTTCTTTGTTGAAAAAGAGAATGGATGCGGTGTCCATGCCCATAAATTTACGTTCGATTAAGGCAATATGCGTGCAGTTTTCTGCTTTGATATGCCCGGACATGCCGTGCTTTCCACGCAGATTGAAATAGCCGTGGCGGTGGAAACCCGAAGGCAGTTCGCCGCTAAATTCGAGGATCACATCGGCAGTATGCACCAGCGTGGTGACGTTGCCCCATTCGCAGACGGTATCCCAGACAGTATCGAATTTATCGCCTGACACAACTGTCGGAGAGGGCAGATTTTTCACTACCTCCAGCAACGTGGTGTTGTATTGTTCGGCGATCGCCTCCAGCGTACCGTCTGGCTCCGTTTTCAAAAATTCCTGTAACGAGACATGGCTCATAAATCACTCCTGTTATGGTTTTTCAAGCGCAATCGCTGGCGCATTAAGTACCTGAATCAGTTCATTAAGAGACTGCAAAATGTTGCTTGCCCAGAAACGACCTTCATTGGTCAACCGCAGGCACGTTGAAGCATCGCGGCTTAAGCCTTTTTGGTGCCACTGGGCCAGTAATGGTGCGAGTTTTTCAGCATGTGGCGTAAGTTCGTCCAGCGGTACACGCGCCGTTTCAATGCCCGACTGCAAGGTATGACGCCACTGCGCGTTACGTTCGGCGTTACGCATGATCATCATCAGCGGTTTTTTGCCTGCCGCGACGGATTCATGCCAGGTCTGTAGATTGCGTTCGTTCATCCAGGAGTAACCATTAATCGAACCACCTGCGCCGGAACCAAAGGCCAGACAATCGGCACCTTGTTTTATCAGCAGGTTATAGAGATTGCGTTCGCGTGTGGTACGGCCCCAGTGGCTGTTACTGATGCAGCGCCAACCGGCATCGTCCATAAAATCACACCCTTGCAGGTAAAGATCGCGACGCTCCGCCGGAGAGGGCACGGTAGTGCGCCCGTTTTCCACGGCTTTGCCCAGTGGCGTGTTGGGCAGGACGTTGAGCGCATAGAGGTCGACGCCGTCAAGACCGATATCGCGGGTAATAGCCAGATCTTCTCCCCAGGTTTGCGCATCCTGACCTGGCAGGCCAAACAGCAGGTCACAGACCACCGCAGCACGGTCGCGTTTGACCAGGCTTTCCATAAACGCAATGGCGGTTGGGCCATCCGAGGTGCGGGCCATTTTCTTGCGGATTTTGCTGTTAAACGACTGAATACCAATTGAGAAGCGGTTTGCTCCCGCATCAAGGCAAGCGTCGATTCGCTCAGCGTCAAAATTCAGTACCCGGCCTTCAATGGTGATTTCACAATCGGGTGCCAGTGGTAATTTTTCTCGTAGTGTGGTGATGATTCTTGCCAAATCGCGCGCGGAGAGTGCGGAAGGCGTACCGCCACCGAAATAGACCGCATGGATGGGCGCGGACTGATGCAATACGCTGTCTGCCTCCTGTTCGATTTCTCGAATCAGGGCATCGGTATAATGAGCACACGCATCTTCATTAAAACGATTCTGATAAAAACCGCAAAACGTGCAGTGTGTCGCGCAAAAAGGAATATGAAGATAAACCAGTCGCTTACGAGGTGAGGTTGTTTGACTGATCATCTCTTGCCAGGTCTGTGCCAGTTGTTCTTTGGCGACCGGAATGGCCCCACGAAACGGCATCATGGCACGCCTGTCTTTAAATGGCTGGTCACCGTCTAAAGCAAAATGAGGCGTGAGATCCAGGGTGTTTTTCATGTCCATACGTCTGATTTAAATCCGTTTATTGCGGCCAAAGTTGCTGGTGTAAAGACTCAACGACATCAGCAATACGCGGGCCCATTCCCAGAATCAGGTTTTGATCAACGGTGATAATGCGCTGGTTCTTCCAGGCGGCGGTGTGGGTAATTCCGGCAATAGAACGTAGCCGATTAATATCGCCATCGACCATTTGTGAGGTTACGACAATCACTTCAGGGTTAGCCGCAATCAGCGATTCCGCGCTGTAGCTTTTGTACTGCTGGTGGGTAGCGACGTTTTCTGCTCCGGCAAGCGACAGAATGGCGTCTGCGACGCTGCCTTTACCGGCGACCTGTGGCGCGCTGCCGCCAGCAGAGAGAATAAACATCGCTTTAACCGGGGCTTTTTTTGCCGCCACGCTTTGCTGTACTCGCTCCAGGCGTTGGCTGATTTGTGTCACCAGCGCCTCGCCTTGTTCAGGAACCTGTAACGTTTTTGCCAGTTGGCGAATGTTGGCGTACATCTGCTCAAGGGTGGCTGGTACACGCGGCAGAGTGACGACGTTGACCTTTTGCGCCCGCAACTGGTCGAGCACAATTTGCGGTCCTGCATCCTGCCAGGTAATTACGCTATCCGGGCGAAGTGACAAAATGCCTTCGCTGCTGAGTTGTTTCCAGTAGCCAATATGCGGCAGTTTGGCGGTTTCTGGGGGATAAGATGTCGTTTCATCGACACCCACCACGCGCTCGCCAGCACCCATCGCGTAGATTAGCTCCGTCAGTGATCCTCCAGCGACCACAATGCGTTCGGCAGCCGTTGCGCTAAAAGCCCAGCTAAGAGCCAGTGCTGCCGTAAACAATTTTTTTCGTTTTACCGCAGTCTTCGCGACAGAGGCCACGGCTGAAATACATAACGTTAGTGGGGAAAAAAGATACGGCCTGTTGGTGATCCTTGGCATCATATGAGAACTCTTATCGAATTGAGAATGATCATGATTATCATTTGAGTTATATATGAAATACAACCGTCGATTCAATACGCAAGGCGTTACAAGCGTATTTATTTTTGATTTTTATCAAGATGCTTCGTCAGCTAACGTTCTTGTTACCGACAAAATTTCAGGGCGGGAAAAAGCTGAGATCTCAGAGATATCGCGGCTTGCAGAGCAAAGAGAAGAGAAAATTATCGCGGTTAACGACAACGTTTCGTTATGAGGTCGTGGGGGAATGCCACAAGAAAAAAATGGTTTTCTGGATACAGGATAGCTTTCATAACCCCCTGTTTATTGTGTTAATGGCGGTTAAAAAAAAGCTTGATCATAAAAAATTGATCGATAATAATTCTCATTATCACGTCTGGCTTTAACAAAATATGACTATATGGATAACAAAATCATAGCTTTTGCAAGGGATAACGCACAGCGCTCTTCACTCCAGATGCGGCATATCGCTTTGCCTGACAAAGAGGGCGAATTGTCCGGGATACCAGGCAATTTCACCGGATATAAACGCCTGTTAACTCACCCGGCGAATATTATCGCTTTGAATTGTAAATAAATTTATTTTTCGCCAGCCATCCCGGTATTAATCCAGGTAGCCAGCATTTTTTATTTTCCTCATGGAGAATCGCTATGTCACGTCCGCAATTTACCTCGTTGCGCTTGAGTTTGTTGGCTTTGGCTGTTTCTGCCACCTTGCCAACGTTTGCTTTTGCTACTGAAACCATGACCGTTACGGCAACGGGGAATGCCCGTAGTTCCTTCGAAGCACCAATGATGGTCAGCGTCCTCGACACTTCCGCTCCTGAAAACCAAACGGCGACTTCAGCCACCGATCTGCTGCGTCATGTTCCTGGAATTACTCTAGATGGTACCGGACGAACCAACGGTCAGGATGTAAATATGCGTGGTTATGACCATCGCGGCGTGCTGGTTCTTGTCGATGGCGTTCGTCAGGGAACGGATACCGGACACCTGAATGGGACTTTCCTCGATCCGGCGCTGATCAAACGTGTCGAGATTGTCCGTGGACCTTCGGCATTACTGTATGGCAGTGGCGCGCTGGGTGGGGTTATCTCCTACGATACGGTCGATGCAAAAGATTTATTGCAGGAAGGACAAAGCAGCGGTTTTCGCGTTTTTGGCACCGGTGGCACGGGGGACCATAGCCTGGGATTAGGCGCGAGCGCGTTTGGGCGAACGGAAAATCTGGATGGTATTGTGGCCTGGTCCAGTCGCGATCGTGGTGATTTACGCCAGAGCAATGGCGAAACCGCGCCGAATGATGAGGCTATTAATAACATGCTGGCGAAAGGAACCTGGCAAATTGATTCTGCCCAGGCTCTGAGCGGATTAGTGCGTTACTACAATAACGACGCGCGCGAACCAAAAAATCCGCAGACCGTTGAAGCGTCTGACAGCAGTAATCCGATGGTTGATCGTTCAACGATTCAACGTGATGCTCAGCTTTCTTATAAACTCTCTCCAGTGGGCAACGACTGGTTAAATGCTGATGCAAAAGTTTACTGGTCGGAAGTTCGTATTAATGCGCAAAACACGGGAAGTTCCGGTGAGTATCGCGAACAGACAACAAAAGGTGCCAAACTGGAGAACCGTTCCACTCTGTTTGCCGAGAGTTTTGCCTCTCACCTGCTGACGTATGGCGGTGAGTATTATCGTCAGGAACAGCATCCGGGCGGCGCGACGACGGGCTTCCCGCAAGCAAAAATTGATTTCAGTTCCGGCTGGCTACAGGATGAGATCACCTTACGCGATCTGCCGATTACCCTGCTTGGCGGAACCCGCTATGACAGTTATCGCGGTAGCAGCGACGGCTACAAAGATGTTGATGCCGACAAATGGTCGTCTCGTGCAGGGATGACTATCAATCCGACCAACTGGCTGATGTTATTTGGCTCATATGCCCAGGCATTCCGCGCGCCGACGATGGGCGAAATGTACAACGATTCTAAGCACTTCTCGATTGGTCGCTTCTATACCAACTATTGGGTGCCAAACCCGAATTTACGTCCGGAAACCAACGAAACTCAGGAATACGGCTTTGGGCTGCGTTTTGATGACCTGATGTTGTCCAATGATGCCCTGGAATTTAAAGCCAGCTACTTTGATACCAAAGCGAAGGATTACATCTCCACAACCGTCGATTTCGCGGCGGCGACAACCATGTCTTATAACGTCCCGAACGCCAAAATCTGGGGCTGGGATGTGATGACGAAATATACCACTGACCTGTTTAGTCTTGATGTGGCCTATAACCGTACCCGCGGCAAAGACACCGATACCGGGGAATATATCTCCAGCATTAACCCGGATACCGTTACCAGCACCCTGAATATTCCGATCGCTCACAGTGGCTTCTCTGTTGGTTGGGTAGGTACGTTTGCCGATCGCTCAACACATATCAGCAGCAGCTACAGCAAACAACCTGGCTACGGCGTGAATGATTTCTACGTCAGTTATCAAGGGCAGCAGGCGCTCAAAGGCATGACCACGACTCTGGTATTGGGCAATGCCTTCGATAAAGAGTACTGGTCGCCGCAGGGCATCCCACAGGATGGACGTAACGGCAAAATTTTCGTGAGTTATCAATGGTAATCATCAGCCCCGATATTTCGGGGCATTTATCTGGAAGGAAGAGAGACAATGAACCACTACACACGCTGGCTTGAGTTAAAAGAACAAAATCCCGGAAAGTACGCGCGTGACATCGCAGGTTTAATGAATATCAGCGAAGCAGAACTGGCATTTGCGCGCGTCACTCACGACGCGTGGCGGATGCGCGGCGATATTCGTGAAATTCTGGCAGCGCTGGAAAGCGTTGGTGAAACCAAATGTATTTGTCGTAATGAATATGCAGTCCATGAGCAAGTTGGCTCGTTCACAAACCAGCATTTGAACGGTCATGCCGGATTAATACTCAACCCGCGCGCGCTGGATTTGCGACTGTTTCTTAATCAGTGGGCCAGTGTTTTCCATATAAAAGAAAACACGGCTCGTGGTGAACGTCAGAGTATTCAGTTCTTTGATCATCAGGGCGATGCATTACTGAAAGTTTATGCTACCGACAATACCGATATGGCGGCATGGAATGAGCTTCTGGCACGCTTTACCGTCGAGGAAAATACGCCGCTTGAGTTAACAACGGTTGATGCGCCTGTCGCACAAACCGACGTCGATGCCAGTGTTGTAGAACAAGAGTGGCGTGCGATGACGGATGTCCATCAGTTTTTTACGTTGCTCAAGCGCCACAACCTGGCTCGTCAGCAGGCGTTCAATCTGGTGGCAGACGATTTGGCCTGCAAAGTACCTGGTAGTGCGCTGGCGCAAATTCTTGAATCTGCACAGCAGGATGGCAATGAAATCATGGTGTTTGTTGGCAACCGTGGCTGCGTACAGATTTTCACGGGTGTGGTAGAAAAAGTGGTGCTAATGAAAGGTTGGCTGAATATTTTCAACCCGACGTTTACTCTTCATCTATTAGAAGAGAGCATTGCTGAAGCCTGGGTTACCCGTAAACCGACCAGCGATGGCTACGTAACCAGCCTGGAACTGTTTGCTCATGATGGTACGCAGATTGCGCAACTTTATGGTCAGCGTACTGAAGGGGAACAGGAGCAGGCGCAATGGCGTAAACAGATTGCGGCGCTGACGCAGGAAGGCGTTGCTGCATAACGAGTCATTATCCGGAGGTCTGGCTGTCGCCGGGCCTCTTTATAAATATCAGCTGGAGATTTCAGACCAGATAATCAATATGTTGATGACGTACCAGCTCATTGATCCGCTTAAGATTGAGGATCATCATAATATTGTGTTTATGGCAGTAGAATGTTTTCAGCGATATTTTGAGTTTCCCCAGAATATCTTCTGTCGTCATTTGATTCGCAATGCAGCTCAGAACCTGATGCTGTTTGCGCGAGAGTGACACGTCTGCTTCAGGTACAGAGCAATAACTGCCATTGAGCAGTGCGATGAAGTCAATAATCGTAATATTTCTCTGGACAAAGGTTACCGGAACTTTCCCCAGACAGCGTTTAATATTAAACGGCGAGAAAACAATGACATGAACAGGCCGCAGGCGTTCAATTTTGTTGAGCATTGATGAGTGGAATACATTATTCATTAATGTATCAATAATCACTAAGGCATTCTGATGCAACGTTAAGTCAATCTCTTCTTCGTTCTGTATATGAACGACATTACCTTTACTTACAATATTTTTCATCGCGGTGAAAAACATGGTGTCTTTGGTAATTATAAGAAACATAACCGACTCCCTTTGCGAACATTAACTTTATAATCAGGTTGCCAAAGGTAATAAAAAGGTCAGGGCTTGTAATTATACTAATTCGCTTGCTGTACATTAATTGAATGTGTTCAAAGATGCAGATATCTCATCAATATCTGCATCTTCAGGTAATGTTATTTGACCAGTTCTGGAGTTACCTGGCTAACCGCATCGGTATAGTAAGGAGTGCCGCCCCAGCCGGGTTCTGGCCAGAATGCGCCGTAGCCGTAATCCCACAGGTTATAGGTTGTGTTCACCACTTCTCGTAAATGCCACACCTGAATCCCCTGCATATTCACTTCAAGGAAGTTATATGGGACTTTATTGATAAAGCCAGGTTGTTCGCCCTGAATGGTTCCGAGGATGGTGACATAGTGGTTACGGTAGTTTACTGGGTCAAGGAAACCACTTTGTCTGGCGAGCAGTCGCCCTTGATAGTTGGCCTCAATGTCAGGTTTCGCATAGCTATCCAACGGCAATACGGCGATTTCTAGCAATGTATCGGTTTTGCCATTAATGACGTTAATGACTTTACCGCCAAAGCGGGCCTGCTGACCAACGTATAAATTTGGTTGGTTATGAACAGCAACAAAACTTTTTTGGATATCAGGCTGGTTATTACCTTTGATATTTTGTGGAATAGAACTACACGCGGCAAGCAATAATGCAAGGCTGAAGATGAGAGCACCTTTTGACTTGTTCATGTTACTATCCTTATCAACAAATGTTAAAACCATAATAGATATTTCTTTATGGTTTTCATCTGATTTTCAGGTGATATGCCTGATAGTAACGTAAACCTGTCTGATATTTATATCCTTGCAGATGAGATCCGGAAAGCATTGATGTGTGATGTTATTATGTGTCTCCTTATAATATGGGATATTATAAGGCGGCTCTTATTTCTAATGGCACATGGTGTAAAGATTGTTATTGATGTGATGATAATGGTTTATAAATGTTAGATATGCAAGCCATTCGTAATTTTAACTTTGGGGATCTTCAATTTAAAAACACTTATTATATGACTCATTTTATCTGTCCATTAAAAAAACATTGTTTATCCGTTCTGCATGGATATCAATAATTTACTGAAATTGCACGATCGAAATTATGTATTTTTTGTCAATAATGAGAGGGCGCAGCCGCCCCCTTTGTTTATTTTAATCGTTTACCCGCCTCATCAACCACTTTCTCACCATCTTCCTTGGTGAACGCGCCTTGTTGCGCATCTGGCAGAATTTCCAGCACCACTTCTGAAGGGCGGCACAGACGAGTTCCCAGCGGTGTAACCACAATCGGGCGATTAATCAGGATGGGATATTGCAGCATAAAGTCGATTAACCGATCGTCAGTAAATTTATCTTCCGCAAGGCCCAGATCCTCATATGGCTCGACGTTTTTACGCAGCAGCGCGCGTACCGAAATCCCCATATCGGCAATGAGTTTGACCAGTTCATCGCGCGTCGGCGGTGTTTCCAGATAATAGATAATGGTCGGTTCTGTACCGCTGTTGCGGATCATCTCCAGCGTATTACGCGACGTGCCGCAGGCCGGGTTGTGATAAATGGTAATGTTGCTCATATCAGTATCTCATTACGATGTGAAATAGAGGCGTAGCGCCAGCGCGGTCAGCGTCACAAACAGCACCGGCAGGGTCATGATAATTCCTGTACGGAAGTAATATCCCCAGCTGATTGTCATATTCTTCTGCGAAAGTACGTGCAGCCAGAGCAGCGTTGCCAGACTACCAATCGGGGTAATTTTCGGCCCCAAATCGCAGCCAATCACGTTGGCATAAACCATCGCTTCTTTGATAACGCCAGATGCCGTGCTGCCATCAATGGATAACGCGCCAAACAGCACCGTTGGCATATTGTTCATAATAGAAGATAGGAAGGCGGTGAGGAATCCGGTGCCGAGCGTCGCGGCCCACAGGCCGTTATCCGCCAGCATGTTGAGTACGCCAGAAAGATGTTCCGTTAATCCGGCATTGCGCAGGCCATAAACCACCAGATACATGCCGAGCGAGAAGATGACAATCTGCCAGGGTGCACCGCGCAGCACCTTACCCGTATTAATCGCGTGACCGCGTTTAGCGACGGCAAATAATATCAGCGCGCCCACTGCCGCAATGGCGCTTACCGGAATGCCGAGTGGTTCCAGGACGAAAAATCCCACCAGCAGAAGCAGTAAAACAACCCAGCCAGTTTTGAACGTAGCAGGATCTTTAATCGCTTCTGCGGGAGATTTTAGCAGCGCCATATCGTAGTTCTGCGGAATATCTTTGCGGAAATAGAGATGCAACATCACCAGGGTCGCCAGTATCGCGGCGATATCCACCGGCACCATCACCGAGGCGTATTCGCGAAAGCCAAGACCAAAGAAATCTGCCGAAACGATATTCACCAGGTTAGAGACAATAAGTGGCAGGCTGGCGGTATCGGCAATGAATCCCGCTGCCATCACGAACGCCAGCGTCGTGCCTTTGCTAAAACCTAAAGCCAGCAGCATGGCGATGACAATCGGCGTCAAAATAAGCGCCGCGCCATCATTGGCAAACAGGGCCGCAACGGCGGCACCGAGCAGGACAATCCAGCTAAACAGCAGGCGACCGCGTCCATTGCCCCAGCGTGAGACGTGCAGCGCCGCCCATTCAAAAAAGCCGGACTCATCCAGTAGCAGGCTGATGATAATGACGGCAATAAACGCAGCCGTCGCGTTCCAGACGATATTCCACACCACCGGAATATCACCCGGATGAACCACGCCCGTAGCTAACGCCAGTATTGCGCCGAGCGTTGCACTCCAGCCGATGCCTAAACCTTTCGGCTGCCAGATAACCAATACGATGGTCAGGACAAAGATAGCGCCTGCCAGTAACATAATGCCTCCCGGATAAGACACATGTGTAAATCCATATGTGTTTAGCTAAATTTTTTAACTGCAAATGTTCTTACTGTCTGCGGAACAATTTTGTCGAGCCAGGTTGCGGACAATCACCTGAACCTTTTCCTGCTCACACCGCCAGGCCTCATCAATAATTTTCGCCGCCCACGATGGAATATGCGGCGATAAGCGGTAATGAACCCACTTTCCTTGCTTGCGGTCCAGCAACAAACCACTTTCCCGAAGTAACGCCAGATGGCGGGAGATCTTGGGCTGCGACTGATCGAGGGCAGTGCAGAGATCACAGACGCATAACTCGCCCAGCTCGCTGAGCAGTAAAACGATGCCCAGACGGGTATCATCGGCAAGAATTTTGAACAGTTGGATGGGTAACAGAAATGACATATTGCGCTCCTGATTGTTGCAGGCAGTGTCTCTCTTCAAAGCGGATAAGTCAAAAACATATATGAATTAATGAATGTGTAAGTGCAGAAGATGGTAATAGGTGTGAATTTTGAGTTGGGTATTCATTTGAAAGGCGGTCTGAATCAGGACGTAAAAAAACCGACTTTGCGTCGGTTTTTTACTCTTCAGCCTGAGTTGGAGGCTCTGGCCGGAGTGAGAGAGCTCTTATCTAACAGTTCAATACTATTAGCCAGTGGCTAACATTGCAAGAATTAGCGATTTCTTCAGCTGGCGGAGGGGCCACTTCGGTATATATCGCAGTGAAAGACGATTTATATACTTTCACCGGATTATCGCCGTATTAAGGCTTGTCCGAATCAGGACGTAAAAAAACCGACTTTGCGTCGGTTTTTTTACTCTTCAGCCCTGAGTTGGTGGCTCTGACTGGAGTGAGAATGCCCACATCTAACTTTTCCATGCTATTACCTTAAAGGATACATTGCAAGGTTATGCTGGTTATTTAGCCTAATTTCACTGTATGATTATCCAGTTGGCTCTGAGGCATTTTCACTCTGGCAATGCGCATAAACGCTTTCAAAGTCCTGATCAGTGGTACGGGTGGTGCCGTTAACTGATGCTCTGGCCGGAGTGAGATTGCCCACATCTAACAATGAGGCATGCGCCGTGACAGGCAGTGGATGAGTAAGCGGATGCATTCTCACTCCATCGCATGGAGAAAACGGGTGATTGATAAAGCAATCATCGTTCTTGGGGCGTTAATTGCGCTGCTGGAACTGATCCGCTTCCTGCTTCAGCTTCTGAACTGATAGCGGAAACGTAATTAAGGGCTAAGAGCACACTACTCTTAGCCCTTTAACATTTAACGCATTGTCACGAACTCTTCTGCCGCTGTCGGGTGAATGGCAACCGTGTTGTCGAAGTCTTTTTTGGTTGCGCCCATCTTCAGCGCCACCGCGAAGCCCTGCAACATTTCATCCATACCAAAGCCAATGCCGTGAATACCGACAATCTTCTCTTCTGGTCCAACGCATACCAGTTTCATGCGGCACGGCTGGCGGTGAGTGGTGACGGCGGTATACATCGCGGTGAAAGAGGATTTATACACTTTCACTTGATCGTCGCCGTACTGCTCGCGCGCCTGCGGTTCCGTTAAACCAACAGTACCAATCGGCGGATGGCTGAAGACCACGGTCGGAATGTTGCTGTAATCCAGATGCTCATCCGGCTTGTTATTAAACAGGCGTTCAGAGAGACGGCGACCCGCTGCAACTGCCACCGGTGTCAGTTCCACTGCACCCGTGTTATCGCCCACCGCGTAAATACCTTCAATGTTGGTGTTTTGATATTTATCGACGACGATATAGCCTTTTTCGTCGGTTTTAACGCCAGCGGCTTCCAGGTTGATGTTGTCATTGGCAGGCTCGCGACCAATCGCCCAAATCAGGCAATCCACCGTTTTACTGCGACCATCTTCCAGCTCCAGCGTCAGGCTGCCATCGGCATTTTTCACCACCGCTTTCGGGATGGCGTTGGTGTGCAGCTGCGGGCCTTCGGCGTTCATCACTTCAACCAGCGTTTCAGAGATCATCGGGTCGAAACTGCGCAGCGGCGCATGTTTACGCACAAACAGATGCGTTTTCGCGCCCAAGCCGTTAATCACGCCCGCCAGCTCAACAGCGATGTAACCTGCGCCAACAACCGCTACACGCTCTGGCAAAGCAGGAAGGGCGAAGAAACCATCGGAATCAATACCATATTCCACGCCTGGAATATCCGGGTGGCTCGGACGACCGCCGGTGGCGATCAGAATATGATCGGCCGTGATGGTTTCGCCGTTTACCTCTAGCGTTTTGGCATCAACGAAGCGGGCAAAGCCTTTGATTACATCAACGTTATTTTTACCGAGCACGTTTTCATAGGAAGTATGAATACGGTCGATATAAGCGGTACGGCTGGCGATCAACGTTTCCCAGTTGAATTTATTGATAGTGGTATCGAAACCATAATCCGGGCCGTACATATGGATCGCTTCACGGATTTGCGCCGCGTGCCACATCACTTTTTTCGGCACGCAGCCGACGTTCACGCAGGTGCCGCCCAGCTCTTTGGCTTCAATCAGCGCGCATTTCTGGCCGTACATAGCCGCGCGGTTGATGGAGGCGATACCGCCGCTGCCGCCGCCGATGGCGATGTAATCATAGTGTTTAGTCATGACAGAGTGTCCTTATCGTTGATTACCGCGATTGTAGCGCGAGACGTAATAGGTGCCAGCAATGGCTGCAATTACTCCGGCACGATCCAGCTTACGGTGGCGTGCCCGGTGCCAGCCGGAACCAGTTTGCTGTGCAGCCACGGCAGCACGTTATTCATCTGCTGTTCCAGCTTCCACGGCGGGTTAATCACAATCATGCCGGAAGCGGTCATGCCACGGCGATCGCTGTCTGGCAGCACCGCCAGTTCAATTTGCAGAATTTTGCGAATGCCGGTCGCTTCCAGGTCGTGGATCATGCGCTTAATTTGCTGGCGCAGCACTACTGGATACCACAATGCGTAAGTGCCAGTGGCGAAACGTTTGTAACCTTCTGCTATCCCGCTGACCACCGCCTGATAGTCGGTTTTCATTTCATACGGCGGGTCGATAAGGATTAAACCACGGCGGGAAACCGGCGGCAGCTTGGCCTTAAGCTGCTGGAAACCGTCGGCTTTTTCCACGCGCGCACGGCTGTCTTTCTGAAATTCAGAACGCAGCAACGGGTAATCGCTCGGGTGCAGCTCGGTCAGTTGCAGGCTGTCTTGTTCGCGCAGTAGCTGGCGAGCAATCAACGGCGAACCAGGGTAGTAACGCAACTGACCGCTACGGTTGAAGTGTTTTACCACATTGATGTACGGCTCCAGCTCCGCAGGCAAATCCTCCTGCTGCCAGATACGGGCGATACCTTCGAGATATTCGCCGGTACGCTCGGCATGTTCGCTGCCTAACTGATAACGCCCGGCGCCTGCGTGGGTGTCGAGATAGAGAAACGGTTTATCTTTCTCTTTCAGCGACTCGATGATCAGGCTCTGAACGGTATGTTTAAGGACGTCGGCGTGGTTGCCAGCGTGAAAGCTGTGGCGATAACTGAGCATGGGTAAAGGTGTTCCGGTAAGTAAAAATCGGCCCGTATTTGGGGCGCACAAAAGCGTATCCGGACAGTATACCGAAAAGAGGCCGCCGCCGCGAAAGCGTAACGTTTCTCATTGAAATTCACTACACTTAACCCCATGCTATTGCCATTACGCGCCGGATGAGATGCTTTGTGTCACACCCGGCGAAAGCGCCTGTGAGCGTTTTGTTCCCCTCTTTAACCAGGACTGTACCTATGACGAATCCGTTACTGACTCCCTTTGAATTGCCTCCGTTTTCTAAAATTCTCCCGGAACATGTGGTTCCAGCCGTGACTAAGGCGCTGAACGACTGCCGCGAAAATGTGGAGCGCGTAGTAGCGCAAGGGGCACCGTACACCTGGGAAAATCTCTGCCAGCCGCTGGCGGAAGTGGACGATGTGCTGGGGCGTATCTTCTCCCCGGTCAGCCACCTGAACTCGGTGAAAAATAGCCCGGAACTGCGCGAAGCCTACGAACAAACCTTGCCGCTGCTGTCAGAATACAGCACCTGGGTAGGGCAACATGAAGGGCTGTATAAAGCGTATCGCGATCTGCGCGATGGCGATAACTACGCCACGCTGAATACGGCGCAGAAGAAAGCGGTTGATAACGCACTGCGCGACTTCGAACTCTCTGGCATCGGTCTGCCGAAAGAGAAACAGCAGCGTTACGGCGAAATTGCTACCCGTCTTTCCGAGCTGGGCAACCAGTACAGCAACAACGTCCTTGATGCGACGATGGGCTGGACCAAACTCGTTACCGACGAAGCTGAGCTGGCGGGTATGCCAGAAAGCGCGCTGGCTGCGGCAAAAGCCCAGGCCGAAGCGAAAGAACTGGAAGGTTACCTGCTGACGCTGGATATCCCAAGCTACCTGCCGGTAATGACCTACTGCGACAACCAGGCTCTGCGTGAAGAGATGTATCGCGCTTACAGCACCCGCGCCTCCGATCAAGGCCCGAATGCCGGTAAGTGGGATAACAGCAAGGTGATGGAAGAGATCCTCGCGCTGCGTCACGAACTGGCGCAACTGCTGGGCTTTGAAAACTACGCCTTTAAATCCCTTGCCACTAAAATGGCAGAAAACCCGCAGCAGGTTCTGGATTTCTTAACCGATCTGGCAAAACGCGCGCGTCCGCAGGGCGAAAAAGAGCTGGCGCAGCTGCGCGCCTTCGCCAAAGCCGAATTTGGCGTCGATGAGTTGCAGCCGTGGGATATCGCTTACTACAGCGAAAAACAAAAACAGCATCTTTACAGCATCAGTGACGAACAGCTGCGTCCGTACTTCCCGGAAAACAAAGCGGTTAACGGCTTGTTTGAAGTGGTGAAACGTATTTACGGCATCACCGCTAAAGAGCGTAAAGATGTTGATGTCTGGCATCCGGATGTACGTTTCTTCGAACTGTATGACGAGAACAACGAACTGCGCGGCAGCTTCTACCTCGACCTGTATGCCCGTGAGAACAAGCGCGGCGGGGCGTGGATGGATGACTGCGTTGGCCAGATGCGTAAAGCAGACGGTTCGCTGCAAAAACCGGTCGCGTATTTGACCTGTAACTTCAACCGCCCGGTAAATGGCAAACCGGCGCTGTTTACCCACGACGAAGTGATCACCCTGTTCCACGAGTTCGGTCACGGCCTGCATCATATGCTGACCCGCATCGAAACTGCCGGTGTTTCCGGGATCAGCGGCGTGCCGTGGGATGCGGTCGAACTGCCGAGCCAGTTTATGGAAAACTGGTGCTGGGAGCCTGAGGCGCTGGCGTTTATCTCCGGTCACTATGAAACCGGCGAACCGCTGCCGAAGGAGTTGCTGGATAAAATGCTGGCAGCGAAAAACTACCAGGCGGCGCTGTTTATTCTGCGTCAGCTGGAGTTCGGCCTGTTCGATTTCCGCCTCCATGCAGAGTTCCGCCCGGATCAGGGAGCGAAAATCCTCGAAACTCTGGCAGAAATCAAGAAACTGGTTGCCGTGGTACCGTCTCCGTCATGGGGCCGTTTCCCGCACGCTTTCAGCCATATTTTCGCCGGTGGTTATGCGGCAGGCTACTACAGCTACCTGTGGGCCGATGTGCTGGCAGCAGATGCCTTCTCGCGTTTTGAGGAAGAGGGCATTTTCAACCGTGAAACCGGGCAGTCGTTCCTCGACAATATTCTGAGCCGTGGTGGTTCAGAAGAGCCGATGGAGCTGTTCAAACGTTTCCGCGGTCGTGAACCGCAACTGGATGCGATGCTGGAGCATTACGGCATTAAGGGCTGATCATTCAGTGAAAATCTGCTTAATTGATGAAACGGGCGCCGGAGACGGCGCCTTATCTGTTCTGGCGGCCCGCTGGGGGCTGGAACATGATGAAGACAACCTGATGGCGCTGGTGTTAACGCCGGAGCATCTGGAACTGCGCAAGCGCGATGAGCCAAAGCTTGGCGGCATTTACGTTGATTTTGTTGGCGGGGCGATGGCACACCGCCGCAAATTTGGCGGTGGTCGCGGTGAGGCGGTGGCGAAAGCGGTGGGCATTAAAGGCGATTATCTGCCGGATGTCGTCGATGCTACCGCAGGGCTGGGGCGCGATGCCTTTGTGCTGGCTTCGGTCGGCTGCCGCGTACGGATGCTGGAGCGTAATCCAGTGGTTGCTGCATTGCTCGACGATGGCCTGGCGCGTGGTTATGCGGATGCGGAGATCGGCGGCTGGTTGCAGGAGCGTTTGCAGCTGATCCACGCCTCCAGCCTGACGGCGCTGACTGATATTACCCCGCGCCCGCAGGTGGTCTATCTCGACCCGATGTTCCCGCATAAGCAGAAAAGCGCGCTGGTGAAAAAAGAGATGCGCGTGTTTCAGTCACTGGTGGGGCCGGATCTCGACGCCGATGGGTTGCTGGAGCCTGCGCGGCTGCTGGCGACCAAACGTGTGGTGGTGAAACGCCCGGACTACGCGCCGCCGCTGGCGAATGTCGCCACGCCAAACGCGGTCGTCACTAAAGGGCATCGCTTTGATATTTATGCTGGTACACCGGCGTAAAAGTAAAACAGGGTAGCGTTATCGCTACCCTGTTTTCTTCCAAAATAATCAATGGCTTTCCGGCGTCTCAATCATGCGTTTCAGCCACGGCACCATCAACAGCATCACTACTGCAACGGCCAGTGTAACCAGACCAATCTTACCAAACACGTTGGTATAGACAGGCAGCGTCTCAAGCGGGTCGGTAATGTTGTCTGGTACTGCGGTAAATGTTGCCACATAGCCGCCCAGCAAGAACGCGGCAGCCTGCGTAAGGAACCACATCCCGAGAATAAAGCCCATCAAATGTTGTGGCACCAGAGCGGCAATCATTGCCAGGCCCAGGGCGCTAATAAGCAGTTCACCTAAGCTCTGGAATAAGTAAACCAGCACGATAAACCATGGCGATGTCAGCCCCTGGGCATCCGCAAACCACATTCCCGCTGCTGCGGCTGTCAAAAAGCCTAGCGAGCACATAAACATACCGAGAGTAAATTTCATCGGCATGGAGAGGTCTTTGCCTTTGTTACCCAGATGCGTGTAAATGCCTGCCAGAACTGGGCTGGCGAGCACCACCCAGAACGGGTTAAGCGCCTGGAAGCTCACCGGGTTGATGGAAAAACCGAGAATTTCATGATGCACGTTGTTGATAGCAAAGAAGTTCAGCGACGTTGGCATCTGGGCGTAGAGGATGTAAAACACTACCGCTTCAAGCATCAGCACAAAGGCGACAAACATCTTATTGCGCCCGGTTTTATCCAGCTTGAATGCCTGACGGAAGAAGATAATGGTCACGACGATAGAGAGAACAATCAGTACCAGATTGGCGACTTCCACGTTGTGCATCAGCCATGCGCAAACGAAAATCATCACCACGCTGCCCATCAGCACGTACAACAATTTGCTGAAGTTCATCGGTCGGAAATCTGGTTCAGAACCAATATCTTTCACCATTCCGCGACAGGCGATGTAAACCAGTAGCGCGACAATCAATCCTGCTCCGCATAAGTTATAGGTGACGGAATAGCCAAATCTGTCAGCGATAACCGGTGCTAGCGACAGCGCAATCAACGAGCCGATATTGATCGACATATAGAACAGGGTGAAAGCGCCATCGAGACGAGGATCTTTCGGTGGATAGCACTTCGAAAGCAGGCTTGCCGGGTTGGCTTTAAACAGGCCGTTGCCGACGGCGATTGTTCCCAGCGCGATGAATATCAGGTCTGGCTTGAGTAGCGACATCCCGGTCATGAAGTAGCCCATCGCCAGAACAATTGCCCCAAGGACAATGGTGCGTTTAGTTCCTAACAGATGGTCGCCAACATAACCACCGATCGAGATAAGGCCATAGACCAACGCAGCGAAGGCACCAAAGGTGACAAAAGCCTGTTCTTGTGAGAAACCGAGCTGTTTAACGAAGAAAACGGCCAGGACGCCTTGCACGCCGTAGTAACCGAATCGCTCCCATAGTTCGACAAAAAAGATCATGAAGAATGGGCGGGGTTGCTGCAGCATCCCAGTGGGTGTTGTTGTATTCATAATTTTTAGCCTTTCAATACCATCATGAAAAGTATGAACGCGTAAGTGATTGCGCGCGAAAGAGTTTACACATGTCTAAAATTCTTAATATTGATGCAATGAATGCATTAATGCACTATCTCAGCAAAAAATAACCAGATAATCATGCTGATTGTTTGAAGTATGATGGCGTTAAATGCTGTTTTTTTTGGTGGGTAAATTTGAATTATTCGATGCGTAGTTGAAGTTTCTGACCGCAGATGAACACCGGCTTGATTGAGCACTCCCGTGTTTGTACCCGCACGTCGCATTCGGGTACAACACAAAAAGCAGAACGCCCGCATAAGCGGGCGTCCAGGAGCAAGTGGGGGAGATATTATTCTTCTTCGTCGCGCAGCGGAACAATCAGCATATCAACGTGAACGGTGTTGATCAGCTGACGCGCGGAAGACATCAGTTTGCTCCAGAAGTCCTGGTGGTGACCACAAACAACCAGGTCCATGTCGTATTTCTTGATCGCATCAACCAGAACCTGACCCAAATCGCCGCTGCCGCTAAGGGTTTCAGTGATTGGGTATCCTGCGTTGGTGGAGAGTTCGGTCAATGCATGATGAGTCTCTTCGGAAATGCGTTTCTGCATGTCACCCAGATTTACATCAATAAGTCCGGTGTATAGGTCAGAGTAGTTTACATCTACGTGGATCAGAGAAACTTTCGCATTGTAGGGGCGAGCCATAGAGACTGCTTTCTCTACCAGAACTTTGCTTTCCGGGGAGAGATCGACCGCGATGAGAATGTGTTTATAAGCCATAGTGTTACTCCTTCCATAAAGTTGTCGATGACTGGCCAGCTTGCGTTTCTTGTGCCGTTACGTCACCCGCGTCCTGCGAACTACGTGCGCGGGGCTAACCCAGCCGTAAAGATTCAGTGAAAAGACCATCCTTACCTTATAGCGACCTGGATGATCCGTCAATCCGCCTTGCTTACCAGGTAGATAATCAAATTTTCTACATGAATGTATTGATAGTGGTTAACCTTATGGAAAAAAAACAACCTGATCTCCTACACTATCTATAGAGCCGCTCGGATGTTTGTCATCACAAAAGCGGTTTCTCCAGGTCCTGGTGTTAACTGATTGGCAGCGTATCGGGAGCGGTAGCCCCGGAGGGGAACTCCGCGGGCAGGTCGCCGGGGAGGGGGTATGATAAGCACCGTCGCATTATTTTGGGCTTTATGTGTCGTTTGCATTGTTAACATGGCGCGCTATTTCTCATCACTACGCGCGTTGTTAGTGGTACTGCGTAATTGCGATCCATTGCTCTATCAATATGTTGATGGAGGGGGCTTTTTTACCTCACATGGCCAACCCAACAAACAGGTGCGTCTCGTTTGGTATATCTATGCTCAACGTTATCGCGATCATCACGATGATGAGTTTATCCGTCGCTGCGAGCGCGTGCGTCGTCAGTTTATTCTGACCAGCGCATTGTGTGGCCTGGTGGTGGTAAGCCTGATTGCGTTGGTGATTTGGCATTAAGCGCCACGGTAATAACGCATAAAAAAAGCGGGCCAGTAAACTGACCCGCTCGTTTTTATGCGTGCGATTACAGGAACTGCAAGGAGATCCAGTACAGCGCACCGGAGAGCAGAACTGCAGCCGGGAGGGTAAACACCCAGGCCATCAGAATGCTGGTTACGGTTTTACGCTGTAAGCCGCCGCCGTCAACCACCATTGTCCCCGCTACGGAAGAGGAGAGTACGTGAGTGGTGGAAACCGGCATCCCGGTATAACTCGCCAGACCGATAGACACCGCTGCCGTCATCTGAGCAGACATACCCTGAGCGTAGGTCATGCCTTTCTTACCGATTTTCTCACCGATAGTGGTCGCCACACGACGCCAGCCAATCATCGTACCGATACCTAACGCCAGCGCGACCGCCATGATGATCCACACCGGAGCATACTCGATGGTGCTCAGCATATCGGACTTCAGTTTCTTCAACAGACGCTGATCATCCGCAGTGACGCCAGGCATTTTCACCACTTTGTCGATAGTGTCAGAAACGCACAGCATAATGCGGCGCATCTGGCTACGTTGGTCAAGCGACAGCTTGTCGTAGCTTTCCACATCGGCGGTCAGCATGCCTTTCAGGCGGTTGAGCGCGTTAATGGTATTCGACGGATGGCAATGGAACTCCGCAGGTTGTGTTGCGCCTGCTTCCGGAGCCGGTACTAACTGATCGGCACCGGTCGCCTGCTTAAGCAGTGCAGGATGCTGCTCAAAGTAAGCTTCCACATTGTTGATGGCATCACGGGTACGGGTGATTTCGTAGCCAGTGGCATTCATATTCACCACGAAGCCCGCTGGTGCGACGCCAATCAGAACCAACATAACCAGACCAATGCCTTTCTGACCATCGTTCGCGCCGTGAGAAAACGCCACGCCGATAGCGGAAAGGATCAGCGCGATACGCGTCCAGAACGGCGGCTTTTTCTTGCCGTCTTTCTTTTCACGTTCCGCTGGGGTCAGGTGGATACGGGCGCGTTTCTTGGTGCCGCTCCAGTAGCGACGCAGCAAGAAGATAAGACCGCCAGCAAACACCAGGCCGACAATAGGGGAAACGATCAGAGATGCGAAAATACTTAATACTTTCGGGATATTGAGTGCATCCACCACTGACGTACCGGACATCAACGCATTGGTTAAACCAATACCGATGATCGCGCCAATCAGCGTATGGGAGCTGGATGCAGGTAAACCAAAGTACCAGGTACCAAGGTTCCAGATAATTGCTGCCAGCAACATAGAGAACACCATGGCAAGACCATGGGACGATCCCATATTAAGCAGCAGGTCTGTCGGCAGCATATGCACAATGGCATAGGCAACACTAAGACCACCCAGCAAAACACCCAGGAAGTTGAACACTGCCGCCATAACCACAGCGAGCTGAGAACGCATCGCGCGGGTATAGATGACAGTTGCCACGGCGTTGGCTGTGTCATGGAAACCATTGATGGCTTCGTAGAACAGCACAAAAGCCAGTGCAAGCAATAATAACAGCCCGGTATGCAAATCCAGGCCAGCAAACAAATGTAGCATAGGACGTTACGCCATTTTGAGGACATGAACGCGGCGCATTATCAGTGACTTTCGCGGCGCGGGCAAAGTGAAATATAGATTTTTTTGATTTGCCTCCTGTATGAATTTCGCTCAAAAAATAATTATCTTATATAATTCAGACAAATACTTCCCCTAAGTAATATTGATGCTGGTGCGACCACTGAGGAATCTTTACAATTCACGCCCGTTTTTTCTAAGAGGAACGCAACGTGGAAAAGTTTGATGCCATTATTATAGGCGCTGGCGCGGCGGGTATGTTCTGTTCTGCGCTGGCAGGTCAGGCAGGGCGCAGAGTTTTGCTGATCGATAATGGCAAAAAACCGGGGCGCAAAATCCTCATGTCTGGTGGTGGGCGCTGTAACTTCACCAACCTTTATGTCGAACCAGGTGCCTATCTGAGCCAGAATCCGCATTTTTGCAAGTCTGCGCTTGCCCGATTTACTCAGTGGGATTTCATTGATCTGGTCAATAAGCACGGCATCGCCTGGCACGAGAAAACGTTAGGGCAACTCTTCTGTGATGACTCCGCTCAACAGATTGTCGACATGCTGGTGGATGAGTGCGAGAAGGGCAATGTGACCTTCAGATTACGTAGCGAAGTGTTGAGCGTGACGAAGGATGACGCGGGATTCACGCTTGAACTGAACGGCATGACCGTAGGCTGCGATAAACTGGTCATTGCGACCGGAGGCCTCTCGATGCCGGGGCTGGGCGCGTCGCCGTTTGGTTATAAGATTGCCGAACAATTCGGGCTGAACGTGTTGCCGACGCGCGCAGGCCTGGTGCCATTCACCCTGCATAAACCGTTGCTGGAGGAGTTACAGGTGCTGGCGGGCGTGGCGGTGCCTTCTGTGATAACCGCTGAAAACGGCACCGTGTTCCGTGAGAACTTACTCTTCACCCACCGCGGCTTGTCTGGCCCTGCGGTATTGCAGATATCCAGCTACTGGCAACCGGGTGAATTTGTCAGCATCAATCTGCTACCGGATGTCGACCTGGACACTTTTCTTAATGAACAGCGTAACGCGCATCCAAATCAGAGCCTGAAAAACACGCTGGCGGTTCATCTGCCGAAACGGTTGGTTGAGCGTTTACAACAACTTGGGCAGATCCCGGACGTCTCGTTAAAACAGCTCAACGTGCGTGACCAACAGGCGCTCATTGCCACATTGACCGACTGGCGCGTACAACCTAACGGCACTGAAGGCTATCGCACCGCCGAAGTGACGCTCGGCGGCGTGGACACCAATGAACTCTCTTCACGGATGATGGAAGCACGTAAAGTTCCGGGCTTGTACTTTATCGGCGAAGTGATGGACGTTACCGGCTGGCTAGGGGGCTATAACTTCCAGTGGGCGTGGTCCAGTGCGTGGGCTTGTGCGCAGGATTTGGCGGCAGAATAAGAGGCAAAATGCCCCCCCCTCGTTTTCGCGGTGTAACCAGGGGGGGATTACCTGAACAAAGTCCAGATAAGACGCTCGACGCCTTATCTGAAGCCTTTTCTATTATTTTTTCGCAGACCCCGCTTCTAATATAGAAACGATGGAAAACAGTGTAAAACACACTGCACCTAAGCCAACCAAAACTCGCGAAGGAATAAAATAAGCCATATCGGTTTGCGCAATTTCAGCAAGGAACGCTGCGAGGAACAGGCAAAACAGACAGGTAAATACCGGAATCATGGGTATTCTGTTGGCTAACGAACAGGTGCGTCTCCATACCAGCGCCAACAACCACACTTTGGAGAAAATACTGTAGCAAATCATTCCCAGACAAATAAGAATAATGCCGGGTGCCAGTCTGGCACTTTCATCAGAACTGACTAAAACGTAGATCCCCTGAATAACCGTCAGTGAGCCAAGTAAAATAACCCAATAGCACCACAGCCAATGCTCTTTCATTGAGAACGTATTCCGCGTTTGATGGACAATAGTGGCGACAAGACCAATAAGACAAGCGCAAATTGCCGTTAACCCCAGCAGTACGTGACCAGCAACATAATGTGGTGTGATATTTGCACTACGTAACAGCGCGACTGACCAAATGAAACCAAAGAGAGTAAGCAGAACGGGAACGGCAATTAAGCCATTACCGATTGTTGAAGAATAAGCCTGCAACGGCGTACCATCACTCTTACTGCCCGAGGCGTTTTTGGGAATTAGCAGAAAATGCCCGGAAGACGCCGCCACGGTTGATACGCAGGCAGCAATCATCCCAACACCGAAAATAACATGCCCGGCAACAAATTCATCGGCCATGACATTATCACTTGCCAGCAGCAACCATCCCCAAATCATAGTTGCGACAGACCCAGCGTAACCAATAACAGGAAAAAGTGTGCTGTAGAGCTTATTCACACCATGCGTTAACTGCGAAATAATAATAAATGCAGTAGTGAATAACGCCAGACATATTGCAGAAAGCGAAATAAGTACATGTCCCGCCACAAAATACTCACTTTGCCAGGAACCTGCTAATACAAAATCACCCAATGCAATACATATTATCCCCATAATTAAAGGGATTAATTTAAATAGCCATCCGATATATATATTCATTTTAAACTCCATGTGTACTTTCTGCTAATATAAGAAAGCGTATCAGTAGTATTTTTAGTCAGTTAAATATAACAATGAGATACCACCAAATGTAACAAGTAACTTTACTATAGCCGGATTTATTGCCCGGAGTGTTAAGTTTTAGATGTGAGTTAATGCTGATAAATAAATATTTATCCTAAGGTAAATTCCGAGTTAATATCTTTATCTTATACCCTAAATAATTCGAGTTGCAGGAAGGCGACAAGCGAGTGAATCCCCAGGAGCTTACATGAGTAAGTGACTGGGGTGAGCGAACGCAGACGCAGCACATGCAACTTGAAGTATGACGAGTATATTTTTATTTTGTTGCTTTAAACGACCTTGTTCGAGACTGCTTTATTTAATACATAAGCCTTTATCATCTTTTTAAAAAATTATTTCGCTTTCGGTAAATATTTGCACCTCGGCGATAATAACGCTATGTGATAGTCATCGGGTTTTCTGTTACGGAAATCTACGCAGTAGTACCTGAGAACCTGTGCAGAAGATTTTTGGTTAAAAACGCTATCGGACAGAAGAACATCGCGATGTATCACAAGCTGATGGTAATCAAATAGACAACATGAATATAACTGTTAGTATTTAATTGATTTCACTTATGAGTATGCGTGTTTCATTTACGGCCAGGAATGCTGATGATGACAACATTACTACCCGTTTTCACCAGACCTTCCCCGTTGGCGCTCAGTTTGCTGCGCCCTGGCCGCCTTTGCCGTTTCCTTCTTATCCCGGATGGAATAATTCGCTGAACGTCGTTCGGTGGCAGTTGTAACACGCGTCGATTGCTTACAGGGATTATGGCGGGTCGATTATGGATAATATTAAGCGCCATCTGGCGTGGTGGGTTGTCGGGTTACTGGCGGTGGCTGCTATCGTGGCGTGGTGGCTGTTGCGTCCAGCAGGTGTGCCGGAAGGCTTTGCCGTCAGCAATGGGCGCATTGAAGCGACGGAAGTGGATATCGCCAGCAAAATTGCCGGGCGTATCGACACCATTCTGGTGAAAGAAGGCCAGTTTGTTCGCAAAGGCGAAGTGCTGGCGAAGATGGATACTCGTGTGTTGCAGGAACAGCGACTGGAGGCCATCGCGCAAATCAAAGAGGCGCAAAGTGCCGTTGCCGCCGCGCAGGCTTTGCTGGAACAGCGGCAAAGTGAAACTCGTGCCGCACAGTCGCTGGTTAATCAACGCCAGGCTGAACTGGACTCCGTAGCCAAACGTCATACCCGTTCCCGCTCGCTCGCCCATCGTGGGGCTATTTCTGCGCAACAGCTGGATGACGACCGCGCCGCTGCCGAAGGCGCCCGTGCTGCGCTGGAATCGGCAAAAGCCCAGGTTTCGGCTTCTAAAGCTGCTATAGAGGCGGCACGCACCAATATCATTCAGGCGCAAACGCGCGTCGAAGCGGCACAAGCCACTGAACGGCGCATTGCCGCAGATATCGATGACAGCGAACTGAAAGCCCCGCGTGACGGACGCGTGCAGTATCGGGTTGCCGAGCCAGGCGAAGTGCTGGCGGCAGGTGGTCGGGTGCTGAATATGGTCGATTTGAGCGACGTCTACATGACCTTCTTCCTGCCAACCGAACAGGCGGGCACGCTGAAACTTGGCGGTGAAGCACGGCTGATCCTCGATGCCGCGCCAGATCTGCGTATTCCTGCGACCATCAGCTTTGTCGCCAGCGTCGCCCAGTTCACGCCAAAAACCGTCGAAACCAGCGATGAACGGCTGAAACTGATGTTTCGCGTCAAAGCGCGCATCCCACCGGAATTACTCCAGCAGCATCTGGAATATGTCAAAACGGGCTTGCCGGGCGTGGCGTGGGTGCGGGTGAGTGAAGAACTTCCGTGGCCTGAAGACCTGGTGGTGAGGTTGCCGCAATGACGCATCTGGAACTGGTTCCCGTCCCGCCTGTCGCGCAACTGGTGGGCGTGAGCCAGCATTATGGAAAAACCGTTGCGCTGAACAATATCACTCTCAAGATTCCGGCCCGCTGCATGGTCGGGCTGATTGGCCCGGACGGCGTCGGTAAGTCGAGTTTATTGTCATTGATTTCCGGTGCTCGTGTCATTGAGCAGGGCAACGTGATGGTGCTGGGCGGCGATATGCGCGACCCGAAGCATCGCCGCGACGTTTGCCCGCGCATCGCCTGGATGCCGCAAGGGCTGGGCAAAAACCTCTACCACACCTTGTCGGTGTATGAAAACGTCGATTTTTTCGCCCGCCTGTTCGGTCACGACAAAGCGGAGCGGGAAGTGCGAATTAATGAGCTGCTGACCAGCACCGGGTTAGCACCGTTTCGCGATCGTCCGGCAGGGAAACTCTCCGGCGGGATGAAGCAAAAACTTGGGCTGTGCTGTGCGTTAATCCACGACCCGGAACTGTTGATTCTTGATGAGCCAACAACGGGGGTTGACCCGCTCTCTCGCGCCCAGTTCTGGGATCTGATCGACAGCATTCGCCAGCGGCAGAGCAATATGAGCGTGCTGGTCGCCACCGCCTACATGGAAGAGGCCGAACGCTTCGACTGGCTGGTAGCGATGAATGCCGGAGAAGTGCTGGCAACCGGCAGCGCCGAAGAGCTGCGGCAGCAAACGCAAAGCGCCACGCTGGAAGAGGCGTTTATCGCTTTGTTACCAGAAGCGCAACGCCAGGCGCATCAGGCGGTAGTGATCCCACCGTATCAAGCTGAAAACGCAGAAATTGCCATTGAAGCGCGCGATCTGACCATGCGTTTTGGTTCCTTTGTCGCTGTTGATCACGTCAATTTCCGCATTCCACGCGGGGAGATTTTTGGCTTTCTCGGTTCGAACGGCTGCGGTAAATCCACCACCATGAAAATGCTTACCGGACTGCTGCCCGCCAGCGAAGGTGAGGCATGGCTGTTTGGGCAACCGGTTGATCCAAAAGATATCGATACGCGTCGTCGGGTGGGCTATATGTCGCAGGCGTTTTCGCTCTATAACGAACTCACCGTGCGGCAAAATCTGGAGTTACATGCCCGTTTGTTTCACATCCCGGAAGCAGAAATTCCCGCGCGAGTGGCTGAAATGAGCGAGCGTTTTAAGCTCAACGACGTTGAAGATGTTCTGCCGGAGTCATTGCCGCTCGGCATTCGCCAGCGGCTTTCGCTGGCGGTGGCGGTGATTCATCGCCCGGAAATGTTAATACTCGATGAACCCACTTCTGGCGTCGATCCGGTGGCGAGGGATATGTTCTGGCAGTTGATGGTCGATCTCTCGCGCCAGGACAAAGTGACTATCTTCATCTCCACCCACTTTATGAACGAAGCGGAACGCTGCGACCGTATCTCACTGATGCACGCCGGAAAAGTGCTTGCCAGCGGTACACCGCAGGAACTGGTTGAAAAACGTGGAGCCGCCAGTCTGGAAGAGGCATTTATCGCCTATTTGCAGGAGGCGGCAGGGCAGAGCAACGAAGCCGAAGCGCCACCTGTGGTACATGACACTACCCACGCGCCGCGTCAGGGATTTAGCCTGCGCCGTCTGTTTAGCTACAGCCGTCGCGAAGCACTGGAACTGCGACGCGATCCGGTACGTTCGACGCTGGCGCTGATGGGAACGGTGATCCTGATGCTGATAATGGGTTACGGCATCAGTATGGATGTGGAAAACCTGCGCTTTGCGGTGCTTGACCGCGACCAGACCGTCAGTAGCCAGGCGTGGACGCTCAATCTCTCCGGTTCCCGTTACTTTATCGAACAGCCGCCGCTCACCAGTTATGACGAACTTGACCGTCGGATGCGTGCGGGCGATATCACGGTGGCGATTGAGATCCCACCCAATTTCGGGCGCGATATCGCGCGTGGTACGCCTGTGGAACTCGGTGTCTGGATCGACGGTGCAATGCCGAGCCGTGCCGAAACGGTAAAAGGTTACGTGCAGGCCATGCACCAGAGCTGGCTACAGGATGTGGCGAGTCGACAATCCACGCCTGCCAGCCAAAGCGGGCTGATGAACATTGAGACGCGCTATCGCTATAACCCGGACGTAAAAAGCCTGCCAGCGATTGTTCCGGCGGTGATCCCGCTTCTGCTGATGATGATTCCATCAATGCTAAGCGCCCTTAGCGTGGTGCGGGAAAAAGAGCTTGGGTCGATTATCAACCTTTACGTGACTCCTACCACCCGTAGCGAATTTTTGCTTGGCAAACAGCTGCCGTACATCGCGCTGGGGATGCTGAACTTTTTCCTGCTCTGTGCCCTGTCGGTGTTTGTGTTTGGCGTACCGCATAAAGGCAGTTTCCTGACGCTCACCCTGGCGGCGCTGCTGTATATCATCATCGCCACTGGAATGGGGCTGCTGATCTCCACCTTTATGAAAAGCCAGATTGCCGCCATTTTCGGTACGGCGATTATCACGTTGATCCCGGCGACACAGTTTTCCGGGATGATCGATCCGGTAGCTTCGCTGGAAGGGCCTGGACGTTGGATCGGCGAGGTTTACCCGACCAGTCATTTTCTGACTATCGCCCGCGGGACGTTCTCGAAGGCGCTGGATCTGACTGATTTGTGGCAACTTTTTATCCCGTTGCTGATAGCCATCCCGCTGGTGATGGGCTTAAGCATCCTGCTGCTGAAAAAACAGGAGGGATGATGCGCCATTTACGCAATATTTTTAATCTGGGTATCAAAGAGTTGCGCAGTCTGCTCGGTGATAAAGCGATGCTGACATTGATTGTCTTCTCGTTTACGGTGTCGGTGTATTCGTCAGCGACCGTCACGCCAGGATCATTGAACCTCGCGCCGATCGCCATAGCCGATATGGATCAATCGCAGCTATCGAACCGGATCGTTAACAGCTTCTACCGCCCGTGGTTTTTGCCACCGAAGATGATCACCGCCGATGAGATGGATGCCGGACTGGACGCCGGACGCTATACCTTCGCGATAAATATCCCGCCTAATTTTCAGCGTGATGTCCTCGCCGGACGCCAGCCGGATATTCAGGTGAACGTTGATGCCACGCGCATGAGCCAGGCATTCACTGGCAACGGTTATATCCAGAATATTATCAACGGTGAAGTGAACAGTTTCGTCGCGCGCTACCGTGATAACAGCGAACCGTTGGTATCGCTGGAAACCCGGATGCGCTTTAACCCGAACCTTGATCCTGCGTGGTTTGGCGGGGTGATGGCGATCATCAACAACATTACCATGCTGGCGATTGTGCTGACCGGATCGGCGCTGATCCGCGAGCGTGAACACGGCACGGTGGAACATTTATTGGTGATGCCGATAACGCCGTTTGAGATCATGATGGCGAAGGTCTGGTCGATGGGGCTGGTGGTGCTGGTGGTATCGGGATTATCGCTGGTATTGATGGTGAAAGGCGTGCTGGGCGTACCGATTGAAGGCTCTATCCCGCTGTTTATGCTGGGCGTGGCGCTCAGTCTGTTTGCCACTACGTCAATTGGCATTTTTATGGGGACGATAGCGCGTTCAATGCCGCAACTGGGGCTGCTGGTGATTCTGGTGCTGCTGCCGCTGCAAATGCTTTCTGGTGGCTCCACGCCGCGCGAAAGTATGCCGCAGATGGTGCAGGACATTATGCTGACCATGCCGACGACACATTTTGTCAGCCTTGCACAGGCCATTCTCTACCGTGGTGCCGGATTCGAAATCGTCTGGCCGCAGTTCCTGACGCTGATGGCAATTGGCGGCGCGTTTTTCACCATCGCGCTGCTGCGATTCAGGAAGACGATTGGAACAATGGCGTAAGGAAGGGAAACTTGACTTCATACTGTGATGTCATACTATTGATGTCATAAAGTGAAGTCATAAGGACATGCCATGAGAACCCAGGTACAGGCTTTACGGAAGAAACAAAAAAACACATTGGATCAAATATTTAAATCTCCTGTTCCTCAAGGGATCAAGTGGTCTGATATAGAGTCACTGGTTAAAGCATTAGGCGGAGAAATTAAGGAAGGAAGAGGTTCGCGTTGTAAGTTCATACTAAATATGAGCGTTGCGTGTTTCCATCGGCCTCATCCGTCGCCAGATACCGATAAAGGCGCTGTAGAAAGCGTGCGTGACTGGTTACTAAGTATAGGGGTAAAACCATGATCAAACTGAAGACGCCAAACTCTATGGAGATTGCCGGGCAACCTGCTGTTATTACCTACGTGCCAGAACTAAATGCATTTCGTGGCAAATTCCTGGGCTTGTCAGGTTATTGTGATTTTGTCTCTGACAGCATTCAGGGGCTGCAAAAAGAAGGGGAGCTTTCCCTGCGAGAGTATCTTGAGGATTGTAAAGCTGCGGGTATTGAGCCGTATGCGCGTACAGAAAAGATTAAAACCTTTACGTTACGCTATCCAGAATCGCTGAGTGAACGCCTTAATAATGCGGCTGCGCAGCAACAAGTCTCTGTTAATACTTATATTATTGAAACGCTGAATGAGCGTTTGAATCATTTATAACTTATAGCGGCCCAACAATTTCTGTTGCGCCGCTATATTTTTGTGGCTCTTAAGATACCTTTCTAACCAACCGATGGCCCTCATTCATCATCAGGATTTTGCTATACACATCTTCCTCGACGGCGTTTTTTGCTGATGCCATCACTCGCGCCAGATTCGCCTCGTTGTGATTATTCACATACGCTTTGCCGACGGCGGTGATAAACGCTTTGCGCAGATCGCTGGCGATATTTACTTTAGCGACGCGATAATTAACAAAGCTGCGTAATATTTCCGGGGCGATACCGGAGCCGCCGTGAATAACCAGTGGCACCGGGCAGACTTCGGCAATGCGCTTCAGCAGGGGGATATCGATCCGCGGTATATCGTCCAGGCCATGAACGTTGCCAATAGAAACTGCCAGCATGTCGCAACCGGTGCGCTCGACAAAGGTCTTCACCTTTTCCGGTTCCGTTTTACAATCGGCTTCGCTGACGTGATCGTCTTCTTTGCCGAGAATCGCCCCCAGCTCCGCTTCAACCGGTACGCCATAGGATTTACAGAAATCGACAGCTTCCTGAGTGAAAGCGATATTCTCTTCAAAAGAGAATGCGGCACCGTCAATCATGACCGAGGTAAAGCCCGCGCGCACCGCCTGTTTAACATCCTCCTGGGTTTTCCCGTGATCAAGATGAAGACTGACCGGAACATCCATTTTATCGGCGTGACGTTTCACGATTTCATAAATGTAATCGTATCCCGAGAGTTGTGCATTGGTGGGCGCAATCTGAATGAAGTTGGGTAATCCCGAACGCTCAATAGCGTTTAAAATTGAAATTGTCGTCTCCAGATTGGTGGTATTAAACGCGCCCGCTAATACCCGTTTTTCCTGAATGCGGTCGAGCAGTATCCGTCCATTAACTAATGGCATATTGAAAACCTCATCTTTTAATATCAGTTAATTATTCAGTCTCACCGAAGCGGTCACGAAATAAGGCAACGAGAGTCTGTATTGCCTCGTTTTCATCATCACCTTCGCAGCGTATTTCCACCGTTTTGCCGCCTTTTATTCCGGCGCGCATAATATTCATCATGCTGGTGGCATTAATATCATTACCCTCATAGTGCAGCGTCACTTTACAGCTATATTTTTTGGCGGCTTTCGCCAGACAGGCCGCCGGACGTGCATGTAGGCCAGTACTGTTTCTGACCTCCACGGTTTTACTCAACATAGTGCTCCTCCCGATGATGTAATGGAATCACGCCTTCTTGCTGTAATTTCAACTGATACCAGCTTTTCCACTTGTGCTGATAACGCTGCAATTGATGGTATCTCGCCCGATTCGGTAACAAACGTTGGGCAATGGTGACTTGCGGCGGTGGAATATCTGGTGCGGCGGTTAATAATGCTCCGACAGAAACCGCCTCGTTAAATGCAATTGCTTCAACCGGACGCTGTAAAATATCCGCCTTTAATTGCAGCCAAAGAGGATTATGGGTCGCCGGACCAATCACTTTTAACGCGCTGGTGCCAGGCACATTAAAACAGGCAAAACAGTTGGCAAATTCCATGGTTAATCCCAGTGAAATACTGGCAATTAACATGTCGATATTTAATGTATCGCCAAGCCCATAAAATAATCCTCGGGTATGGCGATTTTTATAGGGCGAACCTGAACCGCGAAGATGCGGAATAAAGACGGGAATGTCATCGAGCGACCAGTTCCCCGCCAGGTAATCCGCATGTCCGCGAGTAAGTGATGCGGCGATCTCCTCATCGGTTAGCCGGAACGTGTTGCGCAGCCACTCCAGCGCGAAACCGCCCACGGGCAGCGAAGCAAACAGGGTGAACTGGTTGGCAAGCGAGTAACAGCCGTTTGCCAGCTTGTCGCGCTTCGCCTGTTCATCCAGCGTCGGTTGTGTATCCAGTTGCAGAATCCCTTCCGTGGTCCCCGTCGAGTTAAGGATATCGCCCGGCATCATCTGCAACGCCCGCGCACCCACCATATGGTCATGTCCGGCCAGCGTCACGCTGACCGATTGCGAGAACCCAAGCGTTTTGCAGAGCGACTCGCTGACCCATCCGGCGTGTTCGCCTGGCTGCACCAATGGCGCAAATGCTGAACAGGGAACGTGTAACAACGCCGCCGCTTTCGCTGACCATTCGCCTTTGCGCACGTCCAGACACAGCGTACGGCTGGCTAAGGTGATATCCGTGCGCTGTTCGCCAGTCAGTAGCCAGAGCAGCACTTCCGGCGCATGTAGCCAACGCAGACCGCAACGATTACGCAGCGGGTAATGCTCCAGTAACCAACGCATTTTGAAGGCAGAGTAATTGCTGTGCAGCGGTAGCCCGCAGATGTCATAAAGTGCCGCACTGTCTGCCTCGCTAAGCGTTGCCAGATACTCTTCACCGCGACGGTCATACCAGGCAAGCATTGGCGTCAGGATCTCGCCGTGCTCGTCAAGGAACACGCCTGATTCGCCAAAACTGGCAATGCTGATCCGCCTGACTGGCAGTGGCGAGGCGGCGTTCAGTTGTGCTATCGCCTGACGGACCTCCTGCCAGAGGGCGTCGATATCGAAATCGACATCACCCTGTGGAGAGATCTGTTTTGCCGTCACGAATTTATGCGCGCCCAACGTCGTTGCATCCAGGCAGGAAAAGCAGGTGACTTTGCAATTGGTGGTGCCAATATCGATAACGATAGCTGCGCTGTTATCAGGCATAAACCGTGCTCCGGGTCATTCGGAAAATGCCATACAGTACCAGGGCGATAATCGGCACCAGACCAATGGCGATGATATTGCCATTGAAGATTTCCAGCAGCCAGAAGCGGAACGGGTTACCGCCATCAAGGAAACTGGAGACCTGGCCGCTGGAGCCTTCGGCAAATTTGAAATTAACGTCTTTCGCCATTCCGGTAATAAACGGCGCGATTTTGGTGGCAATCCACAGGTCGGCAATAATTACCGGGATTGCTGCAATAACGGTACGGAAAATATTGCCACGGTTGGCTAAAGCTATCATCGAGGCCATTACTGCCAGGTTGGCAAGGTCGCCAAGCGGCAGGACTTCATTACCCGGCAACACAAAAGCGATAAAGACCGAGATGGGCGTCAGCAGCAGGGCGGTGGAGATAATCGCCGGGTTACCTACGGCAACGGCGATATCCAGGCCGATATAGAGATCGTCACGGTCAGGGTATTTGGCGTTGAGATACTTTTTGATGGCTTCAGACAGCGGTAATAAACCTTCCATCAGAATGCGTACCATGCGTGGCAGGATGAACATCACACCGCCAATACTGATGCCAAGCAACAAGACTTTTTTGAAATCGTATCCAGCAATCACGCCGAGCAGAATGCCCAGAATAGTGCCAACCATCATCGGTTCGCCGAAGATGCCAAACTTTTTCTGTACGGTTTCCGGGTCGATATGAATACGATTGAGGCCAGGGATATGGTCGATGATTTTGTCGACCAGCAGACCGACCGGGAAGAACACTACCGAAGAGAGCGTCGGCAATGAAATCCCTTCCAGACCAAAGTATTTTTGTACCAGTGGCGCAGACCAGTCGGCGAGTTTAAGTACTACCACCGCAGCAATCGCCGCCGCCAGCAAACCAAAGAACAGGCTGTCGGTGCTGTAATAAACCAGCGTACCAGCAAGGGCAAAATGCCAGTAGTTCCACATATCTACGTCAACGGTGCGGGTTTTATTTAACGCCAGCATCGCCACGTTAATCAGAATGGTCAGGGGAATAACAAACGGGGCAATTGGCGAACCCCATGTAATTGCGGAAAGTGGCGGCCAGCCTAAATCCACCACCGGTAAATTAATTCCAGTGCGTTCAACCATCGCCTGGGCCGCTGGCCCGACATTGCTGGTAAGAATATCGAAAATGGCATAAATACCGACAAAACCAATGCCGACCGTTAATGACGAGCGTAAGGCTTTAGCGGGTTTTACTTTAAAACAGAGAGCAAGAATAAATAACACCAGCGGCAACATTACCGTGGGGCCAAATCCCAATATATATTGCACAATATTATAGAGGGTATGCGCGATATCGTTCATAATAAACCTCTTTTTCAGGCGAGAGCGCACCTCGCGTTAGCGCCTGATGGAGTGTGTTGAAATTAATTATTATTAATTACTTTTTAAGGATAGAAACAATTTGCGCCAGCACTTTCTCTTCGCCAATACCGGTAATAATTGGCAAGCCGTTAACCACCGGCACGTCGAGTTCATAAGGTACTTTCGTGGTTGAAACAACCAGTGCTACGCCGTCGGTATTTCCGGGTAAAGAGGCAACGTTGGTTTGGGAATAATTGACGTTAAGACCGTGCTCTTTGCAATATTCCATGACTTTTTCTGTTACCGCCGTGGATGTGGCAATCCCCGTGGCGCAGACAAATAAAATAGTTTGACTCATATTTCACCTCGTTCTTTCATTTTGTTTAAGATTACTGTGTGTATTTCTGTTGTTTCCATCGTAAGCAGGGCGCACATAAAGGGCGTATCCTGAATCATCTCCATAATCCAGCCCAGGGCATTTAATTGTTTGTTGCTTTCGCTTAATGCGAGCAAAAAAATCACTCTTACAGGTACGGGGTCAGGATCGCCGCCCATATCAGCAAACTCTACCGGCTCCGGCAGGATGCCGACGGCAATCGCATTGTGTCTGACATGTTTATGATCCGTGTGTGGAATGGCGACGCACGGTGGTTCGGTAGGCAGCCCCGTTGGGTACGTTGCCTCACGTTTCAGCACATGGTCGGCAAAATCAGGGACCACCAGTTCGGCGGTAACCAACGGTTGCGCTAACTGACGGATGATCTCTTCAACGCTTAACCCTGCCGGGAGACGCTGAATAAAATTTTCCTGAAACTGTATTCCTTGCATTTCATTCCTCATTAAAAAGTATATTTAACTCACTTCCCGCCGTTGTAGTACGGTGCCAAGATAATATTTATTTCCTTTTAACCAGACGTTGCCAAACTCAACGGGCAGCTCGCGGGAGAAAAAGACTAACTGCTCCAGATGCAAAACGGGGGCATCTTCACTGATATCTAAAAAATGGCCGCGTTCATTACCAATTAATCGCGCGGCATAGCGACTTTCCGAGTAACGAATTTTTCTTTGCGACAAACTTTCAATGGTTGGAAATAAATTGTGTTGATTAAAATCTATTTCCGCGATGCCGGGGCATAGCTCAATATTGATACGGTTCTCTATCAGCATTGCTTTTTCATCACCAATTGAACGTAAACGCTCAAGGTAAAGAATATCCTGACCGGGCGTTATTCTTAATTTCTCTGCCACATAACGATTAGCCGGTTCAATCCGTGACGTAATAACTTCAGTGGTAAAATGTATTTTCTGGCTTTCCAGCGATTCCGCGAATGACAATAATCCTTCACCTAACGGATATGCCACGTTCTCTTTTTTAACAAATGTTCCCTTGCCCTGGACCTGAATCAACACGCCTTCTTTTACCAGTTGGGCGACCGCTTTTTTAACGGTTCCCCGACTCACTTCCAGCATATCCATAATCTGGTATTCCGAAGGAATGCGATCGTCTTCCACCAGATCCCCGGTATAAATACTTTCTCTTATCCACTCCACCACTTGTTGATAGAGCGGTATTTGTGACGACTTACTTAATGATTTCATGGCGCGCACCTGAACATTCACAGTTGTCTATGGACAATCATGGACAACTTCAAGCGTATAGTAGGTGAACAGGCTAAAAAGAGGATCGAAGCGTCTCACATTTTGGGGGACCAAATCGTGATCAAAAAAATGTGACGCAAGTCGATATTTGGCAGAAATTTACTGCGCCGTCAGGAAATAACGGCGCGTTGGTAGGAGTTAATCTTCCTTCGGCAAGCACTGCAAATGCCCGTGTCGTACGCCGCGTTGGGCGATAACGTCATCGGCAAAATGCTGCACGTCGCCCATGTCACCTTTCAGCACGGCAATTTCCAGACAGTCGTCGTGATTAATGTGCACATGCAGCGTGGCGACCGAGAGATCGTGGTGGTGATGCTGCGTGGAGACAATACGGCTGGCTAAGTCGCGTTTTTCGTGTTCATACACATACGACAGCACCGCGAAACCTTGTGTGCCGTGCTGCTGGGTAGCTTCCTGCGCCAGGGCGCTGCGCAGAATATCGCGGATAGCTTCGGAACGGTTGTTATAACCACGACGCTGGCTCAGGCTGTCCAGCGTCTCCAGTAAATCGTCATCAAGCGTGATGGTGACTCGTTGCATTTGCGTTAAACCTTTTCTGTGGCGCGACGGCGCACGGGGAATGCGGGTAATACCGCGTTTTGTAGCACACGTCCGGCGTCAGAGGAAAAGGTTAATTTATCTCCCACCGCCTGGGTTTCGACGATTTTTCCGTTGTCCATCACCATCACCCGCTGACAGAAGCGTTCTACAAGACGTAAGTCGTGGGTGATGAACAGGCAGGCGGTGCCAAACTGTTGTTGTAGCTTTTTCAGCAGGCGAATGACGCCCGCCTGTAACACGAGATCAAGGTTAGAAACGGCTTCATCCAGAATCAGCAGTTTCGGTTCGACCGCCAGCGCGCGCGCAAGGCAGACGCGCTGGAGCTGGCCGCCGCTTAACTGCGGTGGGCGCTTGTCGAGCACGCTGTCGTCGAGGTCGACCGCCTTCAGCATTTCGCTGGCGCGCGCCAGTTGCTCCGATTTTTTCAGCGATAGCAGGTGGCGCATCGGTTCACGCAGGATCTCGCGCACGGTTTTGCGCGGGTTAACGGCGCTGATAGAGTCCTGAAACACCATTTGAATATCACGACGGAACGCTTTACGTTGCGCGCGATTAAGTTTCGCCAGCGGTTCGCCGCGCCAGCTAATATTTCCCTGCGAGGGCGATTCTAAGCCTACCAGCAGCCGCGCGAGAGTGCTTTTTCCGCAGCCGCTGCGCCCCAGCAGGGCGACGGTTTCACCGCTTTTCAGGGTCAGGGAAACGTTATTCAGCACCGCCTGATGCTGGTGCTTACCGCTAAATCCACCGTGCGCATAGTGATGGGAAAGGTCGCAGACGTTAAGTAAAGTCATGATGCCAGCTCCATACCATAAAGGGCGAGATGAGCGGAAACCAGGCTGCGCGTCACCGCATGTTTGGGGGCGTTAAACAGCGTTTCTACATCGCCCTGTTCGACAATCTTACCGTGCGACATCACCGCCACGTCATCCGCCAGACGCGCCACAACGCCCATATCATGGGTGACCAGCAGCATTCCCGGCGCTTGTTTTTGCATAATGCTTTCCAGCAGATCGAGGATGCGCGCCTGCGCCACCACGTCAAGGTCGGTGGTGGGTTCATCAGCGATGATAAAAGGTGATTCACACAGCACCGCCATCGCAATCATCATGCGCTGCAACATGCCGCCGCTCATCTCGAACGGGTACAGCTTCAATACGCGCGCGGCGTTTTCCAGCCCCACCGCTTCTATGGCAGCGGTAAGCGTGGCGTCATCGGCGGGTTTCCCCAGCGCCAGGCAGGTTTCCCGCGCGTGGGTGTGCATGGTGTGCAGCGGATTAAAGGCGCTGCGCGGGTTCTGCATGATGGTGGCAATTTTGATGCCGCGCAGGGCGCAGGGAGAAACCGGTTTGCCATCGGCTAAAATTTCCCCCGCCGTCTGGCGAACGCCAGCGGGCAGAATGCCCAGCGCTGCGGCGCAGGTCAGTGATTTTCCGCTGCCGCTGCCGCCGACTAACGCCAGCACGCGCCCGCGTTGCAGGGTTAACGATACACCGTGCACCAGCGGCTGCGCGGCCTGTAGCGCGATATTACGTAGTTCAATCTGTTGCGGCATTAGTGTGCGTGCTCCGTCACCAGATGAGGATCCAGATGATCGCGCAATGCGTCACCCACCAGGTTAAAGGCCATCACGCTGATAAACAGCGCCAGCCCCGGCCAGAACATTTGCAGCGGCTGGGTCCAGATATACTGGCGCGCGTCGTTAATCATCACGCCCCATTCGGCGGTCGGCGCGGTCACGCCGAGGCCGAGGAAGGACATACCCGCGACGTGCAGCATCATATGGCCGATATCCAGCGTTGCCAGCACCAGCAGCGAGGGGATCACCGCACCTGCCAGATGATCAACAAACACCCGCACATGGCCCGCACCAGAAAGCCGTGACGCCAGCACAAACTCGCGCTGGCGCAGTGAAATCACCAGGCTGCGCACCATGCGTGCATACCACGCCCAGTGCGACAGGGCGATGGCGATAATTACGTTGGTCAGCCCGGTGCCGAGCACGCCAACCATAAAGAACGACAGAATCGAGGTCGGGAAGGTCATAAACATATCGGCGACGCGCATGGTGGCCTGATCAACGCGCCCGCCAATCAGTCCGGCGCTGCCGCCAATAACCAGCCCTAATGTCAGTACCAGCAGCAGGCAGGCCATTACCGAACCGAGCGACACGCGGGTCGCTGCCATCAGCCGCGAGAAAATATCGCGCCCTAAATGATCGGTGCCCAGCCAGTGCTGCGCATCCGGTGAAAGCAGGCGCGAAGGCAAATCAATCGCCTGGGGGTCATACGGCAGCCACCACTGGCTGGTGAGCGCAATCAGCGCCAGCAGGGCGATAATGATCAGCGCCAGGCGAACCGACCAGCGGGAAGAGAGGAAAAAGTTCACGCGTGCGCTCCTTCATGACGACGAATGCGCGGGTCCAGCGCGGCGTTGAGCAAATCAACAATCAAATTACAGATCACAAAAACCACCACCATCATCAGCGTAAAGCACTGAATAACCGGATAGTCACGGTTAAAAATCGCCGACACCGCATAGCGCCCGACGCCCGGCCAGGCAAAGATGTTTTCGATAATCATCGTCCCGCCGATAAGCTCGCCGATGTGCATCCCCACGGCGGTGATCATCGGCAGCGACGCATTGCGCAGAATATGGCGGCGTTCGGTCTGTTTGTCGTTCAGGCCGCGCAGTCGCGCCCAGGTCACATGACGCTGACCGGCAACGTCCAGCATACTGGCGCGCAGCAGCCGCGCGTTAATCGCCAGCGACATAAAGGCGATGGAAACCGCAGGCAAAATGATGTGCTGCCAGCCGCCGTAGCCCATCGCAGGTAGCCATTGCAGATACACCGAAAACGCCATCACCAGTAAAAACGCCAGCCAGAAGTTGGGCATCGACACGCCGAGAAACGCGATAAAACGTACGGCGAAATCCGGCAGACGGTCGCGATGGCGCGCCGCCCAGATACCGAGTGGCACTGAGGTAAGCAGAATTAACACCAGCGCCGCGCCCGCCAGTTCCAGCGTGGCGGGCAGGAAGTTCAGCATATCGTCCAGCACCGGGCGTTGGCTGGCGAATGAGATACCAAAGTCAAGATGCAGTGCTTTCCACAACCAGGTGCCGTACTGGACGTACAGCGGCTGATCCAGCCCCAGCATGGTGCGGGTAGAGGCCAGCATCTCCGGTGTCGGCGGCAGGTTAGACAGACGCAGATAATCGAGCGCCGGGTCGCCGGTGCCGAGGCGCAGCATCAGAAAAATGATCACCGAGGCGGCGAGCACCATCGGGAACAGCAGCAGAAAGCGGCGTAATACGTAACGCAACATTAAGGTTTCACCGGTTTAATCTGTTCAAACGGAATTTCGGTGGCGATCGGCGCGTAGGGGATGTTACCCAGCTCCGGTTTTGATACCACCATCATTGAGATGTAACTGATCGGCAGATAAACCGCCTCGTCATGCAGACGGGTCAGAATGTCGCGATACAGCGCCTGACGTTGCGTTTCGTCATGGGCCGCCAGCACTTCGCCGATCTCTTTATCAATCAGCGGTTTGTCGGCTAATCCTTGCTGTGCCTGGAAGTCAGCGTGCGACGGTACGCGCATTGAACTCAGGAAGGCGTGTGGATCGTATGGCGCGCCCCAGGTGCGGTGGAAAATCATGCCAAAACGACCGTCGCGCTGACGAGCATAGATACTGCTCTCTTCTTCGCCAATCAGCGAGACATCTGCGCCAATCAGGCGCATATCAGCCTGAATGATTTCCGCCATCGATTTGCTTAACGCATCGGTACCGATGAACGACAGTTCAATGCGCAGCGGCTGACCGTTTTTCTCGCGGATGTCTTTGCCCGCAGGTAGCGTCCAGCCTGCTTTTTCCAGCAACTCTTTCGCTTTCTGCGGATCGTACTGGCGCGGTTTCAGGCCGAGGTTGGCGTAGGGTACAGAAGGGGCAAACAGAGTGTCTGCGACCTGCTGGGTGCCATACAACGCGTTATCAATCAGCGATTTTTTGTTTACCGCGTAATTGAGAGCTTCACGTACTGCCAGCTCGTTGGTGGGGGCTTTGGCGGTATTAAGTGCCAGCATCACGGTTTCGATCGGCTGTGACAGTTGGGTGTGATAAGCCGGATTCTGGCTAAAGCGGGCGAAGGTATCGAGCGGTAATAACCCTTCGTTTCCGTACAGCAGGTCGATATCGCCAGTTTCAAACGCTACCGCGCGGGTAGTCGGGTCCGGGATCACGTTAAAAGTGATCTTTTTAATCGCCGGCTTTTCGCCCCAGTAGTTTTCGTTTCGGACGAAGACATCGTACTGATTCAGTTTCGATTCCTGCAAAACCCACGGCCCAGTGCCAATCGGCGCTTTAATCCCGTTCATGGTTTCATGGTTTTTAAACTGCGAGGGGGCGATAAAGCGGAAAGGGCGGGGCAGGGCCAGTTCTTGCAGGAAAGGATAGTAGGCGCTTTTCAGGGTGATTTGCAGCTCGTTTTTACTGAGTGCTTTGACATCAACAATCTGGTTTGCCAGCTCCAGCCAGGCGTGACGTTGACGGTTATCGAGCACTGCGCGGAAGTTTTCTGCCGCCGCCTCTGCATCAAACGGTTCGCCGTTAGAGAATTTCACGCCATCACGCAGAGTGAAGGTCCAGGTTTTGCCATCTTCCGAATGGGTCCAGCTTGTTGCCAGCCACGGGATCACAGAACCGTCTGCCTGATATTTCACCAGCGGTTCATAAACCATGCTCTGGGCGAACATCTGATTAGGCGTGTAAAGGTGTGGGTTTAGTGGCCCGACATTCACCGGCCAGGCGGTGGTGATTTCATCTGGCGCGGCGGCATGAACGATAAAAGACGCACAAGCCAGCAGCGCAAATAGAGTGCGGCGGAGTGTGGAGAGCATGGTAACCCCAATGGATTAAAATAGATGGCGGAAATCAGTATGACGATTTTAAGTATTCGTCATACTGATTACCTGTTCTGGATCAAGAGATAGGCAGTCGGACGGGCGGATCAGTTAACTGAATCGATCCATTGCACACTGTCGGCGGTGAGCGTAAAGGGGGTAGGGGTGCAGATTGCCAGGCTTAAATTGTCGAGCTGGCAATGGCTGACTGACAGCGATGACTGATAGGTGCTGTCTACGCTGACGATTTGCCAGGCGCTGCCACCACGCTGTTTAACGATGGCTTCTTTGCGCGTCCAGATGCGCCAGAACATTTCCAGTTGCTGATCAGGATGCACGGCGTCCATCTCAGCATGTTCCCCGAGGCTGAACACCGCGTTCGCCAGCCAGCGCCAGTTGGCGCGGGGGCGAATCACTTCGATATCGCAGCCGACTTCGCCTTCATCGCTCAACAGCAGGGCGATATCGTCACCGCTATGGCTTAAGTTGAACCATAGCGGCGTTTCCGGCGCGAATGCCGGTTTGCCTTGTTCGCCATAGATGATCTCCGGTAGCGGGGAAAGCGTGTGCGAAAGCAATGCACGCCCCGCCAGCCAGCGTTCGCGTCGTGGACCTTGCGGTGCTTGATCGCGTAAATCCGGTGGCAGTGGAGCTGCGCTTAAGGTCGAAACTTTCCCCAGAACTATCCGATACATATCAGGGCCAACGTTTAATGATGATGGATGTATTAATGCCGCCAAAGGCAAAGTTGTTACTCTGCAAAAACTCACAATCAACCTTGCGGGCTTCATGCATGATGTAATCCAGCGCGCCACAGTTCGGGTCTGGTTTATTCAGGTTTAGCGTAGGAGCAAACCAGCCTTCGCGCATCATTTGCAGACTCATCCAGGCTTCGAGCGCGCCACAGGCACCAAGCGTATGACCAAAATAACTTTTCAGCGAGGAGAGCGGCACATTATCACCGTAAATGGTTGCTGTCGCCAGACTTTCTGCCACATCGCCGCGATCGGTCGCCGTGCCATGCGCCGAAATATAGCCGATATCTTGTGCGCTTAACCCGGCGATTTTCAGCGATTGCTCCATACAATACTGCATGGTTTCGCGCTGCGGCTGGGTAATATGTGCCGCGTCGCAGTTAGTCGCAAAGCCGACGATTTCACCGTAAATGGTTGCGCCGCGCGCTTTGGCGTGCTCCAGTTCTTCGAGGATGAGCGTCCCTGCGCCTTCACCAATCACCAGCCCGTCGCGGTTTTCATCGAACGGTGAAGGTGTGGTTTTCGGCGCATCATTGTGCTGGCTGGTGGCGAAAAGCGTATCAAATACCGCTGCTTCTGAAGGGCATAACTCTTCGGCACCACCAGCAACCATCACCGTTTGATAACCGTGGCGAATGGCTTCCCACGCATAACCGATCGCCTGGCTGCCGGAGGTACAGGCGCTGGAGGTTGGGATCACCCGCCCGCGCAGGCCGAAAAAGAGGCCAGTATTAACGGCGGTGGTGTGCGGCATCATCTGCACATAGGTGGTGCCAGTGATGTTATTGGTGTGCTTTTCCGTCAGCATGGTGGCAAATTCGCTCACCGGACCGGTACTGCCGGTCGATGAACCGTACGCAATGCCCGTTTCGCCGCTGGTTAATATCGGATCGCCAATCAACCCTGCCTGCTCTAACGCCAGCTCGCTGGCGCGGGTCGACATTTGCGACACGCGGCCCATCGCACGGATACGCTTGCGGGTGTAGTGCTCCGGTAGCGTGAAATCATCAATAGGCGCGCCAAGCAGGGTGTGCAGGCCATCGTAAACCTGCCACTCCGGCATTTTGCGCACCGCGTTTTCATACGCCAGTAAGCGTGCAGAAACGTCCTGCCAGTTTTCACCAAAGGCAGTCACGCCGCCCATTCCTGTAATCACTACGCGACGTGTCATAACATCCCTCCGTTGATGGAAATAACCTGGCGGGTGACGTAACCCGCAATATCAGACATTAAATAGCTGGCAAGCCCGGCAACTTCTTCCGCCTGGCCCATGCGTTTCATTGGGATCATCGACATTGCCTCTTTCAGAGCGCTCTCTTCCATTTCGATCATCCCGGTATCAATAAGCCCCGGCGCGATGCAGTTGACGGTGATTTTGCGCTTCGCGAGTTCGATAGCCAGCGCTTTTGTTGCGCCGATAATTCCGGCTTTGGCAGCGCTGTAATTCACCTGGCCGCGATTGCCCATTACGCCGGAAACCGAGGACAGCGTGATGATGCGTCCGCCCTGCCGCGCACCGATCATCGGCATAATGCACGGCTGAATGACGTTGTAGAAACTGTCGAGATTGGTGTGGATCACTGCATCCCAGTCGTCATCGCTTAAAGCCGGAAAAGCGGCGTCGCGGGCGATCCCGGCGTTACTGACTACGCCGTACCAGGCGCCGTGTTGCGCGATCTCGTGCTCCAGCACTTCCCGACATTGTTCGCGGTTTGCGACGTCGAAACTGAGCAAACGCCCGTTACCACCGTTGGCGACAATGGCATTCAGCGTTTCCTGAGCGCCTGCGGCGTCACGGTGATAGTGAACGCCAATGTTAAAGCCGTCTGCCGCCAGTTGGCAGGCGATGGCGCGACCAATGCCTTTGCTGGCACCAGTAACCAGAACTGAACGACTCATCAGGACGCTCCTTGTTGAAACAGGGTGGTAAGTTCTTCCGCGGTCGGCTGGAAGGTGTTAATGCGGCCCGTCGCCTCGCCGTCGTTGATGCTGCACTCAAAACTGCCGAAGCGATCGTCTTGCATCAGCAGTTTGACGGTAATGGTCAGCGTCTGGCCTGCGGGCAGAATGCCAGTGGTGCAAAGCAATTCACGCGCGCCCAGTACCATCCCTAACTCAATACTGTTTTTGCCCTGCTGGTGGCGATGCCAGCCAGACCAGACGCCGACGGTTTGCGCCATCAGTTCAAGGGCAAACCAACCAGGGAGATTGCCGTCCGGGTCGAGAAACGGTGCCAGTACGCCACTGGGCGAAACTATTACGCGGCAGACCGCGCTGTCATCGCTGACGCTCACCACTTCTTCCAGCAGTAACATGGGCGCGTCGTGGGGCAGATAAGCGCCGGGTGATAAATAGTGGCTCACGAAACCCTCCCGAGCAGAATGCTGGCGTTATTGCCGCCAAAGGCGAAGGAATTGGACAGGATCACCGGACGTGCCAGCGGCTGCGGTTGTTCGATAATGCCACACAGTGGCAGCCTGGGATCGCGCGGCGACAGGCTGAAGTCCTGAGCGGGCAGCGGTAAATCACGCTGTAAGATCAACATGCTGATTGCCGCCTCGGTAATGCCCGCCGCGCCCAGCGTGTGTCCGGTCAAATGTTTGGTGGAGCTGCAAGGTACGCGTTCGCCAAACAGGGCGTTAACCACCATTGATTCAATCTGATCGTTGAGTTGTGTGGCGGTGCCGTGCAGGTTGATATAGCCGACGTCATCTGGCGTAAGCTGCGCATCGGTCAGCGCCTGATTAATAGCGCGGATCGCCCCTTCGCCCTGCGGATGCGGGGCCGAAATATGGTAAGCGTCGCTTGATTCACCAACGCCCAGCAACGCGATGGGCTGCGGTTCACGGGTTAATAACATCAGCCCCGCCCCTTCGCCAATGGTAATACCCGCGCGGTCACGACCAAACGGCTGACATAAAGTTGGCGACAGTGATTCGAGGCTGTGAAAACCGTTAATCGGCATTCGGCTCAGGGTATCTGCGCCACCCACAATGGCGGCATCGACCAGCCCCGCCTCGATAAGCCTGCGCCCGCTGATCATCGCTCTGGCACTGGAGGAGCAGGCGGTTGAAAGGGTATAGGCCGGGCCGTCGAGCGCCAGCCAGTGGCTGAGAAAACGCGACGGATCGCCGAGTTCCTGTTGTGCATAGTGCCACGTGGTGCTCGGCTGTCCGTTGGTGCGCAGCTTAACGTGCGTGTCGCCTTCATGCAGGCCGGAGGTGCTGGTGCCAAGCACAATCGCGATGCGCTCGCGACCATATTTCGCAATAGCGTCATCAACTTGCGGCTGGATCTGCGCCAGCGCCGCCAGCAGGATCTGATTGTTGCGCGAGCGGTGCGCAGCGAATTTTTCCGGGATAAGCGGAAGCTCGCCATCCACGCCAGCCAGGACCGCCTGCGGATGCCCCTGCAACCAGCCTGCGCGTGGGCGCATTCCGGGAGCAACACCGCGAGTCAGGTTGGCTGCGATTTCGTCAAGGTTATTTCCCAGGGCGTTGATCATGCCGACGGCGGAAATATAAATCATATCAGTCACCTAAGTATTGAATGGTGATGTGGTATTTAAAGACATGCTGCTCAATGCTGATTGGCACGCGTTTGCCCTTGCGATTCAGATAGGTGATTTCCGTGACCAGTTTGCCGCTGGCGTTACGCAGCTCGCGTTTGTCGCCGTTGTCGCGAAGCGTCCAGCCTGCGGGGAGTTGCGGTTGCCAGGCGCTAATCGGCCAGTGGCTGAGCATTACGTCAGCCAGTACCTGACTTGCGGGCGGTAACTGTGGGACGACGATGGATTGCTCGGCGCGTAGCCCTTGCGCATCGTAGGTCACCAGAAACAGGCGAATGCCGACCGACGACAGCCCGGCAAGGGTGATTTTCTGGTCGTCGGCGTTAAGCATCACTAGCAGCGACTGGGTTTTGCCGTTGAAGCTGCCGGTCAACAGTTGCTGGGAATTGACGGCGGGTGAAATCCCCGGCGCAGGCAGCGTGATGCGCGTGCCAGGTTGCAGCCACGCCTGCGGGCGACCTTCCTGTTCCGGTTGCGAGTGGCTACAGCCGGTGAGGATAAGCGTAGCGGTCAGGGCGAACGCTCGCCAGAATGTGGGTTTGATCATTTTTTTGTTCTCTTTTTATCGGGCATAGCCAGCGGCGAAAGCAGGAAGGCAGTGAAAATACCGCTCACCAGCACAATGCCAAAACTGCTGATGGCCTGGGTGGCGCTGAATACCAGCATACCCAGCGTCAGCAAGGTGGTGAGCATTGCCAGCGTGATCGCCAGTAGTGAAGTTAACGGTGTACCGCGCGGATTACTGAAAAACAGCGTGTAGTTGATGCCGATGCCAAGCACCAGCACCAGCGCCAGTAGCGAAAAGAGATTCACCGCCTGTCCGCTCATCGCCAGCACCGCCAGACCGCAGCCCAGCGAAAGTACCGAAGGCACCAGGCTGATAAGCCCTTTGCGCCAGCCGAGGCGGGCCACTGCGCCGCAGGCAATCACTGCCAGCGCCACCAGCAACAAGCCGGTTAAGACGTAGCGGTAAAGTGCGAACAATTCATCAAAGGTACTTTTGCGATCAACCCAGGCAATGCCGCCAGGGTAATAGCTGGCGATTTCCTGCAACAACGCGCTACTTTTAACCCCTTCAACCGGCACCAGTACGCCGCTTGCGCCGTTTTCCAGCGTCAACCACAGCAGACGCCAGCCTTCACTGGCGGGGCTTGCCAGCCATTCATCAACGTTCACTGGCATGGCGTTGAGATCTGGTTTCACCGCCGTCAGCCCGGCATTTTGCAGTGCTTTCGTTACTGTCGGGGCAGCCGTTTTCAGCAGATGTAAATCTTCCTCCTGCCGCGCCAGGGAGTTCAGCGGAATAGTGCGGTAGTTGCTGATAAGGCCGTCTTTTTTCGCTTTCTCCAGCGAGGTGGTAAATGTCTCCAGTCGTCCCAAGGTTTGCTGTGGGGAGTCGCCGTAAACTACAAACCATTTTTGATCGACGCTTTGTCCGGTCAGGGCGGTAATGGCTTTCTCCTGCGCCAGAATATGCTGCGGCAGCGCCTGTAACTGCGAGATATCGTCATCGACGCGCAGCATTGACATCCCTGCCAGCGAAAACAGCGCCAGCGCGACGGGCAGACCCCGCGACAGTTTTTTATTACGCCGCCACGCTGCCAGCCAGCGCAGCATCAGCGCCATCGCCGGAACCGGACGCACTGGCAGGCCACGGCACAGCCACGGATGCCAGAACAGGACGGTCAGACAAGAGGCGCTCAACCCGACGGCGGCAAAAATCGCCATCTGGCGAATGCCGGGGAAGGGGGCGAGCATCATAATCAGATACGCCGCCACGGTGGTGAGCAGCGCCAGCAGCAGGGCATTGCGCACTTTCGCCAGGCTTTGCCACGGCGAAACGTCGTTGCCGTGCACCATCCGCTCGGTAAGGTAATAGAGCGTGTAGTCAGCGGAAATGCCAATAACGCTCATGCTCATCACCAGCGTCATCAGGTGTAATTCACCGAAAATCAACAATGTGGCGACCGTTCCCGCCAGCGTGCCGATGCCGATGGAAATCACGCAGAGCAGCAACGGACGTAAAGAGCGGAACACCGCCACAATCAGCAATATCACCCCCAGCAGCGTTGCCACGCCCAGGGTGGAGATATCCTGCTTCGCCTGTTGACTGGCGTAATCGCTGTAAAACACCGTGCCGCGCGAGAGCAGTTGCGCCTGCGGGTAACGTGTTTTCAGATCTTTTTCCAGCGTATTCAGGGTCGTGATGAGCTTGTGGGTTTGCTGCATATCAAACGACGATCCCGCCAGTTCGCCGTGCAGCAGATACCAGTAGTTTCCCTGGGGATCCTGCGTCACCAGCCAGCCGTCCATCAGTCGTAAACGCTGGCCGTTTTTCGCCATCGCCAGCTGCGAGCCGCGCATTAACATCAGCGGATCGTTTTGCAGCTCCTTGCCGCTTACCCCGGAGAACGCAGAATAAAGCTGGGAGAGGATCCACTGCGCCTGCGCTTCGCCGCCGTTTTGCAGGCGGGCGCGGGTGTCGGGGTCCATCAGGCCGTTGCGGTGCTGCCAGAAAAATGCTCCCCACGCCTGCTGGCTGGCGGCATCCATTGGCCCTTTAACGTCGCCGAGCGCAGCGGATTTTTGCAGCAGCGTCAGCCACTCCTGAGCCACCCTGGGATTAGCCTCTTTACCGGGGCTGACCAGCCACACCAGTTGGCGGTCCAGACGCTGCATAAAGCCGTCATTCAGCGCTGGGGGAATATCGCCCATCGCCTGTTGGGGTAACATTGCCAGCACGCTACTGTTCAGCCGTGATTGCGGCAGCAGAATCAGCAACGCCGCCGCCATGACCAGGCAGACTAGCCCCCATAACAGCGCGGGGCGTTTACTGGGCGGCAAAACGTTGGCGTTCGTCATCGGTCAGTTGCGCTGGCGTCAGTTGATGTTGGGTAAGAGCGATATCGGTGCGATCGCCCTGTTTATCATTAAGCTGAATGCTCTCCAGATAGGTTTGCCCGGCGAGATCGATGGTGTTGAAAATTTTATCCAGCGGCGTGGTGGTTGGGGTCAGGCGCAGCGTCCAGCGGCCTTCGCCTTTGTCAGCAAATTCGACGCGGAAGTTTTGTTCCAGCACTTTGCGATCGGCCTGGAACAGCGCGCGCAGCAGGTGGTTAAACTGGAACATCTGCGGGTTATTTTCTGCCGTGATGATTTGCGGCGGCTGACCGTTGATCACCTGCACCATGCGTTTATCGTCCAGCAATAGCTGCATGGAGAACGGTGAGGTTTGATCCCACAATAACCCATGGTCACGGGCGATCAACATCTGGCCCTGCGATCTCAGCGGCTGCGGCAGATCTTTAATCGTCCGGGTTTGATCGAAATGGGCGCGGATCACCGGCTGTTCGGTAAAGCGTTGCTGAAGATCGTCCAGGGTCAGGGCGCTGACAAACGGGCTAATCAGCAGCGCCAGCAGCGGTAAAAATTTCATGGTTTGACTCCCATGCGTTCAAACAGAATATCGGGGCTGACAAAGCACAGTTCGCGGCTTTTCTCGTCGACCGCGACCTGAATGGTGTATCCGGTGGTGGCGCGTTTACCCGTTTCGGCATCGAAAATCTGATAGGCAATCCGCAGACGGTTTTCGAACTCTTCGATATGCGCACGCACGCGGATGCGCTGCTCAAAGGTGAGGGCGTGGCGATATTTCACCCGCGCATCGACCACTGGCCACAAATAACCTGACTCTTTCATCTGCCGATAGCCGTAATTGAACTGGTTGAGCAGCGCCTCGCGGGCCACTTCAAAGTAGCGAAAATAGTTACCGTGCCAGGCCACGCCCATCATATCGACGTCGTGAAAGGGAATGGTCAGCTCGACTTCAGCGGTAAATCGGGGATCGTTAAGCACCCTTTACTCCTTGTCCTGAATTTGCGGCAGTTGCCAGAAATCGAAAAAATTAAACCAGTCGAGGGGCGACTGGAGCGCGAAATGTTCCAGACGCGCGGCGTAGTGGTCGATAGCGTTTTGCAGCGCCTGCTGGCGTTCGCCACGCGGCAACAGCAGCGGGTCGGCAAAGGTTTCGCAGTGAATATGCAGCTTGCCGTGCTGGCGCAGGGCGAAAATCAGATTCACCGGGCAGCGCAAAATGGACGCGAGAATAAACGGCCCCTGTGGGAAAGGTGCAGGCTGGCCCATAAACGGACTCCAGCAGACGCGCCAGTCGCCGCCGCGTTGCGGGTTGACGGCGATGCGGTCACCGACAATCGCCACCCATTCGCCGTTATCCAGCTTCTCTTTCAGCAGGATGGCGGTTTCCGGGCCGATATCTGTTACCGGGAGCAGGTTGATGCCAGCCTGCGGGGCCATCTCCTGCATTATCTGTTTAAAGCGTTGGGCGTTTTCGCTAAACACCAGCGCGTTAATGGTTTTGTAGCCCTGAATTTTTGCCAGCGCCCGGCACACTTCCACATCGCCAAGATGCGAGGCCAGCAGCAATTTGCCGCGCGGATCGCGGACGTCAAGCGCCGCTTCTGCGCCTGGCGCAAACAGCACATCGCGCCCCAGTTGCAGCTCGCCGCGCCAACTGGCGATTTTGTCGAGCATGGCGTTGCCGAAACGTAAAAAGTGCTGGTAGCTGTTGAGTTTTGCTGCCTGTGGTTGATGCTGGCGCACACGGGCGAGCCAGTCTTGCGATGCTTTACGCGCACGGGAGGCGGTGAGCCAGTAGACGCCCACCACCGGGTAAAGCAGCGCGGTAAACGCCGTTCTTCCCAGCAGACGCCAGACCAGCAGCATCAGGCGCATTCCCCATAATCCTTTCACTTCACTCTGCCGCGCCCAGTGGCTGGAAGAGCGGCGCATTAACAGCGAAGGAATACGCGGCAACATGCCGAAAAACAGACGCGTGTGCATGAGCGAGATGCGGACGTTATCTTTCAGGGCATCAAAATGCGAAAGTCCGTCCAGCGGATAGGTGACGCGGGTCGGCACGAAATAACTGGTATTTCCCTGCCAGTAGAGGCGCACCATCACTTCGGTGTCGAAATCCATCCGCTTGCCGATGGTGGCGTATTTTGCCAGTTGCAGCGTCGGCGCAACCGGATAAACGCGAAAGCCGCACATGCTGTCTTTCAGTTGCAGGGAGAGCGTTTCGATCCATACCCAGACGTGGGTGACCCAGCGCCCGTACAGCCGTGAGCGGGGGATGGATTCATCGTAAATCGGCTGGCCGGAGATCAGCGCCGCAGGGTGCTGTTCAGCAAGTGCCAGCAGTTTGGGGATATCTTCAATCGCGTGCTGACCGTCAGCATCCACCTGTACCGCATGGCTGAACCCTGCGTCTGCCGCCGCCTGTAAGCCGCGCATCACCGCCGCGCCTTTGCCTGCGTTTTCTGCCTGGCGAATTAAGGTCACGCCAGGCTGTTCGCTAACCAGCTTATCCAGTTGCTGTTGCGTGGCGGTATCGCTGCCGTCATCCACCACAATACAGGGCAGATTAAATGGCTTAAGACGCGCCAGCACGCCCGGCATCATTGCGCCGTGGTTGTAGCAGGGGATCAACACGCAGGGAGAAAAGTTTACCGACATAGGCGGATCTTCCCGCTACTGGCGGTGTGGCGGGCGTCACCGTCGTGACGCTGATAGCTAAAGCTCAGAATCTGGCGATCTTCCTGCCAGTTAAGCGTGAGCGTGACGCGGTTTTCCGGCAGCAACGGAGACTGGAATTTTATGTTCTGAATGGAGTGAAAACGCCAGCCGGGCGCGAGCAGAGTGAGCGCGTAGCTCATCGCCCAGTCGATTTGCGCCACGCCAGGGAGTAATGGTTGCACGGCAAAATGGCCGCGAAACCAGAACAGATCTGCCCTGAGATGCAAAACAATCTCAAGGTGATTCGCTTGTGCCTGATGGCGCTCGATTTCATGGGGCTTCATGAAATAACTCCTGTAATTGCGCATAGACACGCTTGTTCATACTGTTTACTGGCATTTCATCAATAACGCGCCAGTAACGCGGAATGGCAACTGGCTCCAGCGTCGGGCGCAGTAATCGCCGCCAGGTCATTTCCTGGCTATGCCCGCCACCGTTCTGCCATTGCAGATGAGCTTCGTCATCCAGCACCAGCAAAACGCCAATGCACTGACGCCCGCCGCGCGTAACGGGAACTGCCGCCACCTCGCGAATACCGTCCAGCGCCAGCAGACGTTGTTCCACTTCCTGCAGAGAAATGCGTTTCTCTTCAATTTTCACCACGCGCCCGCGACGCCCCATCAGATGGAACTGACCATCTTCGCTAAACTGTAAGATATCGTCGAGTAACAGGCCGTTATCATCCGCCATCAGCGGTGAAAAGAGGCGAAAAGAATCACCTTCGGCCTGGAACTTCATACCTGGAAAGGGCAGCCAGCGGCGTTGCTCCTGATCGCGGTAACGCCAGGCAATGACGCCGGTTTCCGTGCTGCCGTAGATTTCATCAGGCCAGACGCGTAGCCAGCTCGCGGTGTGTTGTACGTCCTGCCACGGTAGCTCACCGCCAGCAGACAGAAGCACCTGAACAGGCGGCGGGGATAGCTGAGCATCCAGACGCTTCAAAAATGCCGGGCTGCTGATGAAGATATAGCGATGCTGGTGACTCAACGCGGCAAACTGTTCGACATACCAGAGCATGGCGGCGTGCAGCGGTAATCCCAGCGCCATTGGCAGGAAAATGCGAAAAGTCAGGCCGTACAAATGCTGTGGCAATACGGAACCGACGACACAACATCCGGCAAGACGTGCGCCTAATCGTTCTGCCAGCAGTTCTGCTTCACGGTCCAGCAAATGAACAGGTTTAATCACCCGCTTCGGCTGCCCCGTGGAACCAGAGGTAAACAGCTCGATATAAGCGTCTGGCGCTATAGCAGCAAAGGTGAATGATTGTGGCGCGACTTGTGGGGAACTTGCTACCAACAGCAATGAACCTTGCCAGTTAAGTTCGCTGTCGCTAAGCACACCATCGAACAGTTCACGTTGCTCATTAAGCTGGATGACGCGGTTATGCCCCGGAAGCACCGGCGTTTTTCCGGCGTGTAGCGTGGCGAGCAGGGCAACGATAAACAGATAGCTGTTCTCAAAGCATAGCGCCCAGCGTTTCCCGGGCTGTTGCTGTAAACGGCAGATAAGTTGCGCGACATCGTGACGCAAATCGCCCAGCGCCCAGGTGCTTTCGTCCAGCCACGCAATGGGCGTGTCATCAGGGCGTGGCGCAGTCAGCCAGCGTGCAAGCGGTAAGGTCTGCTTCATGAGCGATCTCTTTTCATCACCTGACGGCGCACCAGCCATTCACCAGCCATTAACGTCCCCATCAACAAATAAGCGATCATGCCGTTCCAGGCAGTCCATAACGACATATCGCCATGCAGCGCGGTAAACAGGGCAATTCCGCCGTTGATGATGAAAAAGCCGCACCAGATTTGCGTGACGTGGCGGGTATAGCGCACGCCCTTTTCCGGAAGGTCTGGCTCCTGCAAACGCGCCAACCGCTCAACTATCGGCATTGCCGACCACAGCGAACCGCCAAAAACCGCCAGCATTACCGCATTAACCACTACCGGGTAAAACAGCAGTAGCTGGTGCGTTTTCAACAGAAAGCTGGCGACACACAAGGCGATGCCCACGACAGCGACGATTTGTGTGACGACCTGGAGCGGCCCCGCCTGGCGACGGGTCTGGCGCAGGCGCAACAAAAGCAGCAGCGCCATCAGCGGCAACAGCCAATGCAGGCCGTTATGTGCCAAACCAAGCCAAATCACGAACGGCCAGGCGAGCAGCAATAATCCAGTCAGCAGCTTAATAATCGGTAGCGAGCGAATGCCCGACATCAGATCAGGCTTCTTGTAGCAGGCGTTCTACGGCCTCTACGACATCCTGGACTGTACGCACTGCTTTAAACTCTTCCGGCTTGATTTTCTTACCGGTTTTCTTTTGCAGGTGCACAATCATGTCAACGGCGTCAATGCTGTCCAGTTCCAGATCTTCGTACAGGCGCGCTTCAGGTTTGATGTCCTGCGGATCGATTTCAAACAGCTTGACCAGCAGAGCTGAGACTTCCTGATAGACGGTTTGTTGTTCTGTCATGATGGCTTTCCTCAGGCGCGTTGCGCAGCAATGAAAGAGGCCAGAGTGGCGACGGAGAAAAAGTGCTGACGCATCTCTTCACTTTCCGCGGAAAGCACAACGCCATATTCATTTTTCACTGCCAGCCCCAGTTCCAGGGCATCGATGGAATCCAGCCCTAAACCGTCGCCGAACAGCGGCGCATCGGTATCGATATCATCAGGAGTCAACTCGTCCAGATTGAGGGTGCTGATGATGAGATTTTTAATTTCCAGATAAAGCGCTTGCATTATTTATTCCTGAGAGAGGTAAACAACCTTGTTGTAATTGAAGCAAAAGATGCCGGTTTAACCGCCTTGCTGCCAGCGCCGGTTCTTGTGAAGTTGCATCGTAAAATTTATTGATTTCTACCCGCCCACGGACTTCAACCGTAAAAAACGGCCTGGCAGGCGGAACGTCATACCATTTACTTTGTTTATCCAGCAGATGCTCGCTACAGCCGATCGTCACGATGCGTAAATCGCTGGCACAGCGCACGGCAATATTCGCTGCCCCGCGCTGCAACGTCATTTTTTCACCAGGCTTCGTTCGCGTGCCTTCGGGGAAAATCAAGATAGTGTCGCCCTGTGCCAGTCGCTGTTGGCAACGGGGTAAGAGGGTTTCAGCTTCGCTGTTGATTAAATAATCTGCCGCCCGCACGACGCCGCCAAGAAAAGGATTTTTTAACAGCGCGCTTTTCACCAGGCAGTCAGTTTCTGGCATGACTGACGCCAGCAGTACGTAATCGATCAGCGTGGGATGATTGGCTACGACGAGGCAACCGCGTTCCTGACGTAAAATTTCAGCCCCATCAATCCGATAATCCAGCACGCCAAGCCCTTTTGCGACTGTTAAAAACAGACGAAAACTGGCGGCAATGCTGCGGCGCGCCACACGACGGCGGCGGGAAGTATCCCACACCAAAACTAACAATACGTTAAACCACACCACAGAGAGCAGTAGTCCGCCGAGGCCAAACAGGGCAAAACACAACCCGGTCATAATCAGTCGCCATGTCCACTCCAGGCGCGACATCAGCTTACGCATCTGCGGCTCCAGCGCCATTGCACGCGCTCGCCAGGCAGTGAAAATTTATTAGCGTTTTGTAAATAGTGCTGTAAAAACAACATGCTTTGCGGCAGTGATGTTTCATTGCCCGCAATGGCTGGCTGTGTTTCACATTGCCAGTCATCGCCAGCTTCAATCACCAGCGCGACGGCGTACGGCCAGGTCGGCATTTCTGCTGGCAGTTGTGGGTGATAGAACTCAGGCAGAAAGCCATCAAAATCGACCATCAACACGCGCTGGTATCCCGCTTGTAACAGGCTAAGCACTTCACATAAACCTTGCTGGAAACTGTCGCGACCAGCCGAAAGCGATGACGAAACGATCGGTTGTTTGGCCGCAATGGTCAGGTTACCCACGGAAGAGTTGTGTACGGAGAGCGCGAAGTCTGTCGGAGAGAGTGCCTGTTCGGTTGCCAGTGCATGAACAATGCGGTAATTGCGTTCCAGTTCGCCATGACGACTGGTATACAAAACGGCGTCTATTTGATGGCGGCGTAGCATTGCCAGACCGCACTCCACGGCCAGTTTGCTGCCAGAACTGAGACGGCGGGCGGTCATCATTGGCAATTCGCATAATTTTGCCAACGGTGCAGCAGGGTCAACCGCCCACGGCTGGCGCGACCATGCTTGCCATTGCTGGGCTTCGCTGAGTCCAGGCGCCAGTGCCTTCCAGTCGGTAATATTTAATGTAAATTTCATCAACGCGCGCCCGCGGTAAACCAAAATTATTAAGTGACGATTATTTCTTTTGGCATATCAATAATGTATGCCCAACGCCTAAATTATCGTGGCGCTCTGCTACCTGAAATCCTGCTTTATTCAGATAGTCGTAAAATTTCTCTGCGCTATAGAAACGGCTGTTACCGTTTGCCATGCAGGTGAAATAAAGTGAGGAGGCATTCAGGCTAAACGATGCCGCTTCAAACCGCTGCGCATCCCAGAACAACTCCATAATGCAAAGTTTTGCCCCGGGCTTCATTACGCTGGCAACTTTGCTGAGTATGCTAATTATTTGTTCGGGTGAAAAACAGTCTAAAAATTGACTCATCCACCAGATATCAGCCTCGCCCGGTAACGGCGCATCGCTTAGCATATCCACAGCATGGAAATCTATACGATCAGAAAAGCCTGCATTCGCGATATTTTCTTTGGCGAGCACGATTTGTTGTGGCAGATCTAATAACGTAACGGTGATGTTTTCGTTGTATTTACAGCAGCGCAAAGCCCACTTACCGGTATTGCCGCCTACATCGTACAAGGTTGTGGGGTTGTTGGCGAATACATAAGGCAGTGCGGCGTTAAATGCGCCATCTGAATAGTAATGATCAAACGCGAACCAGCTTTCACGGGCGGCGTCAGGTAATTGTGAAAGTGCCGGATATATCGTCGGCCAGTCGCCAAATACTTTTAACCCGGAAGGTTTGCCTTCATTGAGTGAATCGGCGAGGAAGAATAGCCCCTGATAACAGACATCCTGGGTGAAATCCATATTCACGCGCGTCATGGTGTCATGCAGGAGGTAATGACCGATTTTCGCCAGGTAATAAATTCCCTCTTTGCAGGTAATAATTCGCCCGCTTAAGCCCATATCTAACAGAACGCTGGCAGCATATTCGTTGATATGACTATTTTCGGTGATATCAGACAGCGTTGCGCCATGTTTGCCTTGCCGATCCAGATAAGAAAGTACACCCGCATTACGCAGGCAGAGAGCTGTTTGAAAAAGCATGGGGGCAAAGGCAATGCGTTGAGCTTCGGTAATCGCATCCAGTGCGCTAAGAGAATCCTGTTCGTACATGTTGGGCACAACCTGTTAAGAGGGAATTAAATTATTATCGGACCGAAGCGGCCCGACTTTAGGGGAAATTACAAATCTGCGCCAGCCGACAAATTCAGTTGAATATCTTTGTCGAGATTGCGGACCCAGCGATTATAGTTTTTATGAATTTGTCCGCCTGATGCTTGCAGGTTCTGACTATTTTCATAATTGATATCGTAGCTGGATGCCGTGTAGTTAATGCGAATTTCTGCTGAATGATCGCGTGACTGTTGACGTGCTTTAATTACACCTTGTCCGGCTTCGGACATAATCCATTTGCGTTCAACGCCAGCTTTCAGAATCGCTTTTTTAACTTGATCCTGGGTATGACCGGCGCTGACGGTTGAGTGGACTTGATCAATTGGTGCAGTACGCGCACAACCCGCTAAAGCGCCGACAACAGCAATAGCAGCAAACCATTTCATGTAGTGTTTCATTAAAGCCCCATTAAAGTATTGTTTTTACGAGTAAAGCAGGATTTAACTGTAATTGCTGGTATCACTATTCTTTATTTAGCGAAAAATTTACTTATGAGATAAGTCAGTAAGTGCACATCAGAACAAATCATTTTGAGATGACTAAATTACTGCCAGCGGGGACCAACTATAAGTGAGTGAGAAAAATGAGGCAATAAAAATAACACAATATAATCAGTGCGTTCTCTGGGATGGGAATTTAATGATTATTTGGTGTTTATATATATTTGACTTAAGGAGTGGTTTTTAGAAATTAATTTTCTGAATAATATTGCATCATTTTCTCGAATCAAATGGCCACCGTTAGATAAACGGTGGCCATTGTCTGATCAGGGTGCGCTATTACCCCGGTAACCGACTTTTCGGTCTGCCTGGCCCCAGTAAAATCGCCAGTTTGCTACCGCCTTTCGTGGTTTCCATCCAGATTTTACAGACGCTGGTTAATGGCACCGAAAGTAGCATCCCTACCGGACCGAGCAGCCATCCCCAAACCAACAACGAAAGAAATACCACCATGGTGGACATCCCCAGGCGATGGCCCATCATCCGTGGTTCTAAAATATTGCCGATGACCATATGGACAACTAAAAACAATGCGCCGACCAGAATACATTCGTAAACACCATTAAACAGCAGCACCTGAATCATTGGCGGTACGGCGGAAATTACCGCGCCGATATTGGGGACGTAGTTGAGTAAAAAAGCCAGTACCGCCCACATCAGCGCAAACTGCACGCCCATCAGCGCCAGCCCCAGCCAGACGATAACGCCCGTCCATAAACTTAGCAGCGTTTTTAATGCCAGATAATGCGAAACGCCTTTTAATGCGCGGTGTAATCCGGCGATGTGAATCTGTGGGTTATTCAACGCAAAGCGCATTTTGTAAGGGACGTGGCGTACTTCAAACAACATAAAAACAACGGTCATCACCAGCAGAAGTACGCTCGCCATTGCCCCGGAAAGCCCGGTCATTAAAGCGGTGGTGAAGGTAACCACTTTTTCTGAATCCATCCGCTGCAACATTCGTTCCGGCGACATATGCAAATTAAGAAAAGGCAGCATCTCCTGCAATTTAAAAAGCTTGCGCGTCAGCTCCTTATTAAACTTCGGCAGCATAGAGATGAATTCGTTAAACGATGCCGCCAGCACACCGACCAGCGCAGTAAGCGCAATCAACATCACTACGACCACAATCGTAATGGCAACGGGACGCTGAACTCCGCGACGAATAAACCAGGTCACCAGTGGATTGAGGACGATGGCGAAAAACAGCGCCAGTAACAATTGCACAATGATATCTGCCGCTGCGTGAATACCCGCGAGGATTACTACCAGTGAAGCCAGCTTGAGTAGAATGTGCATGCCCGTTTTATCGGGTTGAGATGTTTCCATTGGGGCTTCCTTATGACTTTTTGTATTAAGTGTAGCGGGAGTCACGCCAGCAATATTCTGATTCTTCTTGCTGATTTACACGCCACCACGTGGTAAAAATGAAACACTGTTGTAAAAATGTGGTGCTCCTCATGCCCGTACCTGTTGCCGAACCGGCGCTTAACGGAATGCGCCTGAATTTGCGCATTGTCTCCATTGTCATGTTTAACTTCGCCAGCTATCTGACCATCGGATTACCGCTCGCCGTGCTACCGGGCTATGTCCATGATGTGATGGGCTTTAGCGCCTTCTGGGCGGGGTTGGTTATCAGTCTGCAATATTTCGCCACGTTGCTGAGTCGTCCTCATGCCGGGCGTTATGCTGATTTGCTGGGGCCAAAAAAGATTGTCGTCTTCGGTTTGTGCGGCTGCTTTTTGAGCGGGCTGGGTTATCTGGTGGCTGGGTTAACCGCCAGTCTGCCAATTATCAGTCTGTTATTACTTTGCCTGGGGCGCGTGATTCTTGGGATTGGGCAAAGTTTTGCCGGAACGGGGTCGACACTGTGGGGCGTTGGCGTGGTCGGTTCGCTGCATATCGGGCGAGTGATTTCGTGGAATGGCATTGTCACTTACGGAGCGATGGCGATGGGCGCGCCGTTAGGTGTGGTGTTTTATCACTGGGGCGGTTTGCAGGCGTTGGCATTAATCATTATGGGCGTGGCGCTGGTGGCTATTTTGTTGGCAATACCGCGTCCGACGGTGAAAGCCAGTAAAGGCAAACCTTTGCCGTTTCGCGCGGTGCTTGGGCGCGTCTGGCTGTACGGTATGGCGCTGGCGTTGGCTTCCGCCGGGTTTGGCGTTATCGCCACTTTTATCACGCTGTTTTATGACGCTAAAGGCTGGGACGGTGCGGCCTTCGCGCTGACGTTGTTTAGCTGTGCGTTTGTTGGAACGCGATTGTTATTCCCTAACGGCATAAACCGCATTGGTGGCTTAAACGTGGCGATGCTCTGCTTTAGCGTTGAGATAATCGGCCTGCTGCTGGTTGGCGTGGCGACTATGCCGTGGATGGCGAAAATCGGCGTCTTACTGGCGGGGGCGGGCTTTTCGCTGGTGTTCCCGGCATTGGGCGTAGTGGCGGTCAAAGCGGTGCCGCAGCAGAATCAGGGGGCGGCGCTGGCAACCTACACCGTATTTATGGATTTATCGCTTGGAGTTACCGGACCATTGGCAGGGCTGGTGATGAGTTGGGCGGGCGTACCGGTGATTTATCTGGCGGCGGCGGGGCTGGTCGCAATCGCGTTATTGCTGACGTGGCGATTAAAAAAACGGCCTCCGGTGGAAGCACCTGAGGCCGTTTCGTCATCTTAAAACTTACTGAATAACCAGCGTGTTAATGATGTTTTCTGCGGTGGTCTGCGCTTTTTGCTGATCGTCAGCAGGCAGTGTGATTTGCATTGTCAGCAGTTGGTTGCCTACGTTACCCAGAATGACGGAAGAGTACGCCGTCTGGCCTTTAGCAGAGATAACGCTGTCTAACTGCTGCATTTTGTGACCTTTCAGCTCAATGGCTTTGTTGGTCACCACTTGCAGCTGTGGATCGCGGCTACGTTGCTGATCTTCCAGACGCTTCGCCAGCACAGCCAGGTCTTCTTTCGGATCATCGCCCATAATAACAATCACCGCTTTCTGCCCGGTGGCGTCGGACCAGACGTGCATGTTATTGGCCTGTGTTCCCAGCTTACCGCTCTGGTCGGTCATATCCGCTGGCAGCGAGAAGCTTAACTTGCCATCAAGCAGGTTGACGGGATTCGCGGTAGCGTTACTTTCCGCGACTGTACCTTCCGCTGTAGCGTTAGTGTCTTTATCATCACAGGCCGCAAGCCCCATAACCAGCAGGCCAATTCCGACATATTTAACCAGATTGCGCATTGACATCTTCCTTTCGATAAACGGCCATAACGGCTCATTCATCCATCTTATCACAAGTCTGATAACGAACCTTTAACTGGCCTGCAAAGCGTTGATTTCGGATTTATCTGCCAGTCTTTTCAATAGCATATTGAGTAATACGCCATACATTGGCAGGAAAAAAACGATGCTGATTAACACTTTGAAACAGTAATCAACCAGCGCGATTTCCATCCAGTGTTCGGCCATAAAGGCATCCGGACTCCGCCAGAAAGCAATGAAGAAGAATGCCAGTGTATCGCTGACGTTACCAAACAGCGTGGACGCCGTCGGCGCCAGCCACCAGCGACGACTCTGACGCAGGCGGTTAAAGACATGCACGTCGAGGATCTGCCCCAGCGCGTAGGCCATAAAGCTGGCGGCAGCGATACGGGCGACAAACAGGTTGAAGTGGGCGAGAGCGCCGAATCCCTGCCATGAACCCATATAGAACAGCGACGAGATGACATAGGAGATCAATAACGCAGGGATCATCACCGCAAAGATGATACGACGGGCCAGCGGTGCGCCAAAAATACGCACGGTCAGGTCGGTAGCGAGAAAGATAAACGGAAAGCTAAACGCGCCCCAGGTGGTATGAAAACCAAAAATGGAGACAGGAAGCTGAACCAGATAGTTACTGGAGGTGATCACCAGCAGATGAAATAACGATAACCAGAACAACGCCTTATAGCGTTGAGTTTGTGAGGAAACGTTCATATTGTACCTTTTTGATTAGCCATTGGGGTGAGGGAACCCAATACGTACGACACGTCTGTTACCTTAACATAATAACGTGCTTACCCTTTTTTCGAGCCGCCGCATGATACTGCTTTACGTTGACAATGCAATGGCTAATTTTCACGCAATCGTTAACCTGGTTTGCTAACGGACATACAGAGCGTAAACTAGCGCCGTTTTTTTATGTGATGAGAAGAAAATGACCGATCTCTTTTCCAGCCCTGACCACACACTCGACGCGCTTGGCCTGCGCTGCCCGGAACCGGTGATGATGGTGCGCAAAACCGTGCGCAATATGCAGCCTGGCAAAACGTTGCTGATTATTGCTGACGATCCGGCGACGACCCGCGATATTCCTGGGTTTTGTACCTTTATGGAACACGAACTGGTTGCTAAAGAGACGGATGGCTTGCCTTATCGTTATTTGATTCGTAAAGGCGGTTGATAGGGGCTGATTGGCTTCGATGCCGCCTTTTCCTCTCACCCTAACCTTCTCCCCAGAGGGGCGAGGGGACCGAACGTGCTCAATGTTGCGGCTTGCAACCGGTTTGCAGGACGGATAAAGCGTTCAAGCTGCATCTGCGATACGGTGCACAATGCCTGATGCGACGCTGCCGTGTCTTATCATGCCTACGAGTTCGATGCTCTGTGTAGGCCAGATAAGGCGTTCACGGCGCATCCGGTACGCAAGTGTAATGGAATGCACAAATGGATGATTTAATTCCAGTTTGTCTGGGATTGCTGGGATTGCTGGCGATGTTCGCCCCCAATTGGCTGATGCCTGTTTTTATCATCATGGGGGGATGGCTGGGGGTACTTGCCTGTGGTTGGCTCTGGTTAATGATTTTTTTACCTTTACTTAGCGGTGTCGGGCTTGCTTATGCCCTGTGGTTGATGTTCAAAAGGCCATCATTAGCATCCCGCCTGGTTGCTGCATTCAGTGTTATCTCCGTCATTCTGATGTTAGCGCTATATTACGCTTTCCTGACCATGCTGCCGTTCCCGCCTCAGCACTAAGCCTGATAGCCAGAGGCTATCAGGCAACACCTTTATCTCCTGCGCAACAACCTTAATGCATTCGCCGTTACCAGCACCGTCGCCCCCGTATCTGCCAGCACCGCCAGCCACAGGCCGGTCATCCCTAACAGTGTGGTGACGAGGAAAACGCCTTTCAGCCCCAATGCAATGGTGATGTTCTGGCGGATATTGGCGTGAGTGGCGCGCGCCAGTTCAATCATTTGCACCAGGCCGCGCAGGTGGTTATGGGTTAATGCCGCATCTGCGGTTTCCAGCGCCACGTCTGTGCCACTGCCCATTGCAATTCCGATGGCGGCGGCTTTCATCGCTGGCGCGTCGTTAATACCGTCGCCGACCATCGCCAGCGGCGCATGTTGATTCAGCTCGGTCACCGCTTTGACTTTATCTTCCGGCAAGAGGCCCGCTTTAAACTCCAGCCCCAGTTCCCCGGCAATTGCCGCCGCTGCGCGTGGATTATCGCCAGTGAGGATCACCCCTTTGACGCCCAGCGCGTTCAGTTCATTGATAGCAGTTGCGGCATCGGCGCGCAGGGTGTCCTGCAATGCAATGACACCCAGCACGTCATCGTTACGTACCACCAGCACTACCGTTTGCCCGGCGCTTTCCAGTTCATTAATCAAACCGGCGAATGCATCAGCAGGATGTTTTCCGGCAGCGCAAATCAATACGCGCTCACCGTTAACCTGCGCTTCAATGCCGGACCCGACCAGCGCCCGCTGTGACTCGGCGGCGGGAATAGCGAGTGCAGCGACCTGCGCTTCACGAACTATGGCTTGCGCAAGTGGATGTGTTGCGCCTTGCTCGACCGCCGCCGCCAGTGTCAGCAGTTCAGATTCGCTAATACCCGTTGCCGGATGGATGGCGGTAACGCGTGGTTTCCCGACGGTCAGCGTTCCGGTTTTATCAAACGCCACCTGGGTAACGCGACCTAGCTGTTCCAGCGCCGCGCCACCTTTAATCAATGCCCCACGACGTGCCGCCGCCGCCAGCCCGGAGGTAATCGCCGCGGGCGTGGAGATAACTAACGCACACGGGCAACCAATCAGTAGCAGCGTCAGCCCTTTATAAATCCACTCCTGCCAGCTTGCGGCAAACAGCAGCGGCGGAACCAGCGTTACCAGCAGAGCGACGGCCATAATCGCGGGCGTATAGATACGGCTGAAACGGTCGATAAACCGCTCAATGGGCGCGCGGCGCTCTTCGGCTTCTTCGATCAGTTTCAGAATCCGGTCAATGGCGCTGGCACCCGGTTCTGACAGCACTTCCAGCGTTACCAGACGGTCTACGCTGGTGGCGCCTGCAGGAACTTTATCGCCCGTTGCGCGCTCCACCGGAATGGATTCTCCGGTCAGGGCGCTTTCATCAAAACTGGCAAACGGTGAGAGCAGTTTACCGTCGGCAGGCAAACGCCCACCTGCCGCAACTTCAATCACATCGCCAGGCCGCAGGCTGTTTATTGCCACCTCTTCACGCTCACCGTTACGCAGACGCGTGGCGGTTTCTGGTTTCAGCGCCATTAACGCGCTAACGCCCTGACGCGCGCGGCTGGCGGCCCAGCCTTCCAGTCGTTCGCCAATCAAAAACAGCAGCAACACCATCGCAGCTTCAGCCGTTGCGCCAATAAACAGCGCACCAATGGCGGCTACGCTCATTAACGTTTCAATAGCAAAGTAACTGCCGGATTTGATCAGCCGTAATGCCTGACGAGCAATTGGGTACAGCCCAACCAGCGTGGTGGCGATAAACGCCAGTTGACCAAACGGATGATTGAACTGCTCCAGTCCCCAACTGATTGCCATCATCACGATAAGCGTAATCAGCGGCAGATTCTCTTTCAGGCGTGATTCTTGTGGTTCGTCGGTGGCCTGTTCATCGCGCAGGGAATAGCCTGCTTTTTGCACCGCAGATTCAATTTGTGCGCGGATGTCATTGTCGGCATCAACCACCAGCTTCTCGGTGGCGAACAACACCTGCACCTGATTCACGCCTACAAGCTGGCGCACGGCATTTTCTACCTTGCGCGCACAGGCGGCACAGTCCATGCCGCTGACTTTCCAGCTATAGCGGTTGCCGGAGACGTTTTCGGAGAGTGTTGGCGTACTGGAACATGCGCCGTCGCAGCAACAGTCGTTGGCGTTCTTTACCGGTGTTAGCGGTTTGAACGCAGCAAATTGGGGGGCTTTCTTGCCGAGATTGTCAGGAGTCGACATGGCATCCTCCGGTTAAGTTTTTTCTCATTAACCGAAGGATACACTCTGGAGTCGACTCCAGAGTCAAGTTTTATCAGAGATACAGCGAGCGGACGATGAGGAAGTGACCGGCAAAGTAGCAGGCAGCAGCAATCGCGTTATCGGCCCGGAAGCGTCGGCGATAGTGACTACCCAGCCAGACAAAGTTACTGATAAACAGTAACGAAGCGCCGACAAACGCAGAGAGCGCCGGAGCGGTCGGACGGAAGAACCACAGTTCGCCTGCCAGCCACACCATCACCAGCGTCATACCGACAAAGGTACAAATGGGCCAACGTAACTCTTCCAGGTGTGTCCAGATAATGGCCAGCAACAGCGCGCCCAGTACCAGCAGCACCAGCGGCAATGGCCAGAAGAAAGAGAGCGTCATCTGGCTGGCAAAATAGATGGTGTACAGCAGGTGCGAGAGGAAAAATGCGCCAATGGCGTACATCAGACGCTGACGTGGCAATAGCGTTAGCGCATCGCCCAGCAGCGACGCACATAGCCCCGCCAGCACCAGATAGCTAATGGCGTCGAACATCGGCGCTTGCCAGGCCAGTAATAGCAGGAGAAGAAGAGTTAACGGCTTAAACACCCAGCGTTGCCAGGTTGAACCACGATAGGAGGCATCCACAGATAGCCATGCGGAAAGACAGACAGCGATAAACGACCAAAGCATCTTAGTTCCTTGAATTCGTTATTATTTAGTAAGCGGAATGCCTACAGTCTTGCTATTCAGTTTAGTGGCGAGGGCGGACAGATGACAACACCATAACGGGCAGGGTATGCTTATTTCCGCATTTTCCGATAAGGTACAAAGATGAGTAAACCACCTCTTTTCTTTATTGTTATCATTGGCTTAATTGTTGTCGCTGCATCATTTCGCTTTATGCAGCAGCGGCGGGAAAAAGTTGATAATGATATGGCACCGCTCCAGCAAAAGCTGGTGGTGGTGAGTAACAAGCGGGAAAAACCAATTAACGATCGCCGTTCGCGCCAGCAGGAAGTGACTCCGGCTGGCACCAGTGTGCGCTATGAGGCAAGCTTCAAACCGCAAAGCGGTGGACTGGAGCAGACGTTCCGTCTAGATGCCCAGCAGTACCACGCCCTGACAGTGGGCGATAAAGGTACGCTGAGCTATAAAGGCACGCGTTTTGTCAGCTTTGTTGGCGAACAATAAGGTTATTTTTTAACTTTAAATTTCTTCTGCCAGGCCAGCAGTTCAAACACGCCGAAAAGGAAAATACGCACCTTTTCGGCGGTGGTCATCTGCGGGCCGTCTTTCGGCAAGGTGGATTTCAGTAATGCCAGTTGCAAACCATGCATCAGCACCATAAAAATCAGCGCCACGTTAACGAAAATATTCAGCGGTCGCGGAAATGGCTGAACAAGATTGAGGATTAAAAATCCCCATACGCAAAGCATTAACAAACGTCCAATATTAATCAGCATCACTTTCTCCTTGTGTTTCACGCTGATACAACCGATAAGCAACTTGACCCGCCACTTTTTCCCGATATAACGACCAGTTTGCCGGAACAGTAGGCAGGCCATTTTCTACTTCACTCTCGACATATATCCAGGCTTCGTCAGCCAGCCAGCCGTTATCTTCCAGTAAATTAATGGTTTCTTCCAACAAGCCACGGCGGAATGGCGGATCGACAAACACGATATTATGCGGTGTGCCTTTTTGCGCCAGGAATGACATTGCATTGCTGTTAACCACCCGCGCATTATCTGCTTTCAGGGTTGCCAGATTCTTGATTAATTGCTGATGCACCGCACGATCCATCTCAATCAGCGTGGCGCCCGCAGCGTAGCGAGACAAGGCTTCCAGCCCCAGCGCGCCGCTACCGGCGAAGCAATCCAGACATTGCGCATCGACGATAACCGGAGCCAGCCAGTTAAATAACGTTTCGCGCACGCGATCGGTGGTGGGGCGCAGGCCTGGGCTGTCCGGAACCGGGAGTTTACGGCCTCGCCACTGCCCGCCAATAATGCGGATTTGGCCGCTACCGGAATGATTCGGTTTTTTCATGATAAATTGCTCAATCCGCCAGATAACACATAATTGCAGGCGGTGATGTGTATTCAGTTAAGTGATAGACTATTTCATCATTTTTTTAGCTGCTATGTACATAGCGTTAACGCTGTGCCATGAAGCAACAGCGAGGAGTGTAGTCGCAGATGGCGAAAGAAAAAAAACGTGGCTTTTTTTCCTGGCTGGGCTTTGGTCAAAAAGAGCAGACCCCGGAAAGAGAGACAGAAGTCCAAAATGATCAATCGGTTGTAGAAGAAACTGTCCAGGCAGAAGAGCCTGCGAAGGTTGCTGAACAACCTGTTGAGGAGTTGCCGCAGGCCCATACTGAAGCCGAGGCGGAAACTTTTGCTGCCGAAGTGGTGGAAGTGACGGAACAGGTTGCCGAAAGCGAGAAAGTGCAGCCTGACGCTGTTGTCGAAGCGGAAGCCAGTGCGCAGCCAGAACTCGTAGTGGAAGAATCGCCAGCACCGGTAGTTGAACCTGAAGTCACGCCGGAGCCAGTGGCTATCGAGCGTGAAGAGCTGCCGTTGCCGGAAGACGTCAACGCCGAAGAGGTTTCGCCAGAAGAATGGCAGGCAGAAGCGGAAACCGTGGAGATTGTCGAAGCGGCGCAAGAAGAAGCGGCTAAAGAAGAAATCACCGACGAAGAGCTGGAAGCACAGGCGCTGGCTGCCGAAGCGGCAGAAGAGGCGGTGATGGTGGTTCCTCCGGCAGAAGAAGAGCAGCCGGTTGAAGAAATTGCCCAGGAGCAAGAAAAACCGACCAAAGAAGGTTTCTTCGCGCGCCTGAAACGCAGCCTGTTAAAAACCAAAGAAAATCTCGGTTCCGGATTTATCAGCCTGTTCCGCGGTAAAAAAATCGACGATGATCTGTTTGAGGAGCTGGAAGAGCAGCTTTTGATCGCCGATGTGGGTGTGGAAACCACGCGTAAAATCATCACCAATCTGACAGAAGGCGCATCCCGCAAGCAGCTTCGTGACGCCGAGGCGCTCTATGGCCTGCTGAAAGAAGAGATGGGCGAGATTCTGGCGAAAGTCGATGAACCACTGAACGTCGAAGGCAAAGCGCCGTTTGTGATCCTGATGGTCGGCGTCAATGGCGTGGGGAAAACCACGACGATTGGCAAGCTGGCGCGTCAGTTTGAACAGCAAGGTAAATCGGTGATGCTGGCGGCGGGCGATACTTTCCGTGCGGCAGCGGTTGAGCAGCTTCAGGTCTGGGGTCAGCGCAACAATATCCCGGTGATTGCTCAGCATACCGGTGCGGATTCCGCCTCTGTTATCTTCGACGCCATTCAGGCTGCGAAGGCGCGTAATGTTGACGTTCTGATTGCCGATACCGCCGGACGCCTGCAGAACAAATCGCACCTGATGGAAGAGCTGAAGAAAATCGTCCGCGTGATGAAGAAACTCGACGTTGAAGCCCCGCATGAAGTTATGCTGACTATCGATGCCAGCACCGGGCAGAATGCGGTAAGCCAGGCCAAACTGTTCCACGAAGCGGTTGGCTTAACCGGCATCACGTTAACGAAACTGGACGGCACGGCGAAAGGCGGGGTAATTTTCTCGGTGGCTGACCAGTTTGGTATTCCTATCCGCTATATTGGTGTCGGCGAACGTATTGAGGATTTGCGTCCGTTTAAGGCGGACGACTTTATAGAGGCACTTTTTGCCCGAGAGGATTAACAATGATTCGCTTTGAACATGTCAGCAAGGCTTATCTCGGTGGGAGACAGGCGCTGCAGGGCGTTACGTTTCATATGCAGCCGGGTGAGATGGCGTTTCTGACCGGTCATTCCGGTGCAGGGAAAAGTACCCTCCTGAAGCTGATCTGTGGGATTGAGCGGCCAAGCGCCGGGAAAATCTGGTTTAGCGGCCATGACATCACGCGTCTGAAAAACCGTGAAGTTCCGTTTCTGCGCCGCCAGATCGGCATGATTTTCCAGGATCACCATCTACTGATGGACCGTACAGTCTATGATAACGTGGCGATCCCGTTGATTATCGCCGGTGCCAGCGGTGACGATATTCGTCGCCGTGTATCGGCGGCGCTGGACAAAGTCGGGCTACTGGACAAAGCGAAAAACTTTCCAATACAGCTTTCTGGTGGTGAACAGCAGCGCGTTGGCATTGCCCGCGCGGTGGTGAACAAACCTGCGGTACTGCTGGCGGACGAACCGACCGGTAACCTGGATGATGCGCTGTCAGAAGGGATTTTACGTCTGTTTGAAGAGTTTAATCGCGTTGGGGTAACAGTATTGATGGCTACACACGACATCAACCTGATTTCACGACGTTCCTATCGCATGCTCACCCTGAGCGATGGTCACTTGCATGGAGGCGTGGGCCATGAATAAGCGCGATGCAATCAATCATATCCGGCAGTTTGGCGGGCGTCTTGATCGCTTCCGTAAATCGGCTGGCGGCTCTGGCGACGGGGGGCGTAACGCGCCGAAACGCGCGAAGTCCTCGCCAAAACCGGCAAATCGCAAAACCAACGTTTTCAACGAACAGGTGCGCTATGCGTTCCACGGCGCTTTGCAGGATCTGAAAAGCAAACCGTTCGCCACGTTTCTAACCGTGATGGTCATCGCCATCTCCCTGACGCTGCCAAGCGTCTGTTATATGGTGTACAAAAACGTTAACCAGGCGGCGACGCAGTATTATCCGTCACCACAAATCACTGTTTATCTACAAAAAACACTGGATGATGACGCCGCAGCAGGCGTGGTGGCGCAGCTACAGGCCGAGCAGGGCGTGGAGAAAGTGAACTATCTTTCTCGTGAAGACGCACTGGGCGAGTTCCGTAACTGGTCTGGCTTTGGTGGTGCGCTGGATATGCTGGAAGAAAACCCGCTTCCGGCAGTAGCGGTGGTGATCCCGAAACTCGATTTTCAGGGGACGGAGTCACTGAATACGCTGCGCGATCGAATCACTCAGATTAACGGCATTGACGAAGTGCGGATGGATGACAGCTGGTTTGCCCGTCTGGCGGCGTTGACCGGGCTGGTCGGGCGCGTTTCGGCGATGATCGGCGTATTGATGGTGGCGGCTGTGTTCCTCGTCATCGGCAACAGTGTGCGTCTGAGCATCTTTGCTCGCCGTGACTCCATCAACGTGCAGAAACTGATTGGTGCGACGGATGGTTTCATCCTTCGCCCGTTCCTGTACGGCGGTGCGCTGCTGGGATTTTCTGGCGCATTGTTGTCATTAATTTTGTCAGAAATTCTGGTACTGCGTTTGTCGTCAGCGGTGGCGGAAGTGGCGCAGGTTTTCGGAACTAAGTTTGATATCAATGGCTTATCGTTCGATGAATGTCTGCTTTTGCTGCTGGTGTGTTCGATGATTGGCTGGGTGGCAGCCTGGCTTGCCACGGTACAACATTTACGCCATTTTACGCCTGAATAATAAAAGCGTGTTATACTCTTTCCCTGCAATGGGTTCCGTAGCAGGGAAAGAGACCCCGTTGTCTCTTCCCGGTATTTCATCTCTATGTCACATTTTGTGCGTAATTTATTCACAGCGTTGCATTGAACTTGTGGATAAAATCACGGTCTGATAAAACAGTGAATGATAACCTCATTGCTCTTAAGCTCTGGCACAGTTGTTGCTACCACTGAGGCGCCAGAAGATATCGATTGAGAGGATTTGAATGACTGACAAAATGCAAAGTTTAGCTTTAGCCCCTGTTGGCAACCTGGATTCCTACATCCGGGCAGCTAACGCGTGGCCGATGTTGTCGGCTGACGAGGAGCGGGCGCTGGCTGAAAAGCTGCATTACCATGGCGATCTGGAAGCAGCTAAAACGCTGATCCTGTCTCACCTGCGGTTTGTTGTTCATATTGCTCGTAATTATGCGGGCTATGGCCTGCCACAGGCGGATTTGATTCAGGAAGGTAACATCGGCCTGATGAAAGCAGTGCGCCGTTTTAACCCGGAAGTGGGTGTGCGCCTGGTCTCCTTCGCCGTTCACTGGATCAAAGCAGAGATCCACGAATACGTTCTGCGTAACTGGCGTATCGTCAAAGTTGCGACCACCAAAGCGCAACGCAAACTGTTCTTCAACCTGCGTAAAACCAAGCAGCGTCTGGGCTGGTTTAACCAGGACGAAGTCGAAATGGTGGCCCGTGAACTGGGCGTAACCAGCAAAGACGTGCGTGAGATGGAGTCGCGTATGGCAGCGCAGGACATGACCTTTGACCTGTCTTCCGACGACGATTCCGATAGCCAGCCGATGGCTCCGGTGCTCTATCTGCAGGATAAATCATCCAACTTTGCCGACGGCATTGAAGATGATAACTGGGAAGAGCAGGCGGCAAACCGCCTGACCGATGCGATGCAAGGTCTGGACGAGCGTAGCCAGGATATCATCCGCGCGCGCTGGCTGGACGAAGACAACAAGTCCACGTTGCAGGAACTGGCTGACCGTTACGGCGTTTCCGCTGAGCGTGTGCGTCAGCTGGAAAAGAACGCGATGAAAAAACTTCGCGCTGCTATTGAAGCGTAATTTCCGCTGTTAAGCAGAGAACCCTGGATGAGAGTCCGGGGTTTTTGTTTTTTGGGCCTCTGCAATAATCAATTTCCCCCTCCGGCAAAACGCCAATCCCAACGCAGATTGTTAATAAACTGTCAAAATAGCTATTCCAATATCATAAAAATCGGGTATGTTTTAGCAGAGTATGCTGCTAAAGCACGGGTAGCCATGCATAAAACGAAATAAAGTGCTGAATAACAACATCACAACACACGTAATAACCAGAAGAATGGGGATTCTCAGGATGAATATAAAGGGTAAAGCGTTACTGGCAGGATGTATCGCGCTGGCATTCAGCAATATGGCTCTGGCGGAAGATATTAAAGTTGCGGTCGTGGGCGCGATGTCTGGTCCGGTGGCCCAGTACGGTGACCAGGAGTTTACTGGCGCAGAGCAGGCGGTAGCGGATATCAACGCCAAAGGCGGCGTTAAAGGCAACAAACTGCAAATCGTAAAATATGACGATGCCTGTGACCCGAAACAAGCGGTCGCGGTGGCGAACAAGGTCGTTAACGACGGCATTAAATACGTGATTGGTCACCTCTGTTCTTCATCAACGCAGCCAGCGTCTGACATCTACGAAGACGAAGGCATTTTAATGATCACCCCAGCGGCAACCGCGCCAGAGCTGACTGCGCGTGGCTATAAGTTGATTATGCGCACCACCGGCCTGGACTCCGACCAGGGACCGACGGCGGCGAAATATATTCTTGAGAAAGTGAAACCGCAGCGTATTGCTATCGTCCACGACAAACAACAGTACGGCGAAGGTCTGGCGCGTGCGGTGCAGGACGGCCTGAAGAAAGGCAATGCTAACGTGGTGTTCTTTGATGGCATCACCGCTGGGGAAAAAGATTTCTCGACGCTGGTGGCGCGTCTGAAGAAAGAGAATATCGATTTCGTTTACTACGGCGGTTACCACCCGGAAATGGGGCAAATCCTGCGTCAGGCACGCGCGGCAGGGCTGAAAACTCAGTTTATGGGGCCGGAAGGCGTGGCTAACGTCTCGCTGTCTAATATCGCGGGCGAGTCAGCGGAAGGGCTGCTGGTGACCAAGCCGAAGAACTACGATCAGGTTCCGGCGAACAAACCGATTGTTGACGCGATCAAAGCGAAAAAACAGGATCCAAGCGGTGCGTTCGTCTGGACCACCTACGCCGCGCTGCAATCTTTGCAGGCGGGCCTGAATCAGTCTGACGATCCGGCGGAGATCGCCAAATACCTGAAAGCGAATTCGGTTGATACCGTGATGGGACCGCTGACGTGGGATGAGAAAGGCGATCTGAAAGGCTTTGAGTTCGGCGTATTTGACTGGCACGCCAACGGCACGGCGACCGATGCGAAGTAACAGATAGATAAATGAAAATGCCCGATGCGCTTAACGGCTATCGGGTTTTTTTGTGTTTGTCGAAATGGTTGTAGAAAGATTAAACAATCCAGGATATGCTTATTGTACGGTGATGTGCCGTACATATTATACGGAGCAGGAGAGTTCACATGTCTGCTGTTAAAAAGCAGCGTATCGATCTGCGTTTAACTGACGATGATAAAAGTATGATTGAGGAAGCGGCAGCGATATCTAATCAGTCCGTCAGCCAATTTATGTTGAACAGCGCTTCACAGCGGGCTGCGGAAGTGATTGAACAGCATCGGCGGATGATCCTCAATGAGGAATCCTGGACGCGGGTGATGGATGCGCTGAGTAATCCCCCGTCACCAGGTGAAAAGCTAAAACGCGCGGCAAAACGTCTTCAGGGAATGTAATAATTTATGGATGATCTGACGATAGAGATTCTGACCGATGATGCAGATTATGATCTACAGCGATTCGACTGCGGCGAGGAAGCGTTAAATCTCTTTCTGACGACACATCTGGTTCGTCAACATCGCAATAAAATTCTGCGAGCGTATATCCTTTGTCGCAACACTCCAGAACGTCAGGTGCTGGGATATTACACATTATCCGGCAGTTGTTTTGAACGAGCCGCATTGCCCTCGAAATCGAAACAGAAAAAAATTCCCTACAAAAATATTCCCAGCGTCACTCTTGGGCGTCTGGCAATTGATCGTTCATTACAGGGGCAGGGATGGGGAGCAACATTGGTTGCTCATGCCATGAAAGTCGTCTGGTCAGCCTCTTTAGCGGTAGGTATTCACGGTCTTTTTGTCGAGGCGCTGAATGAAAAAGCCCATACGTTTTATCAGTCGCTGGGCTTTATCCCGCTGGTCGGAGAAAACGAAAATGCGTTATTTTTCCCAACCAAATCCATTGAACTGCTTTTTACACAGAGCGATTAACGCTTCTCCCAGCCGTCCTGTTGTGCCGTAAACCCCAATGCCTGCATAAACGCTGTCATCACGCTGCGGTCTTCCACGCCAGCATCCGCCATCCACCAGCCTGAAACGCCAGGATTGTTACGCAAAGCCTCTTCCAGCAGATATTGCCCTACACCGCGACGCCGGGTGACTTCCCGCACGCGCAGGGAATCCAGTGCTCCCTCGGTGCCGCTTAAGGTTACCCGCACGGCCGCGAGCAGACGCTCGTTAAAACGCGCGGCGTAGATACGGTGGTTATCGTCAATCTGTAAAGAGGAAGGGGAATACTCCGGCCAGATCTTTTGCAGGTCAATCCGGTCCTGGTCGCTAAAGTTTTCTAATCGAATGATGGTCAGCTTCATGGGTAACCCGTGTAAATCACAAAAGTGGAACCAGTGTAGCGAAATAATTTAATCGGAGGCTTTCTCTTTTTTATTTCTTTTGGCAGGTGATTAATTTTTTTTCAGCAATAATTACAAATTAAAAACATTAGAGAATGAAAATTGTCCAGCATAATCCCCTGATGGGTAGTGAATTGTTCCGCCCTTTATGCCGTTATTTTATGCTGACAACGACGCTTTTTTCTGTTTATCTATCAACATATTCAGAATATTATCTGTTCTTAATCGACTGAAAAATAGGGATTTTAATCGCTATTATCACAATATACTGCGCTAAACCCTTAATCAGACAGGTAAAAACAGTGCAGTATAAAAAAAGAACAGTCTGATTTCTGAATACATAAAAACAAAGCAGCACAACATTACGAGTGGGGATTTTGAATAATGAAACGGAATGCGAAAACTATCATCGCAGGGATGATTGCACTGGCAATATCACACACCGCGTTGGCCGACGATATTAAAGTTGCCGTTGTCGGCGCGATGTCCGGCCCGGTTGCCCAGTGGGGCGATATGGAATTTAACGGCGCGCGTCAGGCAATCAAAGACATCAATGCCAAAGGGGGAATTAAAGGCGATAAGCTGGTTGGCGTGGAATATGACGACGCCTGCGACCCGAAACAAGCCGTTGCGGTCGCCAACAAAATCGTTAACGACGGCATTAAATACGTTATTGGTCATCTGTGTTCTTCTTCTACCCAACCTGCGTCAGATATCTATGAAGACGAAGGTATCCTGATGATCTCGCCGGGAGCGACCAACCCGGAGCTGACCCAACGCGGTTATCAACACATCATGCGTACTGCTGGGCTGGACTCTTCCCAGGGGCCAACGGCGGCAAAATACATTCTTGAGACGGTGAAGCCCCAGCGCATTGCCATCATTCACGACAAACAACAGTATGGCGAAGGGCTGGCGCGTTCGGTGCAGGATAGTCTGAAAGCGGCTAATGCCAACATCGTTTTCTTCGACGGCATTACCGCTGGCGAGAAAGATTTCTCTGCGCTGATTGCCCGCCTGAAAAAAGAAAACATCGACTTTGTTTACTACGGCGGTTACTACCCGGAAATGGGGCAGATGCTGCGCCAGGCCCGTTCCGTTGGCCTGAAAACTCAATTTATGGGGCCGGAAGGTGTGGGTAATGCGTCGCTGTCGAACATTGCCGGTGATGCCGCCGAAGGTATGTTGGTCACCATGCCAAAGCGCTATGACCAGGACCCGGCAAACCAGGGCATCGTTGATGCCCTGAAAGGCGACAAAAAAGATCCAACCGGCCCCTATGTCTGGATCACCTACGCGGCGGTGCAATCTCTGGCGACTGCCCTTGAGCGTACCGGCAGCGATGAACCGCTGGCGCTGGTGAAAGATTTAAAAGCTAACGGTGCAAATACCGTGATTGGGCCGCTGAACTGGGATGAAAAAGGCGATCTTAAGGGATTTGATTTTGGTGTCTTCCAGTGGCACGCCGACGGTTCATCCACGGCAGCCAAGTGATCATCCCACCGCCCGTGAAATGCGGGCGGGTTTAGAAAGGTTACCTTATGTCTGAGCAGTTTTTGTATTTCTTGCAGCAGATGTTTAACGGCGTCACGCTGGGCAGTACCTACGCGTTGATAGCCATCGGCTACACCATGGTTTACGGCATTATCGGCATGATCAACTTCGCCCACGGCGAGGTTTATATGATTGGCAGCTATGTCTCATTTATGATCATCGCCGCACTGATGATGATGGGCATTGATACCGGCTGGCTGCTGGTGGCGGCGGGATTCGTCGGCGCGATAGTCATTGCCAGCGCCTACGGCTGGAGTATCGAACGGGTGGCCTATCGCCCGGTGCGTAACTCTAAGCGCCTGATTGCACTCATCTCGGCAATCGGTATGTCCATCTTCCTGCAAAACTACGTCAGCCTGACCGAAGGTTCGCGCGACGTGGCGCTGCCGAGCCTGTTTAACGGTCAGTGGGTGGTGGGTCATAGCGAAAACTTCTCTGCCTCTATTACTACCATGCAGGCGGTGATCTGGATTGTTACTTTTCTCGCCATGCTGGCGCTGACGATTTTCATTCGCTATTCCCGCATGGGTCGCGCCTGTCGTGCCTGCGCGGAAGATCTGAAAATGGCGAGCCTGCTTGGCATTAACACCGACCGGGTGATTGCGCTGACCTTTGTGATTGGCGCGGCGATGGCGGCGGTGGCGGGCGTGCTGCTCGGTCAGTTCTACGGCGTCATTAACCCCTACATCGGCTTTATGGCCGGGATGAAAGCCTTTACCGCTGCGGTGCTCGGCGGGATTGGCAGTATTCCGGGGGCGATGATTGGCGGCCTGATTCTGGGGATTGCGGAGGCGCTCTCTTCTGCCTATCTGAGTACGGAATATAAAGATGTGGTCTCATTCGCCCTGCTGATCCTGGTGCTGCTGGTGATGCCGACCGGTATTCTGGGTCGCCCGGAGGTAGAGAAAGTATGAAACCGATGCATATTGCAATGGCGCTGCTTTCTGCCGCGATGTTCTTTGTCCTCGCTGGCGTCTTTATGGGCGTGCAACTGGAGCTGGATGGCACCAAACTGGTGGTCGATAGCGCTTCGGATGTCCGTTGGGAGTGGGTGTTTATCGGCACGGCGGTGGTCTTTTTCTTCCAGCTTTTGCGACCTGCTTTCCAGAAAGGGCTAAAAAGCGTTTCCGGACCGAAGTTTATTCTGCCAGCCATTGATGGCTCCACGGTGAAGCAAAAGCTGTTCCTCGTGGCGCTGCTGGTGCTTGCGGTGGCGTGGCCGTTTATGGTCTCGCGCGGGACGGTGGATATCGCCACCCTGACCATGATCTACATTATTCTCGGCCTCGGGCTGAACGTGGTGGTGGGGCTTTCCGGCCTGCTGGTGCTGGGGTACGGCGGCTTTTACGCCATCGGCGCTTACACCTTTGCGCTGCTCAATCACTATTACGGCTTGGGCTTCTGGACCTGTCTGCCGATTGCTGGATTAATGGCAGCGGCGGCGGGCTTCCTGCTTGGTTTTCCGGTGCTGCGCTTGCGCGGTGACTATCTGGCGATCGTTACCCTCGGTTTCGGCGAAATTGTGCGCATATTGCTGCTCAATAACACCGAGATTACCGGCGGCCCAAACGGTATCAGTCAGATCCCGAAACCGACTTTCTTCGGCCTTGAGTTCAGCCGTACCGCCCGTGAAGGGGGCTGGGACACCTTCAGTAATTTCTTTGGCCTGAAATACGATCCCTCCGATCGCGTCATCTTCCTCTACCTGGTGGCGTTGCTGCTGGTCGTGTTCTCTTTGTTCGTCATTAATCGTTTACTGCGGATGCCGCTGGGCCGCGCGTGGGAAGCGTTGCGAGAAGATGAAATCGCCTGTCGTTCGCTGGGCTTAAGCCCGCGTCGTATCAAGCTGACTGCCTTTACCATCAGCGCTGCGTTTGCCGGTTTTGCCGGAACGCTGTTCGCGGCGCGTCAGGGCTTTGTCAGCCCGGAATCCTTCACCTTTGCCGAATCGGCGTTTGTGCTGGCGATAGTGGTGCTCGGCGGTATGGGATCGCAATTTGCAGTGATTCTGGCGGCTGTTCTGCTGGTGGTGTCGCGCGAATTGATGCGTGATTTCAACGAATACAGCATGTTAATGCTCGGTGGTTTGATGGTGCTGATGATGATCTGGCGCCCGCAGGGCTTGCTGCCCATGACGCGCCCGCAACTGAAGCTGAAAAACGGCGCAGCGAAAGGAGAGCAGGCATGAGTCAGCCATTATTATCTGTTAACGGCCTGATGATGCGATTCGGCGGCCTGCTGGCGGTGAACAACGTCAATCTTGAACTGCACCCGCAGGAGATCGTCTCGTTAATCGGCCCTAACGGAGCCGGAAAAACCACGGTCTTCAACTGCCTGACCGGATTCTACAAACCCACTGGCGGCACCATTTTACTGCGCGATCAGCATCTGGAAGGTTTGCCAGGTCAGCAAATTGCCCGCATGGGCGTGGTGCGTACCTTCCAGCATGTGCGTCTGTTCCGCGAAATGACGGTGATTGAAAACCTGCTGGTGGCGCAGCATCAGCAACTGAAAACCGGGCTGTTCTCTGGCCTATTGAAAACGCCTTCTTTCCGTCGCGCCCAGAGCGAAGCGCTCGATCGCGCCGCCACCTGGCTTGAGCGCATTGGTTTGCTGGAACACGCTAACCGTCAGGCGAGTAACCTGGCCTACGGTGACCAGCGCCGTCTGGAGATCGCCCGCTGTATGGTGACGCAGCCGGAGATTTTAATGCTCGACGAACCGGCAGCAGGTCTTAACCCGAAAGAGACGAAAGAGCTGGATGAGCTGATTGCCGAACTGCGTAACCATCACAACACCACTATCTTGTTGATTGAACACGATATGAAGCTGGTGATGGGAATTTCAGACAGAATCTACGTGGTCAATCAGGGGACGCCGCTGGCAAACGGTACGCCGGAGCAGATCCGTAATAACCCGGACGTGATCCGTGCCTATTTAGGTGAGGCATAAGATGGAAAAAGTCATGTTGTCCTTTGACAAAGTCAGCGCCCACTACGGCAAAATCCAGGCGCTACATGAGGTGAGCCTGCATATCAATCAGGGCGAGATTGTCACCCTCATTGGCGCGAACGGGGCGGGGAAAACCACCTTGCTCGGCACGTTATGCGGCGACCCGCGCGCCACCAGCGGGCGAATTGTGTTTGATGATAAAGACATTACCGACTGGCAGACGGCGAAAATCATGCGCGAAGCGGTAGCGATTGTCCCAGAAGGGCGTCGCGTCTTCTCGCGGATGACGGTGGAAGAGAACCTGGCGATGGGCGGCTTCTTTGCTGAACGCGACCAGTTTCAGGAGCGCATAAAGTGGGTGTATGAACTGTTTCCACGTCTGCATGAGCGCCGTGTTCAGCGGGCGGGAACGATGTCCGGCGGTGAACAGCAGATGCTGGCGATTGGTCGCGCGCTGATGAGCAACCCGCGTTTGTTGTTGCTTGATGAGCCCTCGCTCGGTCTTGCGCCGATTATCATCCAGCAAATCTTCGACACCATCGAGCAGCTGCGCGAGCAGGGGATGACTATCTTCCTCGTCGAGCAGAACGCCAACCAGGCGCTAAAACTGGCGGATCGGGGCTACGTGCTGGAAAACGGCCATGTGGTGCTCTCCGATACTGGCGACGCGCTGCTGGCGAATGAAGCGGTGAGAAGTGCGTATTTAGGCGGGTAAATTATCGAATACCCGGCAGCCAGCTTCTGTCGGGTATTCGTCCGTATACAGACTTGTTTCGACTGACCAGGAGGATTAAAACCAGACCACTTATTTGCCACGGAAAGGTTCCCTCCCATGCATTATGCTGTTGTCGCCATGCTTGAACTGCTTTGCTGTATTCACGCTTACCGTACCGGACAAGAGCGGTATTGGATTTTTATCATCTTCTGTTTTCCGGTGATTGGTTGCGTGGCGTATTTTGTCATGGTGATGCTGCCTGAAACGGGCGCTGACCGTCACGGGCGTACTTTGCTGATGCGTCTGCAGGACACAATCAGCCCGGAACGCCACCTGCACAAATTAACCGAAGAGCTGGCGATTGCGAAGACCAATCAAAACCATTATGCGTTGGCTAATGAACTGGCGCGCCTTGGGCGCTATCACGAAGCCGTTCCCCATTATCAGCAGGCGTTAAGCGGGATATTCGTCCATGAAGCGGCAATGATGTTGAGCCTGGCGCAGGCACAATTTGCCATCCAGGAGTTCGCCGCCTGCCAGCAGACGCTGGAAGATGTGATGCGTTATAACCCCGATTTTCAGTCGGCAGACGGGCATTTATTGTTCGCCAGAACCTTAGCCGCCCAGGAAAAATACGCTGATGCGGAAAGCGAGTTTGAGGTGCTTGTTTCTTATTACCCCGGCCCGCAGGCGCGTATTTACTATGCGGAAATGCTGGCGAAAATGAGTCGACTACGTGAAGCCAACGAGCAGTATGTTGCTGTGGTTGATACGGCTAAACGCTCAAGACCTCATTATAGAAAACACCACCGGGAATGGATTAAGACCGCCAATGAACGACTGAAGCAGAGTGTGGTGCGATGAAAATCTTCTTTGCCGTTAGACCAGTGTAGCGGCAATCCATTGTTAAAATTGAAAAATGCACTTCTCATCGGGCAGCAAAACTGGACGCAGAATTTGCTGCCATTTTTGCTCTTCATGGTAAGGCGTTCTGGCGATTAGAAGGTCGTTAATCGCCTCTTTTCAGTGCATTCTTGGGATATCCGTGCCCCATCTCCCATTTTCCCTCACCCGCACCGTCACCGCCTTGTCATCTTTCTGACACCTTACTATCTTAAAAATGTAACAAAAGAGTTATTTTTCTGTAATTCGAGCATGTCATGTTACCCCGCGAGCATAAAACGCGTGAATTCGCGCATTCGGTACAACAAGAGAGATAATCAATGAAACCGTTACATTATACAGCTTCAGCACTGGCGCTCGGACTGGCGTTAATGGGCAATGCGCAGGCAGTGACGACCATTCCGTTCTGGCATTCTATGGAAGGGGAACTGGGGAAGGAGGTGGACTCTCTGGCCCAACGTTTTAACGCCGAAAACCCGGATTACAAAATTGTACCGACCTATAAAGGCAACTACGAACAGAATTTAAGCGCGGGGATTGCCGCATTCCGTACCGGTAACGCGCCGGCTATTTTGCAGGTTTATGAAGTTGGCACCGCCACCATGATGGCGTCGAAAGCCATTAAACCGGTGTATGACGTGTTTAAAGAGGCGGGGATTCAATTTGATGAGTCGCAGTTTGTGCCGACGGTTTCAGGTTACTACTCCGACAGCAAAACGGGCCACTTACTCTCCCAGCCGTTCAACAGCTCGACCCCCGTTCTCTATTACAACAAAGACGCCTTCAAGAAAGCAGGGTTAGACCCGGAACAGCCGCCGAAAACCTGGCAGGATCTGGCTGACTATGCCGCGAAACTGAAAGCCTCCGGCATGAATTGCGGCTACGCCAGCGGTTGGCAGGGCTGGATCCAACTGGAAAACTTTAGCGCCTGGAACGGTCTGCCGTTTGCCAGCAAAAACAACGGCTTTGACGGCACAGACGCGGTGCTTGAATTCAACAAGCCGGAGCAGGTGAAACACATCACCATGCTCGAAGAGATGAACAAGAAGGGCGACTTCAGCTACGTCGGGCGTAAGGATGAATCCACCGAGAAGTTCTATAACGGTGATTGCGCAATGACGACAGCCTCTTCTGGTTCTCTTGCCAACATTCGCGAGTACGCCAAATTCAACTACGGCGTAGGCATGATGCCTTACGACGCCGATGCGAAAGGTGCGCCACAAAACGCCATTATCGGCGGGGCCAGCCTGTGGGTGATGCAGGGCAAAGATAAAGAAACGTATACCGGCGTGGCGAAGTTCCTCGACTTCCTCGCGAAGCCAGAAAACGCTGCCGAGTGGCATCAGAAAACCGGTTATCTGCCAATCACCAAAGCAGCGTATGACCTGACCCGTGAGCAGGGCTTTTACGAGAAAAACCCCGGGGCGGATACCGCGACGCGTCAGATGCTGAACAAGCCGCCGTTGCCGTTCACCAAAGGGCTGCGTCTGGGCAACATGCCGCAGATCCGCGTGATTGTGGATGAAGAACTGGAAAGCGTGTGGACCGGTAAGAAGACGCCACAGCAGGCGCTGGATACCGCCGTTGAGCGTGGGAATCAGTTGCTGCGCCGCTTTGAGAAATCGACGAAGTCTTAACCAGTGAAATGTCGGGTGCGCTTCGCTTATCCGACCTGCCATCGTGTGTAGGCAGAATAAGCGAAGCGTATCCGGCACAGTTCAGGAATTAACCGTAATGTCATCATCCCGTCCGGTGTTTCGCTCGCGCTGGCTGCCTTATTTGCTGGTCGCGCCGCAGCTCATCATCACCGTTATCTTTTTTATCTGGCCTGCGGGCGAAGCGTTGTGGTACTCGCTACAAAGCGTCGATCCGTTTGGTTTCTCCAGCCAGTTTGTCGGCCTGGATAACTTCGTCACGCTGTTCCATGACAGCTACTATCTCGACTCCTTCTGGACGACGATAAAATTCAGCACCTTTGTCACCGTCAGCGGTTTGCTGGTGTCGTTGTTCTTCGCGGCGCTGGTGGAGTACATCGTGCGCGGCAGCCGTTTCTATCAAACCTTAATGCTGCTGCCGTATGCCGTGGCTCCCGCCGTTGCCGCCGTATTGTGGATCTTCCTGTTTAACCCCGGTCGCGGGCTGATCACTCATTTTCTCGCAGAGTTCGGCTACGACTGGAACCATGCGCAAAACAGCGGTCAGGCGATGTTTCTGGTGGTATTTGCCTCGGTGTGGAAGCAAATCAGCTACAACTTCCTGTTCTTCTATGCCGCGCTGCAATCCATTCCCCGTTCGTTGATTGAAGCCGCAGCCATCGACGGCGCAGGTCCAATTCGCCGCTTCTTTAAGATTGCGCTGCCGCTTATCGCCCCGGTGAGCTTCTTCCTGTTGGTGGTGAACCTGGTGTACGCCTTCTTCGACACCTTCCCGGTGATCGACGCCGCCACGTCCGGCGGGCCGGTTCAGGCCACCACGACGCTGATTTATAAGATCTACCGCGAAGGCTTTACCGGACTGGATCTGGCTTCGTCTGCCGCGCAGTCGGTGGTGTTGATGTTCCTCGTCATCGTGCTGACGGTGGTGCAGTTCCGCTATGTTGAAAGCAAGGTGCGTTACCAATGATTGAGAACCGTCCGTGGCTGACAATATTCAGCCATACCATGTTGATCCTCGGGATCGCGGTGATCCTCTTCCCGCTGTACGTGGCGTTTGTCGCGGCGACGCTGGATAAACAAGAAGTCTACGCCGCGCCGATGACGCTTATTCCCGGCACGCATCTGCTGGAAAACATCCACAATATCTGGGTGAACGGGGTCGGCACGAATAGCGCGCCGTTCTGGCGGATGTTGCTTAACAGCTTTGTGATGGCGTTCAGCATTACGCTCGGCAAAATTACCGTCTCGATGCTCTCGGCATTTGCCATTGTCTGGTTTCGTTTTCCGCTACGTAACCTCTTCTTCTGGATGATTTTTATCACCCTGATGTTGCCGGTTGAAGTGCGTATCTTCCCGACGGTGGAAGTCATCGCCAACCTGAAGATGCTCGACAGCTACGCTGGTTTAACGCTGCCGCTGATGGCCTCGGCGACCGCTACCTTCCTGTTCCGCCAGTTCTTTATGACGCTGCCGGATGAACTGGTGGAAGCGGCGCGGATCGACGGCGCGTCGCCAATACGTTTCTTTTGCGACATCGTTTTTCCGCTGTCAAAAACCAATCTGGCGGCGCTGTTTGTGATCACCTTTATTTACGGCTGGAACCAGTATTTGTGGCCGTTGTTGATTATTACCGACGTTGATCTCGGCACCACCGTGGCAGGGATTAAAGGGATGATCGCCACTGGCGAAGGTACAACGGAATGGAACTCGGTGATGGCGGCGATGTTGTTAACCCTGATCCCACCAGTAGTGATTGTTTTAGTGATGCAGCGTGCCTTTGTGCGCGGCCTGGTCGATAGTGAGAAATAAGATGGCAGGACTGAAATTACAGGCAGTAACCAAAAGCTGGGATGGCAAAACCCAGGTCATTAAACCGCTGACCCTTGATGTGGCGGATGGTGAATTTATCGTGATGGTCGGGCCGTCTGGCTGCGGGAAATCGACGTTATTGCGAATGGTGGCCGGACTGGAGCGGGTAACGACGGGCGATATCTGGATCGACCGCAAGCGTGTCACTGAAATGGAGCCGAAAGATCGCGGAATTTCGATGGTATTCCAGAACTACGCGCTCTATCCGCATATGAGCGTTGAGGAGAACATGGCGTGGGGGCTGAAAATCCGCGGCATGGGCAAGCAGCAAATCGCCGAGCGCGTTAAAGAAGCGGCGCGTATTCTGGAGCTGGACGGCCTGCTCAAGCGCCGCCCGCGCGAGCTTTCCGGCGGTCAGCGCCAGCGTGTGGCGATGGGGCGCGCGATTGTGCGTGAGCCGGCGGTGTTCTTGTTTGATGAGCCGCTCTCTAACCTCGATGCCAAGCTGCGCGTGCAGATGCGTCTTGAACTACAACAACTGCACCGTCGCCTGAAAACAACTTCACTCTACGTTACCCACGATCAGGTTGAAGCGATGACCCTCGCCCAGCGAGTGATGGTAATGAACGGCGGTGTTGCCGAACAGATTGGCACGCCAGTTGAAGTCTACGAAAAGCCCGCCAGCCTGTTTGTGGCGAGTTTTATCGGCAGCCCGGCGATGAACCTACTGGCTGGCCGCGTGAATAACGAAGGCACGCATTTCGAACTGGATGGCGGTATTGCGCTGCCGCTAAACGGTTACTATCGCCAGTATGCCGGGCGTAAAATGACCCTCGGTATCCGCCCGGAACATATTGCGCTAAGTTCGCAGGCAGAAGGCGGCGTGCCACTGGTGATGGACACGCTGGAGATCCTCGGCGCTGATAATCTGGCACACGGACGCTGGGGCGAACAGAAGCTGGTGGTGCGACTGGCGCATCAGGAGCGCCCGACGGCAGGCAGCACGCTGTGGCTGCATCTGCCGGAAAATCAGCTACATCTTTTTGATGGTGAAACAGGACAACGAGTATGAGTAACTGGCCTTATCCCCGCATCGTCGCTCATCGTGGCGGCGGTAAGTTGGCCCCGGAAAACACCTTGGCGGCAATCGACGTAGGGGCAAAATACGGTCATAAGATGATCGAATTTGACGCGAAGTTATCGAAAGATGGCGAGATCTTCCTGCTCCATGACGATAATCTCGAACGTACCAGCAACGGTTGGGGCGTTGCGGGCGAGCTGAACTGGCAGGATTTACTGCGCGTGGATGCGGGCAGTTGGTACAGCAAAGCGTTTAAAGGTGAGCCGCTGCCGTTGCTTTCGCAGGTGGCGGAACGCTGTCGCGAACATGGGATGATGGCGAATATCGAAATCAAGCCCACCACTGGCACCGGGCCATTAACGGGCAAAATGGTATCGCTGGCGGCGCGCGAACTGTGGGCAGGTATGACGCCGCCGCTGCTGTCATCGTTTGAGATTGATGCTTTAGAAGCCGCACAATTGGCGGCACCGGAACTGCCACGTGGTTTATTGCTTGATGAGTGGCGCGACGACTGGCGCGAACTGACCGCGCGGCTGGGCTGCGTCTCTATTCATCTCAATCATAAGTTGCTCGATAAAGCGCGAGTGATGCAGTTGAAAGACGCTGGACTGCGGATTCTGGTGTATACCGTCAACAAACCCCAGCGCGCGGCAGAGTTGCTGCGCTGGGGCGTGGATTGCATCTGTACCGATGCGATTGATGTGATTGGTCCGAACTTTACGGCCCAATAGTTTTCAACGGAATGTCAGGCTGCGACGTGCTGGGCGGATTCAGCATGTCGCCGTTTTTCCTCTCTTGCAGCATATGCTGCTGATTTAGCGAACTATCCGGATTATGGTTACTGTTTAACATCCCGCCGTTGGTGTTGGGCAGCATTTGCTGCCGGGCAGGATTTAGCTCCCCTGGCTGCGACTGCAATACCCGCTGAGAGTTGCTATTAATCTGATTTTCTAAATGCTGCTGTTGCAATTGCGTCTGAGTTTTCAGTTGCTGATTCAGCATCCCTTTTTGCTGGATTTGCTGAGTCTGCATTTGAGTTTGCATCCGCTGCTGGCTGGGGATCTGATACCCCGGCTGGTTAGGATTATTCAGAGTATTAATGGGCTGTGCAAAGCCGACAAACGGCAGGAGTGCCGTCAAAAGCAGAAGTCGTTTCATCGCGTATCCTCCTCTGAAGATATCCTTTAAGTTTACTCGCTTCCCGGCAAAACGATGATTAATTCAGAGTTATATACCAGGCTTAGCTGGGGTTGCCCCACACATAACTGGAGAATAACGATGATAAAACCGACGTTTTTACGCCGGGCGGCGATTGCAGCTTTGCTTTCAGGATGTTGTTTTAGTGCGGCAGCCGCGCCACCTGTTTCTTATGGTGTGGAGGAAGATGTCTTCCATCCGGTACGCGCAAAGCAGGGGATGGTGGCGTCTGTAGATGCTACTGCCACTCAGGTGGGGGTGGATATCCTCAAGGAGGGCGGGAATGCCGTTGATGCCGCCGTGGCGGTGGGCTACGCGCTGGCGGTAACGCATCCGCAGGCAGGGAATCTGGGCGGCGGTGGTTTTATGTTAATCCGCTCGAAAAATGGCAATACCACGGCTATCGATTTCCGCGAAATGGCGCCCGCCAAAGCGACCCGCGATATGTTCCTTGATGATCAGGGCAACCCGGACAGCAAAAAATCACTCACTTCGCATCTGGCTTCCGGCACGCCCGGTACGGTAGCAGGTTTCTCGTTGGCGTTGGATAAATACGGCACCATGCCGTTGAACAAAGTGGTGCAACCGGCGTTTAAACTGGCACGCGATGGTTTTATCATTAACGACGCTTTGGCAGACGATCTCAAAACCTACGGTAGCGAAGTGCTGCCGAATCACGAAAACAGCAAAGCTATCTTCTGGAAAGAGGGCGAACCGCTGAAAAAGGGCGACAAGCTGGTGCAGGCGAACCTGGCAAAGAGCCTGGAGATGATTGCCGAAAACGGCCCGGATGAATTCTATAAAGGCACGATAGCGGAGCAGATCGCTCAGGAGATGCAGAAAAACGGTGGCTTGATTACGAAAGAAGATTTAGCCGCGTATAAAGCAGTAGAACGCACACCGATTAGCGGCGATTATCGCGGGTATCAGGTTTACTCCATGCCACCGCCCTCTTCCGGCGGGATTCATATCGTACAAATCCTCAATATTCTGGAAAACTTCGATATGCAGAAATACGGCTTTGGCAGCGCCGATGCGATGCAAATCATGGCAGAAGCTGAGAAATATGCCTACGCCGACCGCTCGGAATATCTTGGCGACCCGGATTTTGTCAAAGTCCCGTGGCAGGCGCTGACCAATAAAGCCTATGCCAAATCTATTGCCGAGCAAATCGATATCAATAAAGCGAAGCCGTCCAGCGAGATTCGCCCTGGCAAGCTTGCGCCTTATGAGAGTAATCAAACTACCCATTACTCTGTAGTGGATAAAGACGGTAACGCGGTGGCGGTGACCTATACGCTGAACACCACCTTCGGTACGGGCATTGTCGCGGGTGAGAGCGGTATTTTGCTCAATAACCAGATGGATGATTTCTCCGCCAAACCGGGCGTGCCGAACGTTTACGGGCTGGTGGGCGGTGATGCCAACGCCGTCGGGCCGAACAAACGTCCGCTGTCGTCGATGTCGCCGACTATTGTGGTGAAAGACGGTAAAACCTGGCTGGTGACTGGTAGCCCTGGCGGTAGCCGGATTATCACCACTGTGCTGCAAATGGTGGTAAATAGCATCGATTATGGGATGAACGTCGCCGAAGCGACCAATGCGCCGCGTTTCCACCATCAGTGGTTGCCGGACGAGCTGCGTGTCGAGAAGGGGTTTAGCCCGGATACGATCAAGCTGCTGGAAGCAAAAGGTCAGAAAGTGGCGCTGAAAGAGGCGATGGGCAGTACACAAAGCATTATGGTTGGGCCTGACGGTGAGTTGTACGGCGCATCCGACCCGCGCTCGGTGGATGATTTAACAGCAGGGTACTAATATCTTAAGCCCTCTCCTGGTAGGTGAGGGCTTAAATGACAAACTTAGATTGCAAATTCTCTATTTCACCCGCGCCATATAATACGCATCGATATATTCACCATTACGCAATGCGTACTTCTTGCCAGTCCCTTCAATCTCAAAGCCGAATTTTTTATAGACCTTAATTGCTGGCGCGTTATCGACGAACACCGTTAGTTCAATACGATCTACCCGCAACCAGTTGTCGCACATTTCAATCATCTCTCGCATCAGGGCGCTGGCGACGCCGCGATTCTTCCAGCGGGCGTCGACACAGATACCAAAATCGGCAACATGACTGCGGCGCGGGCGTTGCTGTACATCAATGGTGAGATGACCTACTACAGTTCCATCAATACAGGCGACGAGTTGCTTGATGCTGGGGCGATCGGCGAGTCGTTCCAGCCACATATGTTCTGAAGGATGAGGCACTTGTAGTGTGTTGTAATACACCTCCGGCTGGGCGTGGATATGCCGAATGGCCTCATAATCGCGCGTTTCTGCGTGGCGTATTACTATCTCACTCATTCCTCTGTCCTCTTTCGGGTAAATGTCCCTTTCAACATCATTGACTTTCAAATACGAGTCAAATGCATTTTTTTGCAAAAAGTGTTGGACAAGTGCGAATGAGAATGATTATTATTGTATCGCGATCAGGAAGACCCTCGCGGAGAACCTGAAAGCACGACATTGCTCACATTGCTTCCAGTATTACTTAGCCAGCCGGGTGCTGGCTTTTTTTTGCTTTCGTACTGGTTTGTTTGCCATTTTGTCCACGTGAAGTGTTCCTCGTGTCGAGACAAATGCAAAATTGCCTGATGCGCTACGCTTATCAGACCTACAAACCGATGCCATTTTGTGTAGGCAGGTAAGGCGTTCACGCCGCATCCGGCATGATCAAAGTGCACTTTGCCAACAATCTGACGTACTGAAGCCCAGGCATAGGAACCGCGTCCGCTTTGCGCTAAGGTGTAAATAACCACCTTAAAAAGGACGAAATCATGGTCATCAACTGTGCCTTTATTGGCTTCGGCAAAAGCACCACCCGTTACCATCTTCCGTATGTACTTAACCGCAAGGATAGCTGGCATGTCGCGCATATTTTTCGCCGCCATGCGAAGCCGGAAGAACAGGCTCCCATTTATTCCCATATTCATTTCACCAGCGATCTCGACGAAGTGTTAAACGATCCCGATGTTAAGCTGGTTGTCGTCTGCACCCACGCGGACAGCCACTTCGAGTACGCGAAGCGCGCGCTGGAAGCCGGGAAAAATGTACTTGTCGAAAAACCGTTCACCCCGACGCTTGCGCAGGCGAAAGAGCTGTTTGCGCTGGCGAAAAGTAAAGGGCTGACCGTCACGCCGTATCAGAATCGTCGCTTTGATTCCTGCTTCCTGACGGCGAAAAAAGCGATTGAAAGCGGCAAGCTGGGAGAGATTGTCGAAGTGGAAAGCCATTTTGACTATTACCGCCCGGTGGCAGAAACCAAACCTGGACTGCCGCAGGATGGCGCGTTCTATGGGCTTGGTGTGCATACCCTGGACCAGGTTATCTCGCTGTTTGGTCGCCCGGATCACGTCGCTTATGACATCCGCAGTCTGCGTAATAAAGCCAATCCTGACGACACCTTTGAAGCGCAGCTGTTTTATGGCGACCTGAAAGCGATCGTTAAAACCAGTCATCTGGTGAAAATCGATTATCCGAAATTTATCGTTCACGGTAAGAAAGGTTCGTTTATTAAATACGGTATCGACCAGCAGGAAACCAGCCTGAAGGCTAATATTATGCCGGGCGAACCGGGATTCGCAGCGGATGATTCGGTCGGTGTGCTGGAGTATGTCAATGACGAGGGTGTGACGGTCAGAGAAGAGATGAAGCCGGAGATGGGCGATTATGGGCGCGTTTATGATGCGTTGTACCAAACCATCACCAGCGGTGCGCCAAATTATGTCAAGGAATCTGAAGCTCTTACCAATCTGGAAATCCTTGAACGCGGATTTGAGCAAGCCTCTCCCTCCACAGTGACTCTCGCGAAGTAAGTTTGATGGCCCCTCGAATAGTTCAATTTTTTTGAACAGAGGGGTCAATTTTCACCCTCTATCATCCCAGGCAGATCGGGTCCACACTAAGCCCATCGAAATCATTTAGGGGGCGAATACAAATGATCTACTTACGCAAAGCAAATGAACGTGGTCATGCAAATCATGGCTGGCTGGACTCCTGGCATACTTTCTCTTTTGCCAACTATTACGATCCGAACTTTATGGGCTTCTCCGCGCTACGCGTGATTAACGACGACGTGATTGAAGCAGGGCAGGGCTTTGGCACTCACCCGCATAAAGATATGGAAATTTTGACCTACGTGCTGGAAGGTACTGTTGAGCATCAGGACAGCATGGGCAATAAAGAGCAGGTTCCGGCGGGTGAATTCCAGATTATGAGTGCGGGTACGGGGATTCGTCACTCAGAGTACAACCCAAGCAGCACCGAGCGTCTGCACCTGTATCAGATCTGGATCATGCCAGAAGAAAACGGTATTACGCCGCGTTATGAACAGCGTCGCTTCGATGCCGTGCAGGGCAAACAGCTGGTGCTCTCGCCGGATGCGCGTGACGGTTCGCTGAAAGTGTATCAGGATATGGAACTGTACCGCTGGGCGCTGGTAAAAGATGAGCAGTCGATACATCAGATTGCCGCTGAACGCCGCGTCTGGATCCAGGTGGTGAAAGGTAATGTCACTATTAACGGCGTGAAAGCCTCGACCAGCGATGGTCTGGCAATCTGGGATGAGCAGGCGATTTCCATCCATGCCGATAGCGATAGTGAAATCCTGCTGTTCGATTTACCGCCAGTCTAAATTTATCTCACAACCTTCCCGAGGAATCGGGAAGGTTGTGATGCGTCCGTGGTAAACTAAAGGAATCTATCCCTTTTGTACCTTTCAGGACGATGAAAAAGAAAAGACCCGTACTTCAGGATGTGGCTGACCGTGTAGGCGTGACCAAAATGACGGTCAGCCGTTTTTTACGCAACCCGGAGCAGGTTTCCGTCGCTCTACGCGGCAAGATTGCCGCCGCTCTTGATGAACTGGGCTATATTCCCAATCGTGCGCCCGATATCCTCTCTAACGCCACCAGCCGGGCGATTGGCGTCCTGTTACCTTCTCTCACCAACCAGGTTTTCGCGGAAGTATTACGCGGAATCGAAAGCGTCACCGACGCGCACGGTTATCAGACCATGCTGGCGCACTACGGTTATAAACCGGAAATGGAGCAAGAACGCCTCGAATCCATGCTCTCCTGGAATATCGACGGCCTGATCCTCACCGAACGTACCCACACGCCGCGCACCTTAAAGATGATTGAAGTGGCGGGTATTCCCGTGGTGGAACTGATGGACAGCCAGTCGCCGTGCCTTGATATCGCTGTCGGTTTTAATAACTTTGAAGCGGCACGCCAGATGACTGCTGCCATTATTGCTCGCGGGCATCGCCACATTGCCTATCTCGGCGCACGTCTCGACGAACGTACTATCATCAAACAGAAGGGGTACGAACAGGCGATGCTGGATGCAGGTCTGGTGCCGTATAGCGTGATGGTTGAGCAATCTTCTTCTTACTCTTCCGGTATTGAACTGATTCGCCAGGCGCGGCGGGAATATCCGCAGTTGGATGGCGTGTTCTGTACCAACGATGACCTGGCGGTCGGCGCGGCGTTTGAATGTCAGCGTCTGGGATTGAAAGTTCCTGACGATATGGCGATTGCCGGTTTCCACGGTCATGACATTGGTCAGGTGATGGAGCCGCGGTTAGCGAGCGTGCTGACGCCGCGTGAGCGGATGGGCAGTATTGGCGCTGAACGCCTGCTGGCGCGTATTCGTGGCGAATCTGTGACACCGAAAATGTTAGATTTAGGTTTCACCTTGTCACCGGGCGGATCTATTTAAGCCTACAAATTTGAAGTAGCTCACACTTATACACTTAAGGCACGGATGGATATTGCTTCTGATATTGTCCGGCTGGACAATGTTACCGATAACAGTTACCCGTAACATTTTTAATTCTTGTATTGTGGGGGCACCACTTTGAGCACGACTAACCATGATCACCACATTTACGTTCTGATGGGCGTCTCAGGCAGCGGCAAATCTGCGGTTGCAAGTGAAGTGGCGCATCAACTTCATGCCGCGTTTCTTGATGGCGATTTCCTCCATCCGCGCTGCAATATCGAAAAAATGGCGTCTGGTGAACCGCTGAATGACGACGATCGCAAGCCGTGGTTGCAGGCGCTGAACGACGCCGCGTTTGCCATGCAGCGTACCAATAAAGTGTCGTTGATCGTCTGTTCTGCACTGAAAAAACACTATCGCGACCTGCTGCGTGAAGGTAATCCGAATCTCTCTTTCATCTACCTGAAAGGCGATTTTGATGTGATTGAAAGCCGCCTGAAAGCGCGCAAAGGCCATTTCTTTAAAACCCAAATGCTGGTGACGCAGTTTGAAACGCTGCAGGAGCCGGGTGCGGACGAAACCGATGTACTGGTGGTGGATATCGATCAACCGCTGGAAGGTGTTGTGGCAAGCACCATTGAGGTTATTAAAAAAGGCAAATAAGTAGTGACTACATTAACGCTTGTTTTAACAGCAGTAGGGTCTGTTTTACTGCTGCTGTTTTTAGTCATGAAGGCGCGTATGCACGCTTTCCTGGCTTTGATGGTGGTGTCTATGGGGGCTGGCCTTTTTTCCGGTATGCCGCTCGATAAAATCGCAGCGACGATGGAAAAAGGGATGGGAGGCACCCTCGGCTTCCTGGCGGTGGTTGTCGCCCTGGGAGCCATGTTTGGCAAGATCTTACATGAAACCGGCGCAGTCGATCAGATTGCCGTCAAAATGCTCAAATCCTTCGGTCACAGCCGCGCGCATTATGCCATCGGCCTTGCGGGGCTGGTCTGCGCGCTACCGCTGTTCTTTGAAGTGGCGATTGTTCTGCTGATTAGCGTTGCCTTCTCGATGGCGCGCCACACCGGTACGAACCTGGTGAAACTGGTAATCCCATTATTCGCAGGCGTGGCGGCAGCGGCTGCATTTCTGGTGCCTGGACCAGCGCCAATGCTGCTGGCATCGCAGATGAACGCCGACTTTGGCTGGATGATCCTGATTGGCCTGTGTGCGGCAATTCCGGGGATGATCATCGCCGGGCCGCTGTGGGGTAACTTCATCAGCCGTTATGTTGAGCTGCATATTCCTGACGATATCAGCGAACCGCATCTCGGCGAAGGCAAAATGCCGTCTTTTGGATTCAGCCTGTCGCTGATCCTGCTGCCGCTGGTGCTGGTAGGTCTTAAAACCATTGCTGCGCGTTTTGTACCAGAAGGATCAACTGCTTACGAATGGTTTGAGTTTATCGGTCATCCGTTTACTGCGATTCTGGTTGCTTGTCTGGTAGCGATTTATGGCCTGGCAATGCGTCAGGGCATGCCAAAAGACAAAGTGATGGAGATTTGCGGTCACGCGCTGCAACCGGCGGGGATCATTCTGCTGGTGATTGGTGCAGGCGGCGTGTTCAAACAGGTGCTGGTTGACTCTGGCGTAGGTCCGGCGCTGGGCGAAGCGTTAACCGGCATGGGCCTGCCGATTGCTATCACCTGCTTCGTGTTGGCAGCTGCAGTGCGCATCATTCAGGGGTCTGCCACCGTTGCCTGTTTAACGGCGGTGGGGCTGGTGATGCCGGTCATTGAACAATTGAATTACTCCGGTGCGCAAATGGCGGCACTGTCGATTTGTATCGCCGGTGGTTCGATTGTTGTCAGCCACGTTAACGACGCTGGTTTCTGGTTGTTCGGTAAATTTACCGGTGCGACCGAAGCCGAAACGTTGAAAACCTGGACCATGATGGAAACCATCCTCGGCACTGTTGGTGCCATCGTCGGGATGATTGCGTTCCAGTTGTTGAGTTAAGTCTGTTTGCCCGGTAGGTCTTACACTACCGGGCTCCTTCCTGGTAATGCCTCTCGTCACCCCTTCATCCACATCCGAATGCCGTCGAGGAACATCTGGGTTGCCATCATCACCAGAATCAATCCCATCAGGCGTTCCAGCGCATTCACTCCTTTCTCGCCCAGCAGACGTAAAAATAGCGATGACTGTAGCAGGATAACAAAGGTGCCGCCCCAGGCCAGCAGCAGCGCAATCACCAGATGCCCCATCTGATTCGGGTACTGGTGAGACAGCAACATTAATGTGGCGAGGATAGTCGGCCCTGCTACTAATGGGATTGCCAGCGGCACAATAAACGGCTCTTCACCTGCCGGAAGCCCACTGCTATTGCCAGAAGCACTGGGGAAAATCATCTTAATGGCGATCAGAAAGAGAATGATGCCGCCAGAAATGGAGACGGTTTCTGCCCGCAGGCTAAGAAATGCCAGAATTTTCTCACCCGCAAACAGGAACACCAGCATCACCATGAGAGCAATAAGCAACTCTCGCACCATGATTGCCCGACGTCTTTTCGGTTCTGTATGTTTCAGTACGGACATAAAAATAGGTAGATTTCCGAGCGGATCCATAATCAAGATCAATAAAACTGCTGCAGAAATGATTTCATTCATAACTCAAGTTCCCTGATAATTGCCGTGGACTTTCTGCGTGCTACGAAAGCAGGATAAGTCGCATTACTGATGGCTTCGCTATCATTGATTAATTTCACTTGCGACTTTGGCTGCTTTTTGTATGGTGAAAGATGTGCCATGAGGACACCGGCACATATATACAGCACACATCTTTGCAGGAAAAAACGCTTATGAAAAATGTTGGTTTTATCGGCTGGCGCGGTATGGTCGGCTCCGTTCTCATGCAACGCATGGTTGAAGAGCGCGACTTCGACGCCATTCGCCCTGTCTTCTTTTCGACTTCACAGTCTGGTCAGGCTGCGCCTTCCTTCGGCGGTGCTTCTGGCACACTTCAGGATGCCTTTGATCTGGAGGCGCTGAAGGCTCTCGATATCATCGTAACCTGTCAGGGCGGCGATTATACCAACGAAATCTATCCAATGCTCCGTGAGAGCGGATGGCAAGGTTACTGGATTGACGCAGCATCGTCTCTGCGCATGAAAGATGACGCCATCATCATTCTTGACCCAGTCAATCAGGACGTCATTACTGATGGATTAAATAAAGGCATCAGGACTTTTGTTGGCGGTAACTGTACCGTAAGCCTGATGTTGATGTCGTTGGGCGGTTTATTCGCCAATGATCTTGTAGATTGGGTTTCCGTTGCAACCTACCAGGCGGCTTCCGGCGGTGGTGCGCGACATATGCGTGAGTTGTTAACCCAGATGGGCCAACTGTATGGCCATGTGGCGGATGAACTCGCGACACCGTCCTCTGCTATTCTCGATATTGAACGCAAAGTCACGACTTTAACCCGCAGCGGCGAGTTGTCAGTGGATAACTTTGGCGTGCCGCTGGCGGGTAGCCTGATTCCGTGGATCGACAAACAGCTTGATAACGGTCAGAGCCGCGAAGAATGGAAAGGGCAGGCAGAAACCAACAAGATTCTCAACACATCTTCCGTTATTCCGGTAGATGGTTTGTGTGTGCGTGTCGGGGCGTTGCGCTGCCACAGCCAGGCATTCACCATCAAATTGAAAAAAGATGTGTCTATTCCGACCGTGGAAGAACTGTTGGCGGCCCATAACCCGTGGGCAAAAGTGGTTCCAAACGATCGCGAAATAACTATGCGTGAGCTAACCCCAGCTGCCGTCACCGGTACGCTGACCACGCCGGTAGGCCGTTTGCGTAAGCTGAATATGGGACCTGAGTTCCTGTCAGCCTTTACCGTGGGCGACCAGCTGCTGTGGGGGGCCGCGGAGCCGCTACGCCGGATGCTTCGTCAACTGGCGTAATGTTTATTCATTAAATTTGGGGCGTAATGCTGCCCCTTTTAGTGCGTAGTACAGGAGTAAGCGCAGATGTTTCATGATTTACCGGGAGTTAAGTAGAGCATTGGCTATTCTTTAAGGGTGGCGGGATACATACGTATTCAATGCCTTACCTGAAGTGAGGACGGCGTAGAGAGGATGCACAGAGTGCTGCGCCGTTCAGGTCAAAAAAATGTCACAACCAGATGTCAAAAATTAGTTGGATGGGGTGACACAATAAAACAGGAAGACAAGCATGTCCGATCGTATCGATAGAGACGTGATTAACGCGCTAATTGCAGGTCATTTTGCGGATCCTTTTTCCGTACTTGGAATGCATAAAACCACAGCGGGACTGGAAGTCCGTGCCCTTTTACCTGACGCCACCGATGTGTGGGTAATTGAACCAAAAACTGGACGCAAAGTCGCTAAACTGGAGTGTCTCGACTCTCGTGGATTCTTCAGCGGCGTCGTTCCTCGGCGTAAAAATTTTTTCCGCTATCAGTTGGCGGTTGTCTGGCATGGCCAGCAGAATCTGATTGATGATCCTTACCGTTTTGGCCCTTTAATCCAGGAAATGGACGCCTGGTTGTTATCTGAAGGTACCCACCTGCGCCCATATGAAACCTTAGGTGCGCACGCAGATACTATGGATGGCGTTACCGGCACGCGTTTTTCTGTCTGGGCGCCAAATGCCCGCCGTGTCTCGGTTGTTGGGCAATTCAACTACTGGGATGGTCGTCGTCACCCGATGCGCCTGCGTAAAGAGAGCGGCATTTGGGAACTGTTTATCCCTGGCGCGCATAACGGTCAGCTCTATAAATACGAAATGATTGATGCCAATGGCAATCTGCGTTTGAAGTCTGATCCTTATGCCTTCGAAGCGCAGATGCGCCCGGAAACCGCTTCCCTTATTTGCGGACTGCCTGAAAAGGTCGTGCAGACCGAAGAGCGCAAAAAAGCGAATCAGTTTGATGCGCCAATTTCTATCTATGAAGTTCACCTGGGGTCATGGCGTCGTCATGCAGACAACAACTTCTGGTTAAGCTATCGCGAACTTGCCGAACAGTTGGTGCCTTACGCTAAATGGATGGGCTTTACCCACCTCGAACTGCTGCCAATTAACGAACATCCATTCGATGGCAGTTGGGGCTATCAGCCGACAGGTTTGTATGCGCCAACTCGCCGTTTTGGCACTCGCGATGATTTCCGCTATTTCATTGATGCCGCCCACGCAGCAGGTTTGAACGTGATTCTCGACTGGGTGCCGGGTCACTTCCCGACAGATGACTTTGCACTTGCCGAATTTGACGGCACAAATCTGTATGAACACAGCGATCCGCGTGAAGGCTACCATCAGGACTGGAACACCCTGATTTACAACTATGGCCGCCGTGAAGTCAGCAATTTCCTTGTTGGTAATGCGCTGTACTGGATCGAGCGTTTTGGTATCGATGCGCTGCGCGTCGATGCGGTTGCTTCGATGATTTATCGTGATTACAGCCGTAAAGAAGGCGAGTGGATCCCGAACGAGTATGGTGGACGCGAGAATCTGGAAGCGATTGAATTCCTTCGCAATACCAACCGTATTATCGGTGAACAAGTTCCTGGTGCAGTAACGATGGCGGAGGAGTCTACCGACTTCCCGAACGTTTCCCGCCCGCAGGATATTGGTGGTCTGGGCTTCTGGTACAAGTGGAACCTCGGCTGGATGCACGACACTCTGGATTACATGAAGCTCGACCCGGTTTATCGTCAATACCACCACAATAAACTCACCTTCGGGATGCTCTACAACTACACTGAAAACTTCGTCCTGCCGCTGTCGCACGACGAAGTGGTGCACGGCAAAAAATCGATTCTCGACAGGATGCCAGGCGATGCATGGCAGAAGTTTGCCAATCTGCGAGCCTACTATGCCTGGATGTGGGCGTTCCCGGGCAAGAAACTGTTGTTCATGGGTAACGAATTTGCCCAAGGGCGTGAGTGGAACCACGATGCCAGCCTCGACTGGCATCTGCTGGAAGGTGGCGACAACTGGCATCACGGTGTCCAGCGACTGGTACGCGATCTGAACCATACTTATCGTCACCACAAAGCTCTGCACGAGCTGGATTTCGACGCCTACGGCTTTGAATGGCTGGTGGTGGATGACCATGAGCGCTCGGTGCTGATCTTTGTGCGTCGCGATAAAGAGGGTAACGAAATTATCGTTGCCAGCAACTTTACGCCGGTGCCGCGCCATGATTATCGCTTTGGCATTAATCAGCCAGGTAAGTGGCGTGAGATTCTCAACACCGATTCCATGCACTACCACGGCAGCAATGCTGGCAATGGCGGCGCGGTACATAGCTATGAGATCGCCAGCCACGGTCGTCAGCATTCATTGAGCCTTACTCTACCACCGCTGGCCACTATCTGGCTGGTGCGGGAGGGAGAATGACACAACTCGCCATTGGCAAACCTGCTCCCCTTGGCGCGCACTATGATGGCCAGGGCGTCAACTTCACGCTCTTTTCCGCTCATGCTGAGCGGGTAGAGCTATGTGTGTTTGACGCTCAGGGCATAGAACACCGGTATGACTTGCCAGGACGCAGCGGCGATGTCTGGCACGGTTACTTGCCGGATGCGCGCCCGGGTTTGCACTATGGGTATCGCGTACATGGCCCCTGGCAACCTGCCGTGGGGCATCGCTTTAACCCGGCGAAGTTGTTGATTGATCCTTGCGCGCGGCAAATTGAGGGTGAGTTTAAAGATAACCCGCTGCTGCATGCAGGCCATAATGAACCTGATTATCGTGACAACGCCGCCATTGCGCCGAAATGCGTGGTGGTGGTCGATCACTATGACTGGGAGGATGATGCCCCGCCGCGCACGCCGTGGGGCAGCACCATCATTTATGAAGCCCATGTCAAAGGATTAACCTATCTGCATCCGGAGATCCCGGTAGAGATCCGCGGCACCTATAAAGCGCTCGGCCATCCGGTGATGATCAACTATTTAAAACGGTTGGGTATTACCGCACTGGAACTGTTGCCAGTGGCGCAGTTTGCCAGTGAACCGCGCCTGCAACGCATGGGGCTAAGTAACTACTGGGGCTACAATCCGGTGGCGCTGTTTGCGTTGCATCCGGCATATGCCAGCTCGCCCGAAACGGCGTTGGACGAATTCCGCGACGCAGTGAAAGCCCTGCACAAGGCGGGTATTGAAGTTATTCTCGACATCGTACTCAACCACAGTGCGGAACTGGACCTGGACGGCCCGGTATTCTCACTGCGCGGGATCGACAACCGTAGCTATTATTGGATAAGAGAAGACGGCGATTATCACAACTGGACCGGCTGTGGTAATACGCTCAATCTGAGCCATCCGGCGGTAGTGGAGTACGCCAGCGCCTGTCTACGCTACTGGGTGGAAACCTGCCACGTTGATGGTTTCCGCTTCGATCTCGCAGCAGTCATGGGGCGAACACCGGAGTTTCGTCAGGATGCGCCGCTGTTTACGGCTATCCAGAATTGCCCAGTGCTTTCGCAAGTGAAGTTGATTGCCGAACCGTGGGATATCGCGCCAGGTGGTTATCAGGTGGGCAATTTCCCACCGCTGTTTGCCGAGTGGAATGATCATTTCCGCGACGCCGCACGCCGTTTCTGGCTGCACTATAACTTGTCGCTGGGTGAGTTTGCCGGGCGTTTTGCCGCCTCCAGCGATGTTTTTAAACGTAATGGCCGTCTGCCGAGCGCTGCGATTAATCTCGTCACTGCGCATGACGGTTTTACGCTTCGCGACTGCGTTTGTTTCAACCATAAACACAATGAAGCAAATGGAGAGGAAAATCGCGACGGGACCAACAACAATTACAGTAACAATCATGGTAAAGAAGGGTTAGGCGGTACTCTTGATTTGATTGAACGGCGGCGCGACAGCATTCACGCCCTGTTAACGACGTTGTTGCTCTCCCAGGGTACGCCGATGTTACTGGCAGGTGATGAACATGGTCACAGCCAGCATGGCAATAACAATGCCTACTGTCAGGATAACCAACTAACGTGGTTGGACTGGTCGCAGGCAAACAGTGGGTTAACGGGGTTTACCGCCGCGTTAATCCATTTGCGCAAGCGCATTCCTGCTTTGGTAGAGGATCGCTGGTGGGAAGAAGGCGATGGCAATGTCCGTTGGCTGAATCGATATGCTCAACCTTTAAGCTCGGATGAGTGGCAAAACGGGCCAAAGCAGCTGCAAATTTTGCTTTCGGATCGTTTTTTGATCGCAATAAACGCCACGCTTGAGGTAACAGAGATTGTTTTACCTGCTGGGGAGTGGCACGCCATTCCCCCATTCGCTGGAGAGGATAACCCAGTGATTACGGCTGTCTGGCCGGGACCTGCACACGGATTGTGTGTGTTCCAGAGATGATAAAAAAGGAGTTAGTCATGGTTAGTTTAGAGAAGAACGATCACTTAATGTTGGCGCGCCAGCTGCCATTGAAATCTGTTGCCCTGATACTGGCGGGAGGACGTGGTACCCGCCTGAAGGATTTAACCAATAAGAGAGCAAAGCCTGCCGTACACTTCGGCGGTAAGTTCCGCATTATCGACTTTGCGCTGTCCAACTGTATCAACTCTGGGATCCGTCGTATGGGCGTGATCACCCAGTACCAGTCTCACACCCTGGTGCAGCATATTCAGCGCGGCTGGTCGTTCTTCAATGAAGAAATGAACGAGTTTGTCGACCTGCTGCCCGCGCAGCAGAGAATGAAAGGGGAAAACTGGTATCGCGGTACCGCAGACGCGGTAACTCAAAACCTCGATATTATCCGCCGCTATAAAGCGGAGTATGTGGTGATCCTGGCTGGTGACCACATCTACAAGCAAGACTACTCGCGAATGCTTATCGACCACGTCGAAAAAGGTGCGCGTTGTACTGTTGCTTGTATGCCAGTACCGATTGAAGAAGCCTCTGCATTTGGCGTTATGGCAGTCGATGAAAACGATAAAATTATCGAATTTGTTGAAAAACCTGCTAACCCGCCATCAATGCCAAACGATCCGAGCAAATCTCTGGCGAGTATGGGTATCTACGTCTTTGACGCCGACTATCTATATGAATTGCTGGAAGAAGACGATCGTGATGAAAATTCCAGCCACGACTTTGGTAAAGATTTGATTCCAAAAATCACCGAAGAAGGCCTGGCTTATGCGCATCCATTCCCTCTCTCTTGCGTACAGTCTGACCCAGACGCCGAGCCGTACTGGCGCGATGTGGGAACGCTGGAAGCTTACTGGAAAGCGAACCTTGATCTGGCCTCTGTGGTGCCGGAACTGGATATGTACGATCGCAACTGGCCAATTCGCACCTACAATGAATCATTGCCACCAGCGAAATTCGTTCAGGATCGCTCCGGTAGCCATGGGATGACCCTTAACTCACTGGTTTCCGGCGGTTGTGTAATCTCTGGTTCAGTGGTGGTGCAGTCCGTTCTGTTCTCGCGCGTTCGTGTTAATTCATTCTGCAACATTGATTCCGCCGTATTGTTACCGGAAGTATGGGTAGGTCGCTCGTGCCGTCTGCGCCGCTGTGTCATTGACCGCGCGTGTGTCATTCCGGAAGGCATGGTGATTGGTGAGGATGCAGAGGAAGATGCACGTCGTTTCTATCGTTCAGAAGAAGGCATCGTGCTGGTTACGCGCGAAATGCTACGGAAGTTAGGGTATAAACAGGAGCGATAATGCAGGTTTTACATGTATGTTCAGAGATGTTCCCGCTGCTTAAAACCGGCGGTCTGGCTGATGTTATTGGGGCATTACCCGCAGCACAAATCGCAGACGGCGTTGACGCTCGCGTACTGTTGCCTGCATTTCCCGATATTCGCCGTGGCGTGACCGATGCGCAGGTGGTATCTCGTCGTGATACCTTTGCCGGGCATATCACGCTGCTGTTCGGACATTACAACGGGGTTGGTATTTACCTGATTGACGCGCCGCATCTCTACAATCGTCCCGGAAGCCCGTATCACGATACCAACTTATTTGCCTACACTGACAACGTGTTGCGTTTTGCGCTGTTGGGGTGGGTCGGGGCAGAAATGGCCAGTGGGCTGGACCCATTCTGGCGCCCTGATGTAGTGCACGCGCACGACTGGCATGCAGGCCTTGCGCCTGCGTATCTGGCGGCACGCGGGCGTCCGGCGAAGTCGGTGTTTACTGTGCACAATCTGGCCTATCAAGGCATGTTTTATGCACATCACATGAATGACATCCAATTGCCATGGTCATTCTTTAATGTTCACGGGCTGGAGTTCAACGGGCAAATCTCTTTCCTGAAAGCCGGACTGTATTACGCTGACCATATTACAGCGGTTAGTCCGACCTACGCTCGCGAGATTACTGAACCACAGTTTGCCTACGGTATGGAAGGTTTACTTCAGCAGCGTCATCGTGAAGGACGACTTTCCGGCGTACTGAACGGCGTGGACGAGAAAATCTGGAGTCCAGAGACGGACTTACTTTTAGCCTCGCGTTACACCCGCGATTCATTGGAGGATAAAGCGGAGAATAAGCGCCAGTTGCAAATCGCAATGGGGCTTAAGGTTGACGATAAAGTGCCGCTTTTTGCAGTGGTGAGCCGTCTGACCAGCCAGAAAGGCCTGGATCTGGTGTTAGAGGCCTTACCGGGCCTTCTGGAACAGGGTGGACAACTGGCGCTGCTCGGCGCGGGCGATCCGGTATTGCAGGAAGGTTTCCTTGCTGCAGCAGCGGAACACCCCGGTCAGGTTGGTGTACAGATTGGTTATCACGAAGCATTTTCGCATCGCATTATGGGCGGCGCGGACGTCATTCTGGTGCCCAGTCGTTTTGAACCGTGCGGCTTAACGCAACTTTATGGATTGAAGTACGGCACGCTGCCGTTAGTGCGGCGTACCGGTGGGCTTGCTGATACGGTTTCTGACTGTTCTCTTGAGAACCTTGCAGATGGCGTCGCCAGTGGGTTTGTCTTTGAAGATAGTAATGCCTGGTCGTTGTTACGGGCTATTCGACGCGCTTTTGTTCTGTGGTCCCGCCCTTCATTGTGGCGGTTTGTGCAACGTCAGGCTATGGCAATGGATTTTAGCTGGCAGGTCGCGGCGAAGTCGTACCGTGAGCTTTACTATCGCTTGAAATAGTTTTCAGGAAACGCCTATATGAATGCTCCGTTTACATATTCATCGCCCACGCTTAGCGTAGAAGCTCTTAAGCACTCTATCGCTTATAAGCTGATGTTTACGATTGGCAAGGATCCTGTCGTTGCCAATAAACATGAATGGCTGAACGCAACGTTATTTGCTGTGCGCGATCGTCTCGTGGAGCGCTGGTTACGCTCGAATCGTGCCCAGCTGTCGCAAGAAACTCGTCAGGTTTACTATCTGTCGATGGAGTTTTTGATCGGTCGTACTCTCTCCAACGCCATGCTGTCGTTAGGTATTTATGACGATGTCCAGGGAGCGCTGGAGTCGATGGGATTGAATCTCGAAGAGTTGATTGATGAGGAAAATGACCCTGGCCTCGGTAACGGCGGTCTGGGGCGTCTGGCGGCCTGCTTCCTGGATTCTCTGGCGACTTTAGGGTTACCAGGTCGCGGCTACGGTATTCGTTACGACTACGGCATGTTCAAGCAGAACATCGTTAACGGCAGCCAGAAAGAGTCACCGGACTACTGGCTGGAGTACGGCAACCCGTGGGAATTTAAACGACACAATACGCGCTACAAAGTGCGTTTTGGCGGACGTATTCAGCAAGAAGGCAAGAAAACTCGCTGGATTGAAACTGAAGAAATTCTGGCCGTTGCTTATGACCAGATAATCCCCGGCTATGACACTGACGCAACTAATACCCTGCGTTTATGGAGCGCACAAGCCAGTAGCGAAATTAACCTGGGTAAATTCAATCAGGGTGACTACTTCGCGGCGGTGGAAGACAAAAACCACTCCGAGAACGTATCTCGCGTACTGTACCCGGACGACTCCACTTATTCCGGGCGTGAACTGCGTCTGCGTCAGGAATACTTCCTGGTTTCCTCGACCATTCAGGACATTTTAAGCCGCCATTATCAGCTGCATAAAACCTACGATAATCTGGCAGATAAAATCGCGATTCATCTCAATGACACCCATCCGGTGCTGTCGATTCCTGAATTGATGCGTCTGCTGATTGACGAGCATAAATTCAGCTGGGATGACGCTTTTGAAGTGTGTTGCGAGGTCTTCTCTTACACTAACCACACGCTGATGAGCGAGGCGCTGGAAACCTGGCCGGTAGATATGCTGGGTAAAATTCTGCCGCGTCACTTGCAGATAATCTTTGAAATCAACGACTATTTCCTGAAAACCTTGCAAGAGCAGTATCCGAACGACACTGACCTGCTGGGACGGGCGTCAATCATTGATGAATCCAACGGGCGTCGTGTGCGGATGGCCTGGCTGGCGGTTGTCGTGAGTCATAAAGTCAACGGTGTTTCGGAGTTGCACTCTAACCTGATGGTGCAGTCACTGTTTGCTGATTTTGCGAAAATCTTCCCGGGTCGTTTCACCAACGTTACCAACGGTGTGACGCCGCGTCGCTGGCTGGCAGTAGCAAACCCATCGCTTTCAGCCGTGCTGGACGAACACCTGGGCCGTAACTGGCGCACCGACCTTAGCCAGCTGAGCGAGCTGCAACAGCACTGTGATTTCCCGATGGTCAACCATGCGGTGCATCAGGCGAAGCTGGATAACAAAAAACGTCTGGCCGAGTACATCGCCCAGCAGTTGAATGTGGTGGTGAATCCGAAGGCGCTGTTTGATGTGCAGATCAAACGTATTCACGAATACAAACGTCAATTGATGAATGTGTTGCACGTTATCACTCGTTATAACCGTATCAAGGCCGATCCGGATGCTAATTGGGTGCCGCGCGTGAATATTTTTGGCGGCAAGGCCGCTTCGGCTTATTACATGGCGAAGCACATTATCCATTTGATCAACGATGTTGCTAAAGTGATCAACAACGATCCGCAGATTGGCGACAAGCTGAAAGTGGTGTTTATTCCGAACTACAGCGTTAGTCTGGCGCAGTTGATCATTCCGGCGGCCGATCTGTCTGAACAGATTTCACTGGCGGGGACGGAAGCCTCCGGCACCAGTAACATGAAGTTTGCTCTTAACGGCGCGCTGACTATCGGTACGCTGGACGGCGCGAACGTCGAGATGCTGGATCATGTCGGTGATGACAATATCTTTATCTTTGGTAACACTGCGGAAGAGGTGGAAGAACTGCGTCGTCAGGGTTACAAACCGCGTGAATACTACGAGAAAGATGAAGAGCTGCATCAGGTGCTGACGCAAATCGGCAGCGGCGTGTTCAGCCCTGAAGACCCAGGCCGTTACCGCGATCTGGTTGATTCGCTGATCAACTTTGGCGACCACTATCAGGTGCTGGCGGATTATCGCAGCTATGTCGATTGTCAGGATAAAGTCGACGAACTCTACGAGCGTCAGGAAGAGTGGACTGCAAAAGCGATGCTGAACATCGCCAATATGGGCTACTTCTCTTCAGACCGTACGATAAAAGAGTACGCCGATCATATCTGGCATATTGATCCAGTGAGATTGTAAGTTCGTAAAGTGATAACTGCCGTGTGTTCCCTTAAAGCTACCGTTAATGGGCACACGGCATTTTTATATCAGATAAACAAAATATCATGAAAATTTACATATGCTATCAATATATAATTAATATTTGTTATTTATTAATAAGGTACCTCATCAGGGAATGTTCCATATAACGAACATTATAAATAAATAATAAATCATTTGTCGTGTTTATATATTTACTCACTTCTCAGTTCTTCTTTCTAAAATAAACTCCTTTGTTTTCAAATGACTGTATTTTTATATAAAGTCAATTATTGCGAGCATTGATTCTTTTAGTTACATTACCAAGCAGCTCATATAATATTTTCCAGCCATTCTATCTCTTAATTTTTCTGGGATTAACCACACCAGCTTTATTCATTTAAATAATGTGATTTGTTAAAGCTGAATGTAAAAATAATCGCCAATATTGCTTGGATTTTTTAACAAAAGGAAAGGTATAAATGAAATTCAATCTATCTAATTTATCCGTAGTTTTACTCGCATCAGGTATGCTGATGTCAACTGCGGTAACTGCAGCGCCAGGCGATGCATCACAATTTGGTGGTGCGGATACAGACTGGAGCACCGTTGATTATCCAAAACTCACCGATATGGATAGCAACACCGATGCGATGGGCGGAAACATCCGCTTTACTGGTCGTGTGGTTAAAGCGACGTGTAAGGTTGCTACAGAATCGAAACAGATTGAAGTGGTACTGCCAGTCGTACCTTCTAACGCTTTCACGGGCATTGATACCGAAGCAACGGGTGCCAGTAACCAGACTGACTTCAACATTAAACTGACCGACTGCAGCAATACAGACAGTCAAAACATTGAATTTCGTTTTACTGGCGTAGCAGACAGTGCCAACCAGACGCTTGCCAATGAAGTTGAAGGGGCCGCTGATGCTGATAGTACTGGCGAAGCAGGTGCAACAGGTGTAGGGATTCGTATTTATTCTAAAAACACTACAGCTGATGGTCTGATTAAACTGAATACACAAACTCCTCAGGGGAGTAGTTCTTCGGCAGCTTACGTGATTCCTGGCGATGCAGCCAAACATGATTATACTGCCGCATTTACCGCGGGCTATGCGCAGAACGGTAGTACCGTTGCACCAGGTCTGGTGAAAGCTACGGCAAGTTTCGTTGTGCTGTACGAATAATTACAGCAAGATAATTTCAGGTTACAGTTAATTGTAGCCTGAAATTAATATTACGTGTTTATTTATAATAAATAGACACGTATCAGCAATTACAATTAATTTCATCTACAAGGATGCAGTATGAGATGGATTTCAAAAAATAAATGTTTAGCCAATAGAAATATAAATTCTTTGCTGAAGACTCAATATGCCATAAGGGCAGCGGCTCTATTTTTGCTGTCCGCCATATCTGTCAACGCTATGGCTGCGGGTGGTTTCGGTCTTGGTTCTACGCGTCTGGTTTATCCATCTGACAGTCAGCAAATTACGTTAAGTGTACAGAATGGTGGGGCTAACACCAGCTATTTAATCCAGTCATGGATTGATGACAATCAAAGCAGTAAAAAAAGTCAGGATTTTGTGGTTACGCCTCCTTTATTTATGTTGCCAACCCGAAAAGAGGCATCATTGAGGATAATGTTTATTGGCAAATCGCAGTTACCGACTGATCGCGAAACATTATTCTGGATGAATGTGAAAGCGATTCCGCCAACGGATGAGAAGAATACCCAGAAAAACACGTTACAACTGGCGTTACAAAACAGAATTAAATTATTTTACCGTCCGACTAATTTACCCGTTCAAGCTGGTAAAGCACGGGATATGTTGCGATTTAAATACGAAGCTAAAAAGCTGAGAGTCATTAACCCTTCTCCCTATTATCTGACGGTGACAGGAATCAGGGTGCAAGGGGCAAAATTACCCAATGCGTTTGTTCCCCCGAAAAGTGACATCACAGTTTCTTCTCCGGTGACGTTAGCGGGCGAAATTACTTATCAAACTATCAATGATTACGGTGCCACAACGGCCAGGCAAAAGGGAACGATGCAATAAACCTGGAAGATTAAAACGTTAAAGCAACTCAGGTCAGGGATATGAACCTAAAGCTCAGAAAACTCGAACACTGGATGGCAAGGAAAAAGCAGATGGGGCTGTGTATACCGCTTCTCCTGACACTTTTGCCTACGTGTTCAGTGGCGGGTATGCGCTTTAATCCTGCATTCCTGTCGGGTGATACAGAAGCTGTTGCTGATTTATCTCGTTTTGAGAAAGGGATGACGTATCTGCCAGGTAGCTATGAGGTTGAAATATGGGTCAATGATTCGCCTTTGGCATCACGTAAGGTTACTTTCAAAGCTGATGAGCAGAATCAGTTGATTCCCTGTTTTTCGCTTGATGAGTTAGTTACTTTAGGAATTAACAAAAGTGCATTGCCGGAGCAGGCGCAAGCAGAGGGAAATCATTGTCTCGATTTACGTATATGGTTTGCTGAAGTTCAATATACTCCTGAACTGGATGCGCAACGACTCAAACTGACCTTCCCGCAGGCAATATTAAAGCATGAAGCACGTGGTTATATCCCACCTGAGGAATGGGATAATGGTATCCCGGCTGTTCTTATTAATTATGACTTTTCTGGTAACAGCGATCGTGGAGACTATGCGTCTGATAGTTATTATTTAAATCTTCGTTCAGGTTTAAATTTAGGGGCGTGGCGTTTTCGTGATTATTCTACATGGAGTCGTTCAGGTAATTCTCCGGGTAAAATTGCACATGTGAGTAGTACGTTACAACGGGTAATTATTCCGTTCAAAAGTGAATTAACACTGGGTGATACCTGGTCTTCATCAGATGTTTTCGACAGCGTGAGTATTCGTGGTGCTAAACTTGAGTCCGATGAAAACATGCTGCCGGATAGCCAAAGTGGCTTTGCTCCTACTGTGCGCGGCATTGCTAAGAGTAATGCTCAGGTAACGATTAAACAAAACGGTTATGTTATTTATCAGACCTATACTCCCCCTGGGCCTTTTGAAATCAACGATCTGAACCCTACGTCTTCCGCAGGGGATTTGGAAGTTACGATCAAAGAGTCTGATAATTCCGAAACTGTCTATACTATTCCTTACGCCGCTGTGCCCATCCTTCAACGCGAAGGACATATAAAATATTCTGCGACGGCCGGTAAATATCGTAGTAATAGCTATAATCAAAATAATCCGAATATCTTTCAAGGCGATGTGATTTGGGGGTTACCCTGGGATATTACCGCCTATGGAGGGATACAATACTCTGATAATTATCGGGCAATAGCACTCGGGCTTGGGTTCAACCTTGGTATGTTTGGTGCGACCTCATTTGATTTGACGCAAGCCAATAGCACACTTGCTGATGGCAGTAAACATCAAGGGCAATCGTACCGTTTTCTATACTCAAAATCGTTAGTGCAAACAGGTACAGCTTTTCAGATTATTGGTTATCGCTACTCGACGGAGGGATTTTATTCGTTGAGTGATACCACATACAAACAAATGTCGGGTACGGTTATCGATCCAGATACCCTTAATGAAAAAGACTATGTTTATAACTGGAATGATTTTTATAATTTACGTTATAACAAAAGAGGAAAGTTTCAGGCAAATATATCTCAACCATTGGGCGAATATGGCTCTATGTATTTGGCAGCGAGTCAACAAACTTATTGGAATACGAATAATAAAGATACCTTATACCAGGTTGGCTATAATACGAGTGTGCATGGGGTTTATTTAAATATTGCTTATAATTACAGCAAATCACCAGGTTCAGATGCGGACAGAATCTTATCCGTCAATATATCATTGCCGATCAGCAATTGGTTATCACCAGCAGTCGATGGACGCACTGCGACAAATTCTATGACAGCGACCTATGGTTACAGTCAAGATAATAGCGGTCATGTGAATCAGTATGCTGGAGTATCTGGCTCACTGCTGGAAGAACATAATCTCAACTATAATATTCAACAAAATTTTGCCAATCAGAATAATACCGGAAATGGCTCGGTAGGTTTAAATTACCGCGGTACTTATGGTTCACTAAATTCCGGATACAGCTACGATAATAATGGTAACCAGCAATTTAACTATGGTTTAAGTGGTGCCATGGTTGTTCACGAAAATGGTATCACGCTAAGTCAGCCGTTAGGTGAAACAAATATACTGATAAAAGCACCTGGGGCAAACAATGTAAATGTGGAGCGCGGAACGGGGGTTAAAACAGACTGGCGTGGCTATGCTGTCGTACCTTATGCCACGGAATATCGGCGTAATAATATCTCTTTAGACCCTATGTCTATGAACATGCATACAGAATTAGATGCCACTAGCATGGAAGTGATACCCAGTAAAGGCGCTTTAGTTCGCGCTGAGTTTAATGCCCATGTCGGTATTCGTGCTTTATTTAATTTGAGCTATCGTAATAAACCAGTTCCATTTGGTGCGACGGCCAGTGTACCCACTGAGGGAACCACTCAGATTACAGGAATAGTGGGTGACAGTGGGCAGGTTTATCTCTCCGGTTTGCCTTTGCAAGGCATAATAAATATACAGTGGGGAGAAAGTTCTTATCAGCAATGTCAGGCAAGCTATCAATTACCGGAAAGTGAGCTAGATAATGCTATTAGCTATGCAAATCTGGAGTGCCGCTGATGAATATATTACAGCAATTTATTCTATTAATTTTCACTTCATTATCCATGATGGTGGTTTCATATAATGCACTGGCTAACGATACCGTAGTGGTCACATTTACAGGCCAGTTATTAGCAAAAACGTGTGATATTACAGCTGGAAGTAAAGACCAGCCAGTAAACATGGGAACTTATGACGTCAATGATTTTTTAAATGTGGGAGATGTTTCTGGTAGCCGTACATTTACAATAAATCTGGAAGGGTGTCCAACGACAACCAGCACTGTTTATAGTTCAGGAGTTAGTGCTAATGTGCGGTTTAGCGGGGATACAGATGCTATCAATACCACCTTATTACGCCTTACTTCCAGTGCAGATAGTGCAACTGGAGTGGGCGTCGAAATTTTAGATAGCAATGATAAAATTATAGCAATTAATGGTGAGTCAGGCTTCCGGGAATTAGTTTTAGATAATAATGGTGATGCCAGTTTGGCCTTTAAACTCCGCTATAAGTCAACTCAGCAAAACGTACATGCGGGGCAGGCGAATGCACTGTTGTACTTTGATATAGACTATCAGTGAGGATAATATGACGCGCTATTGGAATTTAATTGCTCTGTTATTCTCTGTGATATCCATGTCATCCATTGCTGATGATACAACGCATACAGGTGTTGTACGCATCGAAGGAATAATAACGGCAAAGACTTGTATTGTTGCCGATGAGTCTAAAAATTTCACGGTTAACATGCCTGATGTTCCCAGTTATAGGGTTAAAAATTCAGGAGATATCACTGAAAAAATTGACTTCTCTATAAAATTAACCCGATGTGGCAGTGATGTCAGTAATGCCAATATCAAATTTGATGGAGCATCTGTGAGTGAAGATACCACTCTGTATAAACTGGAAGAGGGATCTGTTGAGGGGTTAGCACTGGCTATTTATGATAACAACAAACAAAGTATTAGTAATGGTATAAAAAGTACCAGTTATGCCCTTACGCCATTGGTAGATAATACATTGCATTTCTTTGCTGCTTATAAAGCGATAAAAAATGATGTCCAACCAGGAGATGCGAATGCATCAGTTTCCTTTATCGTCACTTATGATTAATGTGCTGATATGCTTTTTAATCTGTTGCGTAAATGCGCAAGCAGGGGTTGTCGTTGGCGGTACCCGTTTTGTTTACCCAGAAAAGCAGTCATCAATTTCGGTCGAGCTTAAAAATACTGCCAGTAAAGATATGCTGGTTAAAATTTCCGTGACACCTGATGATGGACGTCAGTTAAATGGGACAGTAGAATCTCAGCCTTTACTTCCAGATAAGGCATTTATTGCTACGCCACCATTATTGGTACTTAAACAAGATAAAAATACCAAAATAAGAATTAATCGCGTAGATGGTCAGTTACCTACAGATCGTGAGAGTTTATTTATACTGAATGTTGCTGCGTTACCTGCTCAGGAACAAGACTCACAACTTAAGCACGAAAATCAACTCCATGTAGCTGTACGCAACCGGATGAAAATATTTTATCGCCCGGAGGCGTTATCAGGTAATCCACTTAACGCTTATCAGCAGTTACGCTGGTCGCGAAGCCATGAGGCTGTCACTGTTTTTAATCCTACACCCTGGTATGTGACACTCTATAATTTATCTATTGATGGTAAAAACATAAATAGTGGCATGGTCGCACCATTTAGCCATCGTCAACAGAATTGGTGTCAGGGGCAAGGATATTGCGAGATTAACTGGCAGACGTTGGATCTTTACAATAATGCTTTACCTGTATGGAGTGTGAAATTAAATGTTTTGCAAAATAATGCTATGGGTACAGCAGCGATACATGGATAACTGGAGAGGCATGATGTTTACTTGTTTTTGGGGAAATGTAAAAGCAATTTTTATATTTTCTATTCTTTTAATCAGTAATTTCTATAACATTGTGTATGCTGAAGATATGGGACGTGATCGCGCTTTTTGTTATCCTGGTTCTCCTGGTAATAACAGTACGCCAGCAGTATTTTCTTATAATTTTGGTACTATTACTGTCTCTGATGTCAATAATAACTCTCCTGGAACGGTATTACCAACGCAGAACTGGAAAATAGGGCGTTATAAGGCATATTGCAATTCTCTTGATGATTATGAAGTTTATTTTTCCGGTGTGTCTGGCATTGACCCATCGGGAGCATCTGGTGATCATCAGGGGAGCGATATATTTATTCCTCTGACTCATGAAATATCTGTCTCGACACATATAAAACTCTATAATAAAAATGGCACAATGACAGATAAAACAGTACCTTTTGATAACTATAGCACCAATTATCCAGCAGACAGAAGTAAACCATCTGATTGGACCTCAGGAACAGAGGGATATATAAAAATCAGACTGGATAAAAAAATAATATCCGATGTCTCAATAAATAGTGTGCTACTAGTTTCTTTGTACGTTAGCCAGTTCCCAACTGAACATGGCCCCGTTCCTGTATTTAATGCTTATATTGGCAACTTAAATATTGAGGTTCCACAAGGCTGCACAATTAATGAGGGCACCAGTTTTACCGTTAATATGCCTGATGTCTGGGCTAGTGAGTTAAGTCGGGCTGGCGCTGGAGTGAAGCCAACAGGTATTTCTCCAGTTGCAACCACTATTCCGATCAATTGCACGAACAAAGATATTGATGCCGTAATGACGCTGGTTTTTGATGGAAATATTTCATCAACGAGAGATGTTAACGGTCGGCAAAGTATTCTTCAGGCGGAGGATAACCCAGACGTTGGCATTATGATTATGGATAGCCAACAGGAGTCCGTAGATTTGAACGCTCTTGCTACTCATGTTGGAGTACCATTTAAGTTAATAGAAAACCGGGCAGCATCCGCTCAGACGGCAGACGTGACTTTTCTGTCTCTCCCCGTCAGTACCACAGGGCGACTACCTGCCGCGGGGCGTTATAACGCCCTGGCTGTTTTACGGGTGGAATATCAGTGATATGTGAGTCAGTGCAGAAACGGATTAGCCCGCTTTTAGCCATCGGTAGGGCAGAGCCTGGTGGAAGATGTGGGATATGTGCCGATGTATCCAACAATGAAATAAAATTCGATGCAAAGGAATCAGCGCGATGAATAAATTCACAGGCGTTTTACTGTTAGGTGCAGTATTACTGGCGGGATGCGCCGACCGGGAAGCCTACTATAACAGTGTCAGGGAAGAAGAGAGTCGGGGACTGACTTCTCTGCGGGGAGAACCTGAATTACGTTACAGCGATGATTGGTCAAGATGGCCGAGAGTGTACGGTGCAACAGCTTTATACCCGCTGTATGCTTCTGCATATTATGAATTAGTACCGGAGCCGAAAGATGCGGATCAAACTTCGCTGGCCTGGCAGGCGTATGGTTTACAGCAAACCCGAACAGCGGAAGCCTACGATAGTCTGATTAAAGGTACTGCGACAGTTATTTTTGTCGCGCAACCTTCTGAAGGACAGAAAAAACGTGCAGAAGAAGCGGGAGTTAAGCTGAAATATACCGCGTTTGCCCGCGAAGCCTTTGTCTTTATCGTTGATATCAAAAACCCGGTTAATTCGCTTAGCGAACAGCAGGTCAAAGACATTTTTAGCGGTAAAGTGAGTCGCTGGAATAAAGTAGGCGGTGGTGACGACCGCATAAAAGTCTGGCAGCGGCCAGAAGATTCTGGAAGCCAAACGGTTATGAAGGGACTGGTTATGCAAGACACTCCAATGCTGCCAGCCAAAAAATCCACTGTTATTGATCTTATGGGCGGTTTAATTACCGAAGTCGCCGACTATCAAAACACACCATCTTCCATTGGATACACCTTCCACTATTACGTCACACGTATGAATGACAATATGCTCAAAATGCGCAAACAGATCAAACTGCTGGCTATAAACGGTGTTGCGCCTACAGAGGAAAATATCCGTAACGGCACTTATCCGTACATAATTGATGCTTATATGGTGACGCGTGAAAACCCCACGCCGGAGACGCAGAAGTTCGTCGACTGGTTTTTAAGCCCGCAGGGGCAGCAATTGGTAGAAGATGTGGGCTATGTGCCGCTGTATAAAACGCAACCTTAAAGCAGGAGAAATAATATGGATACTACTATTATTCGCCTGAACGCGGCGAATGCTCGTTTTGTTTATCAACCGTTTACACGCGACCAGCGGGCGAGGGGATAATTATGCAACCCAGCCCCGCCATGCAGGCATTAATTGAGCAGATATATCACACCTTTCACCGTTATCCAGTGCCGAAGCAATGTGTGGTTTGTTGTGAATATTGCCTGAGTCAGCAGGAACAAATAGTAGCTTTGAGCAGGATGATGACGATAAAGCTATTACCGCCCAAATCAATACCTGGGCTGACAACAAGCAATCCATCCTGAAAGAACGCGCGCGGCAATCGATTGAAAACCCGCTTAAACAGCCTGAACAGGGCACACGATATCAGGTCTGGGAAGATGACTGGATGGTTGATGAGTGTTTATGCGCGATGTATGACGCATCATCCGAATCATCCGAATCATCAGGACAATAAAGATGAATAAAATCAGACTTTATATTCCCCCGCTAATTCTCGGCTTTATTATTGTACCGTTGTTGATATGGCCGACGGTAGTTGCGCTGGCTGCTTCTGTTATAACGCTGAGTTTTCTGGGGGAGATACTGTTCTCTATCCCGCTCATGATCAGGCGTATTTCATTTCTGGAATTACAACTTTGGTTATCGGTCGAATATGCGCTTTTCTTCTGTGTAATGTGCTGCGTCGGTTGGCAATTTGCTCGCAGAACTCAATCTGAATTGAAAAGCAGACTCCATTGTTGGCTGGTATTCGCACCAGTTTATTTCTGGTTGCTCCTGTGGAATATCATTTTTTATGTCGCGCCAGCGCAAATTGCGTTGCTGGAAAATATGCGCAGTTTCTTTCTGACAGTCGTCTGGCTCCCACTGAATTTTTCGCCATTTTGGTCCCAACCGTGGACTGGCTTTGTCGGCCCGATAAGTGCACAGCTTGGTTTTGCGTTGGGATATTATTGCCAGTGGCGTAGCAAAAATAGAAGCCAGAGGAAGAAGTGGGGCGAGTGGGTAATGTGTCTGAGTTTTGTTACGTTGGGTATGATGGCGTGGGCTTTGCGGTAATTCCCTGAATCAAAAAGTAGGTTAGTTTGAAATTTGACCTCAGATTGTTGACAAAGTGCGCTTTGCTCATGCCGGATGCGGCGTGAACGCCTTATTCGGCCTACAAAATCGTGCAAATTCAATGTATTGCATAAATCACGTAGGCCTGATAAGCGTAGCGCATCAGGCAGGTTTTTTGTTTATCATCAGTCTCAGGTCAGATTGAAATCTGACCTGGCCACCTTACGTTAGTTTACGACGCCAGCGACAACTTCTGCTGCGTATACTCCACCAGCCACTGACTCACACGAGATTGTTGTTCTGCATTCAGCCACATGCCTTGTTTCGTGCGACGCCACAGGGCATCGTCGGCGCGACGGACCCATTCGTGATCCACCAGGTATTTCAGTTCCGCTTCGTAGAACTCATGACCGAAATCTTCCCCGAGGTCGCTTATCGCCCCTGCATTGCCGAGCAGCAGCTCGCTGTTGCTGCCGTAAGTGCGTGCGTAATGACGCGCCAGCGATTCCGTAATGAATGGATAGCGGCGGCGCAGGCGGGCGGCGTAGTCATCGCGGTCGCCTTCAATGGCACCACCCGGCAGCACGCTCTCTTTCGTCCATGCCGGGCCAATGCCCTGATAATACGGCGTTAGTTTTTCCAGCGCGTGTTCCGCCAGTTTGCGGTAGGTGGTCAGCTTACCGCCAAATACCGACAGCAGCGGTGCTTTGCCGTTTTCATCATGAATATCAAGGGTGTAATCACGGGTAATGGCCTGCGGCGAATCGGACTCGTCATCACACAGTGGGCGCACGCCGGAGTAGGTCCAGACGATATCGTCCCGGCTTAACTGCTTTTTAAAGTGCGTGTTATACACTTTCAGCAGGTAATTGATTTCACTCTCTTCAATCTTCACTGCTTTTGGATCGCCTTTGTACTCTACATCGGTAGTGCCGATGATGGAAAACTCGTCCATCCACGGGATCACAAAGACAATACGTTTATCTTCGTTTTGCAGAATGTAGGCTTGTTTTTGGGTATGCACGCGCGGCACCACAATATGGCTGCCTTTGATCAGGCGAATGCCATAAGGCGAGGGCAAATGCATGCCGTCGTCGAAGAACTGTTTCACCCACGGGCCAGTGGCGTTAACCAGGCCGCGCGCCTGCCATGTATATTTTTTGCCAGTATCGATATCTTCCGCTTCCACAATCCACAGGCCGTTTTCGCGGCGAGCAGAAGTGGCACGAGTACGAGTAAGCACTTCACCGCCTTTACGCACCACCATCTGGGCGTTGGCGAGTACCAGACGGGCGTCGTCAACCCAACAGTCGGAATATTCGAATCCGCGCTTAATTTCCGGTTTTAACACTGAATTTTCGCCAAAACGCAAACCGGTTGATCCCGGCAGGCTGGTGCGTTTACCTAGATGATCGTACATAAACAGACCAATCCGAATCATCCACGCCGGGCGCAGATGCGGACGATGCGGCAGGCGAAAACGCATCGGGAAGGCGATATGCGGCGCCATTTTCAGTAGCACTTCACGTTCGGCCAGCGCCTCGCTGACCAGTCGGAATTCATAGTGCTCAAGGTAGCGCAGGCCACCGTGAATGAGTTTTGAACTGGCGGAGGAGGTCGCGCAAGCGAGATCCTGGGCTTCCAGCATCAGCACGGATAAACCGCGTCCAGCGGCGTCTGCCGCGATACCAGCACCATTGATGCCGCCACCTATCACAATCAGATCTTTGGTTTCCATGCTGCCCTCATTCACTTTCGTTAAAGCTCATAAATGTTCGTTATCGAACATATTAGCAAAGAATCGCGCTTTGGGTAACATTGAAAAAACATTTTAGAGTGATATGTATAACATTATGGCGTTTATCTGCCGCTTCGACGTAAACTGTGCGGTAAATTTGCCCACTTGTTTGTAAAGAAAGAGAGACGCATGGATCAGTTCGAATGTATTAACGTTGCCGACGCGCACCAGAAGTTGCAGGAAAAAGAGGCGGTGCTGGTCGATATTCGCGATCCACAGAGTTTCGCAATGGGGCATGCGGCGCAGGCTTTCCATTTGACTAACGACACACTGGGCGCGTTTATGCGTGATAACGACTTCGATACGCCGGTGATGGTGATGTGTTACCACGGTAATAGCAGCAAAGGCGCGGCGCAGTATCTGCTGCAACAGGGCTACGATGTGGTCTATAGCATTGATGGCGGTTTTGAAGCCTGGCAACGTCAGTTTCCCACAGAGGTGGCGTACGGCGCGTAAGGCTTTATACTGTCCCCTTTTGTGTGGAATAAGCGACAGCAACAATGTTGATGATTACCTCTTTTGCTAACCCCCGCGTGGCGCAGGCGTTTGTCGATTACATGGCGACGCAGGGTGTTATCCTCACGATTCAACAACATAATCAAAGCGATGTCTGGCTGGCGGATGAATCCCAGGCTGAACGTGTGCGGGCGGAGCTGGCGCGTTTTCTCGAAAACCCGGCTGATCCGCGTTATCTCGCTGCCAGCTGGCAGGCGGGCCATACCGGCAGTGGCCTGCATTATCGCCGTTATCCTTTCTTTGCTGCCTTGCGTGAACGTGCAGGTCCGGTAACCTGGGTGATGATGATCGCCTGCGTGCTGGTGTTTATCGCCATGCAAATCCTTGGCGATCAGGACGTGATGCTATGGTTGGCCTGGCCATTCGATCCGACGCTGAAATTTGAGTTCTGGCGCTACTTCACCCATGCGTTAATGCATTTCTCACTAATGCATATCCTCTTTAACTTGCTCTGGTGGTGGTATCTCGGCGGTGCGGTGGAAAAACGCCTCGGTAGCGGTAAGCTAATTGTCATTACTCTCATTAGCGCCCTGTTAAGTGGCTATGTGCAGCAAAAATTCAGCGGGCCGTGGTTTGGCGGGCTTTCTGGCGTGGTGTATGCGCTGATGGGCTACGTCTGGCTACGTGGCGAACGCGATCCGCAAAGTGGCATTTACCTGCAACGTGGGTTAATCATCTTCGCGCTGATCTGGATTGTCGCCGGATGGTTTGATTTGTTTGGGATGTCGATGGCGAACGGAGCACACATCGCCGGGTTAGCCGTGGGTTTAGCGATGGCTTTTGTTGATTCGCTCAATGCGCGAAAACGAAAATAATTCCAGGGATTTATAAATGAAACAAACACAACGTCACAACGGTATTATCGAACTGGTTAAACAGCAGGGTTATGTCAGCACCGAAGAGCTGGTAGAACATTTCTCCGTCAGCCCGCAGACTATTCGCCGCGACCTCAACGAGCTGGCAGAGCAAAACCTGATCCTGCGCCATCATGGCGGTGCGGCGCTGCCTTCCAGTTCGGTTAACACGCCGTGGCACGATCGCAAGGCCACCCAGACCGAAGAAAAAGAGCGCATCGCCCGTAAAGTGGCGGAGCAAATCCCCAACGGCTCGACGCTTTTTATCGATATTGGCACCACGCCGGAAGCGGTGGCGCACGCGTTGCTCAATCACAGCAATTTGCGCATTGTCACCAACAACCTCAACGTTGCTAACACGTTGATGGTAAAAGAAGATTTTCGCATCATTCTCGCCGGAGGCGAATTACGCAGCCGCGATGGCGGGATCATTGGCGAAGCGACGCTCGATTTTATCTCTCAGTTCCGTCTGGACTTTGGCATTCTGGGGATCAGCGGCATCGATAGCGACGGCTCGCTGCTGGAGTTCGATTACCACGAAGTTCGCACCAAACGCGCCATTATTGAGAACTCGCGTCACGTTATGCTGGTTGTCGATCACTCGAAATTTGGCCGTAACGCGATGGTCAATATGGGCAGCATCAACATGGTTGATGCCGTCTACACCGACGCCCCGCCGCCAGCGGGCGTGATGCAGGTGCTGACGGACCATCATATTCAACTGGAGCTGTGCTGATCCTGCACGGCTTCCCACGTCAGACCAAAACGCGCCAGGTATTTGCGTAGCCGATCCGCGTCGTTGACGCTGGCTTTGCCCTGGCGCGAAACATCAAAAAGCAGGCGTCCGGCAGCAGAAAGCGACTTTGCCTGGCGGCAGATGACTATAACGTGTTCCAGTTGCATACGGTCGAAGAGATCGATGTTTTCCGCTTCAGCGCCCAACAGTTGCGTAAGCGCGGAGGGGCGACTCTCCTGCCAGTTATAGCGCAGACGGTTTATCTCATCTTCCACTACGTCCAGAGTAATGCGTCCGCTAGTAGCAAAGGTAGCCATCCGCGTGACGCTGGCAGAAAGTTCGCGAAAGTTACCGCGCCATGTTGCCTGGGGAGATGTCGCAAAGGCGAGCCAGGCGCGCCGCGCTTCGGTGTTAAAACGCACGCTGTCGCCAGTGAGTGAGGCGTGGCGCTCCACTTCATAATCAAGGTTCGGTTCAATATCTTCCTGGCGCTGGCGTAGACCCGGCAGGGTGAAGGTCCAGAGATTGATCCGCGCGTACAGATCTTCGCGAAATTTGCCTTCGGCAACCAGCTGGCGCAAATCGCGCACCGTTCCGGCGATAAGCTGAAAGTCGCTACTCACCTGGCGATCGCTGCCAAACGGATAAAAGGATTTCTCTTCAATGGCTTTCAGCAGCATTGCCTGTTCGTCTGCGCCCAGTTCGCCAATCTCATCAAGAAACAACATTCCACCGTTGGCGCTGCGTAATAATCCTTCACGAGATTCCCGCGCCCCGGTAAACGCGCCTTTTACATGACCAAACAGCGTCGACATGGCGGTATCGCCGCGCAGGGTGGCGCAGTTCACTTCCACAAACGCGCCGCTAAACTGATGCCGCGCCTGTTTTAGCTCGAAGATGCGTCGCGCCAGAAATGACTTACCTGCACCGGTCGGGCCATTAAGCAGAATTGGCGCGCGGGATTTAATCGCCACTTTTTCAATCTGCTCAATCATGCGGTTGAAGTGGGGGTTACGCGTGGCAATGCCGGACTTAAGAAAATCAAGCGTTTGCTGGCGTTCCTCGGCAAAGCGGCTGGCGATGGCGTTATAACGGCTTAAATCGAGATCGATAATCGTTACCGCGCCTGGACTATCGGGCTGCTCTTTTTTGCGCGGAGGCGAGGTCTGCGCCAGCCGGGCGGGTAGATAACGCGCTTCCGCCAGCAGAAACCAGCAAATCTGCGCGACGTGGGTACCGGTGGTGATGTGAATTAAATAGTCTTCTTTATCAGGGTGAAACGCGTAGCCACGGGCGAAATCATGCAGGCAGGCGTAAACTTCTTCGAAATCCCACGGGTTATGCAGTTCAATCTCAACGCCCATTACTTCTGTTTCTGGCGAAACGCTGGCGATATCGCGTTTAAGCGTTTCAAACAGCGAGCGCGAGCGGGCGTCGTGCAACAATTCCAGTCGATCGATGACCAACAATTCTTGCTGGCATAAACAGAGCGTCGGACGCCATTTTGACCAGCGCTGACTGCCGCGCCCGGCATAATCCAGCACCGTGCCGACAAAACCAAAAGCCACTGTTTTACGCATCTTAGATATCCTTATAAAAGACGATATTTCATTATCGGTAAATTGGCTTTGCGGAAAATCTCCGTTTACGGACGTAAAGATATAATCTATTTAAAAACAATGAATTAAAAAATTAACCTGCATATTTAATTTTCTGGCACGACGGTTGCAATTATCAGGACATACCAACGAAAAGAGAAAAACAAAATGAATTACGAATTACTGACCACTGAAAATGCCCCGGTAAAAATGTGGACCAAAGGCGTGCCGATAGAAGCCGATGCGCGTCAGCAACTTATTAATACGGCGAAGATGCCTTTTATTTTCAAACATATTGCGGTAATGCCTGATGTACACCTGGGTAAAGGTTCCACCATTGGTAGCGTTATCCCGACCAAAGGGGCGATTATTCCGGCGGCGGTGGGCGTGGATATCGGCTGTGGAATGAACGCGCTGCGTACCGCGTTAACGGCGGCAGACCTGCCTGAAAACCTGGCGGAGCTGCGTCAGGCGATTGAAACTGCCGTACCGCACGGGCGTTCCAATAATCGTAGCCGTCGTGATAAAGGCGCATGGGAAAATCCGCCTGTTAACGTCGATGCTAAATGGGCTGAGCTTGAAGCCGGTTATCAGTGGTTAACACAAAAATATCCGCGTTTCCTCAATACCAATAATTATAAACACCTGGGAACGCTGGGAACGGGTAACCACTTTATTGAAATCTGCCTTGATGAGTCGGATCAGGTGTGGATTATGCTGCACTCCGGTTCACGCGGAATTGGTAACGCCATCGGAACTTATTTTATCGATCTGGCGCAAAAAGAGATGCAGGACCAGCTTGAAACGCTGCCATCGCGTGACCTGGCGTACTTTATGGAATGTACGGAATACTTTGATGATTACCTGAAAGCCGTGGCCTGGGCGCAACTTTTTGCCAGCCTTAACCGCGATGCGATGATGGAAAACGTGGTAACGGCGTTGCAGAGCGTTACGCAGAAAACGGTAAGACAGCCACAAACGCTGGCGATGGAAGAGATCAACTGTCACCACAACTATGTGCAAAAAGAACAGCACTTTGGCGAAGAGATCTATGTGACGCGTAAAGGGGCGGTGTCTGCGCGTGTCGGACAGTACGGAATTATTCCCGGTTCGATGGGGGCGAAAAGCTTTATCGTCCGTGGTCTGGGAAATGAAGAGTCATTCTGCTCGTGCAGCCACGGTGCCGGACGGGTAATGAGCCGTACTAAAGCGAAAAAACTGTTCAGCGTGGAAGATCAAATTCGTGCCACCGCGCATGTGGAATGCCGTAAAGATGCCGAAGTGATCGACGAAATCCCGATGGCGTATAAAGATATTGATGCGGTGATGGCGGCACAAAGCGATCTGGTGGAAGTTATCTATACCCTGCGTCAGGTGGTGTGCGTAAAAGGATAAATGATGAAAAGGATGATTGCGCTGGATGGCGCACAGGGCGAAGGCGGCGGGCAGATCCTGCGCTCGGCGCTGAGCCTGTCGATGATAACCGGCAAGCCATTTACCATCACCGGCATTCGTGCCGGACGGGCGAAACCGGGGCTGTTGCGCCAGCATCTGACGGCGGTAAAGGCGGCGACGGAAATTTGCGGAGCAACGGTGGAAGGCGCGGAGCTGGGGTCGCAGCGCCTGGTCTTCCGGCCCGGTAACGTGCGTGGCGGCGATTATCGCTTTGCTATCGGTAGCGCCGGAAGTTGTACGCTGGTGCTGCAAACGGTGCTGCCCGCGCTGTGGTTTGCCGATGGGCCTTCGCGTGTTGAAGTGAGCGGCGGCACCGATAACCCGTCGGCCCCGCCTGCGGATTTTATGCGCCGGGTGCTGGAGCCGCTGCTGGCGAAAATAGGAATTCATCAGCAAACCACACTATTACGCCACGGTTTTTATCCTGCCGGAGGCGGGGTGGTGGCAACGGAAGTCGCGCCCGTGACATCGTTTAACACCTTGCTACTTGTCGAGCGCGGAAACATTACGCGGATGCGTGGTGAGGTGTTACTGGCTGGCGTGCCGAGGCATGTCGCTGAACGTGAAATCGCTACGCTGGCGGGGAGTTTTTCCCTGCATGAGCAGAATATTCATAACCTGCCGCGCGACCAGGGGCCGGGTAATACCGTCTCGCTTGAAGTCGAAAGTGAAAATATTACCGAACGCTTTTTCGTCGTCGGTGAAAAGCGCGTCAGCGCCGAAGTGGTCGCGGCACAACTGATAAAAGAGGTGAAGCGCTACCTGGCAAGCACGGCGGCGGTGGGGGAATATCTTGCTGACCAGCTAGTGTTGCCAATGGCGCTGGCGGGCGCGGGACAATTTACGGTCGCCCATCCCTCATGCCATCTGCTGACCAATATTGCGGTGGTGGAGCGTTTCTTGCCCGTGCGGTTCAGTCTGATAGAAACAGACGGCGTAACGCGAGTGAGCGTTGAATGATGCAGAGATGTCAGCCGGATCTGGCGCGTTATCCGGCTTAATTCACACTCCATAGCCCATCATCTTCAGCAGTTTCTGCGCGTGTTGTACCGCAGCCTGGCGGTGGGCGACGCCGAGTTTTTGGTACAGATTGCGGATATGCGTCTTGATAGTGGTCGCCGCGACTTCCAGCTCGCCCGCAATTTGCTCGTTGCTGTAGCCGGAGTAAATCAGCCCCAGTACCTGCCATTCACGTTGCGTCAGCGGGCTGGTGCGGATTAGTTCTGGCACTTCCGGATGATTTAGCAGACGTTCAACGAAACTCTCATCGAAATGAGCGAATTTATGTCGATGATGTTGATTGATTTCCCGCAGAATACGCTGTGCGCGGTGCTGTTCCAGTTCCGGCAGCGTATTGAGTTGAATCAGCTGACGTAACTGCTGCGCCATCGCTTCGCCTTCAATAACAAAATGACTGATAAATCCAGTGCGGTTTGCCAGTTTTAAAGCATCCAGCAACACACGCTGGGCGTCGCTTTTACGCCCGGCTTGCCAGTACAACTGATTGAGTAAAAGCAGGTTACGGTTGAGGTCGCTCATCAACCGCAGACTACGGGCGTTTTCGTTCAGTTCTTCGAGGACTATTTCCGCCGGTTCAAACTCTCCCAGCAAGATTTGTGCGCGGGCAATGTTGCGCCATTGACCTTGCAGGAAGTGATTGTTCGCAAACTCTGGTTTCGCAGTATGGCTCAGCCAGTTGGCGGCAGCCGCTTTATCTCCGGTCATTTGCCAGTAAATCACCCGGACTTTGTTGGCGTTAGAGATCCAGTCGCTGTGATATTTGCCATTCCCCAGCAGGTTTTCCAGACGGTTTAGCTGGCTACGGGCGTTATCTAAATCGCCACGGGCCAGCGAGCATTGGATCAACATTGCCAGGCACTGAAGCTGTTGCTGCGGCTGATAAGACGACAAGACTTCAATCCCGCTTCGTGCCGAGGCTTCGGCTTCATCCAGCCGCGCCCAGGCCCATAGCAGCTGTGCACGGATGCGCACCAGAAACTCATGCATCGGCAACTGTTCCAGATGCTGCTCGTTTATCAACTGGAACGCTTTTTCCTGTGTTTCCCATGCAGTTTGCAGGAACCCTTGGGCAAACAGAATTTCACTTTGCTGGATTAAACTCCACAAGGCGTAGTGCCAGACATCGTGCTGACGTGCCATTTGTTCGGTTTGCTGCATTAACGCCAGTGAACGGGTCAATTCACCTTTGCAGTGCAACACTTCGCCAAGCACGGAGGTTGCCACAATGCGGCTGTAGAACCAGCCCGGAGGCAGTTCTTCCAGTGCCAGTTTTGCCAGCCGTTCAGCTTCATCCGGATTGCCGTCGTTAATCGCCACCTGGGCGCGCAAAGCGTTAAATTCTGCGTGCATGGTGCCTTCTCTGATGTCCTTGATCTCATGCTCGGCACGTGCAAGCAGGGTGTTCACTTCACCATAGCGATGTTGGCTTTGCATCAGCCACGCCTGCAACAACACCAGCTGTGGGTTTTCCAGCAGGCTGTCCCACGGCAGGGCGTTGAGCGACTCTTCCAGCAATGACAGTTCGCTATGGTTGAACAAACTCCAGGCGTGATTAAGCAGAATATCGCGCAGCATCAGCGCGTCGCCCGCGGCCAGCGCATGATGAATAGCTTCGCTGGGAAAACCTTGCACCATCCAGCTTTCTGCAGCGGCACGATGAATTTCCGGCAGTTCCGCCGCCAGTTCCCACTGGCAGCGCTGGCGCAGGAAGTTGCCAAACAACGGGTGATAGCAGAACCACTCGCCGGTATCATCCATCCGTTGCAAAAACAGTCCCTGACGCTCAATTTCTTCGAGGCGCATTTGCCCGTTGTCTTCACCGGTCACGCGGGTGATTAGCGTATCGTTCATCGATCGCAAAATGGCACTTTTCAGCAGGAAATGACGTGTTGCCAGATCAACGTTATCTAACACTTCATCGACCAGATAATCAGAAAGATGGCTGGCATTAATGCCCGCCAGGCGACGTGCGGATTTGTGCGCAGAGTGGGTATTCTGTCGGACGGAGAGGGCGATTAATTGTAAAGCCGTTGCCCAACCAGAAACGTCATCGCAAATCCGGCTACTTTCAGCGGCTTCAATGGGCGAAGACAGACGGCAATCAAAAAACTGCTTGGCTTCCTGGTGGGTAAACGCCAGTTGCTGGCTGCCAATTTCCAGCAGTTGGTCACGTACACGCAAATTGGCAATACCCAGTTGCGGAAGATTGCGCGACAAAACTACCAGGGTCAGATTTTCCGGTTGATGACGAATAAAGAAGCGCATTGACTCGTGAATCACTGGGTTAGTGATCAGATGATAATCGTCAATAACCAGGTAGAGCGGCTGGTGCCACTCTGCCAGTTCGATAAACAGTTGGGCAAAAAGTGAGGATAGACTGGCATATTGCCGCTTTTGCGCCATCACTTCACTGGCGGGGCAATGCCCGTTGGTGGCCTGTTGAATTGCGGCAATCAGGTAGCTGGCGAAACGTTCTTGCTGGTTATCGCCGTCATCCAGCGAGTACCAGCCCAAATCGTTTTTGCCTGCCGCCCATTGGGATATGAGTGTGGTCTTTCCGTAGCCCGCAGGACTTGTGATCAGCACCAGCCTGAAGTTGTTCGCGCCGGAAAGTTTAGCCAGCAGGCGCTCACGAACCACGGTATGGTCGAGTCGAACCGGACGACTTAATTTTGACGGAATCAGCATAGTTAATCACTTCACTGTGGAAATTGAGGAAATATTATTTTTTTTGCGCTTCGTAATTAATGGTTATAAGGTCGGCCAGAAATCTGTGCAATGCAAGCGATGACGGTTTTTTATGTGTCTGAATTTGCACTCTGTCACAATTCAAAACCTTTATTAATGTTTCATCTTAAAACTACGCTGATCCAGCGTAGATACTGGATCTTATGGTGTTTTCTCGTGGTTCAATAGTGTTATTAAAGCAATGATGCTTCCTTAATTCATGATGAAAGGTCTATCTAAAAAGATGATCTTAATAAATCTATTAAGAATGAGATGAATCACGATTGGTATTTCATTGCTGAAACTATTTCGCTGCTTTACTTAATTTATAGAGTGGCTTTCCGCTTTTTGATAATACGCGACGCCCTTTCTTACTGTTAATCGTCGGTTTTTTTGCGCTCTTTGGCACTGGGCCGATGCTTTTGCAGTTGATTGCACTACCTTTAAGTGTTCGCGATCACATTTTCTTGCTCATCCCCGTCACTCCTCCCCGCCTAATCCCCCGTAGGATGAGGAAGGTCAACATGGAGCCTGGCAAACTAACGATAACGTTGTGTTTAATGTCTAAGAAAACTGGAACTCCTATGTCACAACCCATTTTTAATGAAAAGCAATTTCAGGAAGCCCTGTCACGTCAATGGCAGCGTTATGGCTTAACTTCTGCAGCTGAGATGACCCCTCGTCAGTGGTGGCAGGCCGTGAGTGAAGCGCTGGCGGAAATGTTGCGTGCCCAGCCTTTTGCCAAACCGACGGCGAATCAGCGCCATGTTAATTACATCTCAATGGAGTTTTTGATTGGTCGTCTGACGGGCAACAACCTGTTAAATCTCGGTTGGTATCAGGCTGTTCAGGATTCGCTGAAATCCTATGACATCAACCTGACAGATTTGCTGGAAGAAGAGACTGACCCGGCGCTGGGCAACGGCGGTCTGGGCCGTCTGGCGGCATGTTTCCTCGACTCAATGGCGACCGTCGGACAGTCCGCAACAGGCTATGGTCTGAACTATCAATACGGTCTGTTCCGTCAGTCATTTGTTGACGGTCAACAAATGGAAGCGCCAGATGACTGGCATCGCGGTAACTATCCGTGGTTCAGCCATAATGAAGCGCTTGACGTGCAGGTTGGGATTGGTGGCAAGGTCACGAAAGACGGTCGTTGGGAGCCCGCATTTACCATTACCGGCCAGGCGTGGGATTTACCTGTATTGGGCTACCGAAATGGTGTGGCGCAGCCGCTGCGTTTATGGCAAGCGACACATGCGCATCCGTTTAACCTCACCAAATTCAACGACGGCGATTTCCTGCGAGCTGAACAACAGGGCATCGACGCTGAAAAACTGACTAAAGTGCTCTATCCAAACGACAACCATACTGCCGGTAAAAAACTGCGTCTGATGCAGCAATATTTCCAGTGTGCTTGTTCGGTTGCCGACATTCTGCGTCGTCACCATCTGGCGGGGCGTAAACTGCACGAGCTGGCAGATTACGAAGTCATTCAACTGAACGACACCCACCCGACTATCGCTATTCCGGAGCTGCTTCGTGTGCTAATCGATGAGCACCAGATGAGCTGGGATGACGCATGGGCAATCACCAGCAATACCTTTGCTTATACCAACCATACCCTAATGCCAGAAGCACTTGAGTGCTGGGATGAGAAACTGGTAAAAGCCCTGCTGCCACGCCATATGCAGGTAATCAACGAAATCAACAACCGCTTTAAGAAGTTGGTGGAAAAAACCTGGCCGGGCGATAAAGCGGTATGGGCGAAGCTGGCGGTGGTGCATGACAAACAAGTTCGCATGGCCAATATGTGCGTGGTAAGCGGCTTTGCGGTAAACGGTGTGGCGGCGTTGCACTCGGATCTGGTGGTGAAAGATCTGTTCCCGGAATATCACCAGCTATGGCCGAACAAATTCCATAACGTCACCAACGGCATTACCCCGCGTCGCTGGATCAAACAGTGCAACCCGGCACTGGCAGCATTGTTGGATAAGTCACTGAAAAAAGAGTGGGCTAACGATCTCGATCAACTGATTAATCTGGAAAAATTCGCTGATGACGCGAAATTCCGTCAGCAATATCGCGAGATCAAACAGGCCAATAAAGTTCGTCTGGCGGAGTTTGTGAAAGTCCGTACCGGTATTGAAATCAATCCTCAGGCGATTTTCGATATTCAGATCAAACGCCTGCACGAGTACAAACGCCAACACCTGAACCTGCTGCATATTCTGGCGTTGTACAAAGAAATTCGTGAAAACCCGCAGGCTGACCGCGTACCGCGCGTCTTCCTCTTCGGCGCGAAAGCGGCACCGGGCTACTACCTGGCGAAGAATATTATCTTTGCGATCAACAAAGTGGCTGACGTGATCAACAACGATCCGCAGGTGGGCGACAAGCTGAAGGTTGTATTCCTGCCAGATTATTGTGTATCTGCTGCGGAAATGCTGATCCCGGCGGCGGATATCTCCGAGCAGATCTCCACCGCAGGTAAAGAAGCTTCTGGTACTGGCAATATGAAACTGGCGCTTAACGGTGCGCTCACTGTCGGCACGCTGGATGGTGCAAACGTGGAGATCGCCGAGAAAGTCGGTGAAGAGAATATCTTTATCTTTGGTCATACCGTGGAGCAGGTTAAGGCGCTGAAAGCTAAGGGCTATGATCCGGTGAAATGGCGGAAGAAAGATAAGGTGCTTGATGCGGTATTAAAAGAGCTGGAAAGCGGTAAATATAGCGATGGCGATAAACACGCGTTTGACCAGATGCTGCATAGCCTCGGTAAGCAGGGCGGCGATCCGTATCTGGTGATGGCGGACTTTGCGGCTTATGTCGAAGCGCAAAAACGCGTGGATGTGCTGTACCGCGACCAGGAGGCCTGGACTCGCGCGGCGATCCTCAATACCGCCCGCTGCGGTATGTTTAGCTCGGATCGCTCAATCCGTGATTATCAGGCCCGTATCTGGCAGGCAAAACGCTAAGGAAGCGCGATGGAAAGCAAACGTCTGGACAAAGCCGCGTTGGCGGCGGGGATCAGCCCCAATTACATCAATGCCCATGGAAAACCGCAGTCGATTAGCGCCGAAACCAAACGGCGTTTGCTTGATGCGATGCATCAAAGTGCCGCCACGAAAGTGGCGGTAACACCAGTGCCAAATGTCATGGTGTATACCGCCGGGAAAAAAATGCCAATGGCAGTAGAGGGCAGCGGCGAATTTAGCTGGTTGCTGACCACCGAAGAAGGCACGCAGTACAAAGGCCACGTGAGCGGTGGTAACGCGTTCAATCTACCGACGAAGCTGCCGGAAGGTTATCACACGCTGACGCTTACTCAGGATGAACAGCGTGCTCATTGTCGGGTGATTGTCGCCCCGAAACGCTGCTACGAACCGCAGGCATTGCTCAATAAGCAAAAGCTGTGGGGCGCTTGCGTTCAGCTTTATACGCTGCGATCGGAAAAAAACTGGGGTATTGGGGATTTTGGCGATCTCAAAGCTATGCTGGTGGACGTGGCGAAACGTGGTGGAGCGTTTATCGGCCTGAATCCGATTCATGCGCTCTATCCGGCAAACCCGGAAAGCGCCAGCCCATATAGCCCGTCTTCTCGCCGCTGGCTGAACGTGATTTATATCGACGTCAACGCTGTTGAAGATTTTCAGCTTAGCGAAGAGGCGCAAGCCTGGTGGCACATGCCGACCACGCAGCAGACGCTGCAACAGGCGCGGGATGCCGGCTGGGTAGATTACTCCACGGTTACCGCCCTGAAAATGACAGCATTGCGGATGGCGTGGAAAGGTTTCGCGCAACGTGATGATGAGCAGATGACCGCGTTTCGCCAGTTTGTTGCAGAGCAAGGCGATAGCCTGTTTTGGCAGGCAGCCTTTGATGCGCTACATGCCCAGCAAGTGAAAGAAGACGAAATGCGCTGGGGCTGGCCAGCATGGCCTGAGATGTATCAGAACGTGGATTCGCCAGAAGTGCGTCAGTTCTGCGAAGAACATCGCGATGACATCGATTTTTATCTCTGGTTGCAGTGGCTGGCTTACCGCCAGTTTGCCGCCTGCTGGGAGATAAGCCAGGGCTATGAAATGCCGATTGGCTTGTATCGTGATCTGGCGGTTGGTGTAGCAGAAGGTGGGGCAGAAACTTGGTGCGACCGCGAATTGTATTGCCTGAAAGCGTCGGTTGGCGCGCCGCCGGATATCCTCGGCCCGCTGGGGCAGAACTGGGGCTTGCCGCCGATGGACCCGCATATCATCACCGCGCGCGCCTACGAACCGTTTATCGAGCTGCTGCGTGCCAATATGCAAAACTGCGGCGCATTACGAATTGACCATGTGATGTCGATGCTGCGTTTGTGGTGGATACCGTATGGCGAGACGGCGGATCAGGGGGCATATGTTCACTATCCGGTGGATGATCTGCTCTCGATTCTGGCACTCGAAAGTCAGCGTCATCGCTGCATGGTGATTGGGGAAGATCTTGGCACTGTACCAGTAGAGATTGTCGGTAAACTGCGCAGTAGCGGTGTTTACTCCTATAAAGTGCTCTATTTCGAAAGCGACCACGAGAAGACATTCCGCGCGCCGAAAGCGTACCCGGAGCAGTCGATGGCGGTTGCGGCGACACACGACCTGCCTACGCTGCGTGGCTACTGGGAAAGCGGGGATTTAACGCTGGGCAAAACGTTGGGGCTGTATCCGGATGAAGAGGTGCTACGCGGTTTGTATCAGGATCGTGAGCAGGCGAAGCAGGGGCTGCTGGATGCACTGCACAAATATGGCTGCCTGCCTAAACGCACCGGGCATAAGGCGTCGCTGATGGCGATGACGCCGACGCTTAATCGTGGTTTGCAACGCTACATTGCCGACAGCAACAGCGCCCTGTTAGGGCTACAGCCGGAAGACTGGCTGGATATGGCGGAACCGGTAAATATTCCTGGAACCAGTTACCAGTACAAAAACTGGCGACGCAAGCTTTCCGCAACGCTTGAGACGATGTTTGCCGATGATGGGGTGAACAAGTTGATCAAGGATCTGGACAAGCGGCGCAGGGCGGTAGCGAAGAAGAAGTAGAGTGCGGTTGATGCCGGATGCGACGCTTGACGCGTCTTATCCGGCCTACTAATTAATGCCGAATCGTAGGCCGGATAAGGCGGTCACGCCGCATCCGGCCATCAGTGTTATCAAATCACCATATTCAGCAGCAGACAGCCAACCAGACCGCACACTGAGATAATGGTTTCCAGCATCGACCAGGATTTGATGGTCTCGCCGATAGTCAGGTTAAAGTACTCTTTGAACAGCCAGAAGCCCGGATCGTTCACGTGCGAGAAAATCACACTACCGGAACCAACCGCAATAACCATCAGCTCTGGGCTAACACCCGTCGTTGCAATCAGCGGCGCAGCGATACCACCCGCAGTGATTGCTGCAACGGTTGCGGAACCCAGCGCGATACGCAGTACGGCAGCAATCGACCAGGCCATCAGCAGCGGAGAAATGTTGGTTTCGTGCATCATGGAAGCAATGTATTTGTCCACGCCGCTGTCTACCAGCACCTGCTTGAACGCACCGCCACCACCGATGATCAACAGCATCATCGCAATGATTTTGATGGAAGAAACCAGCGTGTCGTTAATCTGATCCATTGAACGGCCACGGTTCAGACCAAAGGTGAACATCGCAATCAGCACGGCAATCAGCGTTGCCATTACCGGGTCACCGAGGAACTCCGCCACCGGCAGGAAAGCGTGACCTTTCGGCAGGATCATTTCGGCAATCGCACGCATCGCCATCAGCACAACTGGCACCAGAGAAGTCCAGACGCTGACGCCAAAGCTCGGCATCTCTTCTTCGCTGAAGGTTTTCGCGCTGTACAGACCTTCCGGGATTGGCTTATCGATACCTTTCAGCACGCGAGCGTAAACCGGACCCGCGAGAATCACGGTCGGGATTGCCAGAATGGTGCCGTACAGCAGGGTTTTACCCATATCGGCATTGAAAATGGTGGCAATCGCAGTCGGGCCCGGATGCGGCGGCAGGAAGCCGTGGGTGACAGACAGCGCAGCGGCCATCGGTACACCAACATACAGCAGCGGGATATTTGCCGCAGCGGCGATGGTGAACACCAGCGGCAGCATCAGTACGAAGCCCACTTCATAGAACAGGGCAAAACCAACGGTAAAACCGGTTAGTACCACGGCCCACTGGATATGTTTTTTACCAAATTTGGCAATCAGCGTGGTGGCGATACGTTGTGCACCGCCACAGTCTGCCAGCATTTTGCCCAGCATCGCGCCAAAACCCATGATCAGGGCAAGGCTGCCGAGCGTCCCGCCGACACCGGCTTTGATAGAGCCAATAACTTTATCCAGCGGCATCCCTTGCATTAATCCAACAGCAAGTGCCACCAGGACGAGAGCGATGAAACCGTTCATTTTGAAGCGAATCATCAGGAGTAATAACAAGATTACACCGACAGCAACAATGACTAATGGCATGATTTACCTGGCCTTTCATTTGTTATGGGTAACGTCAGGCTTCTGACGATAAATTCTGATCGTCCCAACTGGGAACAGAGATATAACAGCACCATGGCTGACGACTTCTAAAACTAGTTAGTGTAGTCAGATGTTATGAGTGTGTTTGGTGCCCATGCAAATGATACGGGTAACATCGCGTGCTTGAGAATCACCAGAGCGGGGTAAATTTAAATTATGAGAGGTTGGTCATATTATCGCGGGGAAACGTAGGGATTGGATTTGCCGAGACAATATAGCGCTAATGCCTGGCAGATGGCCCGAAAAGACGCTTTAGCGTCGCATCGGGCAATCTACAAAAGAGAGGGTAACTTAGTAGTAGGAGTGTTCGCCGCGCTGGTGTTCGGTGAGATCGCGTACACCTTTCAGCTCCGGGAATTCGTTCAGCAGCTGCTTCTCGATCCCTTCTTTCAGCGTCACATCGACCATAGAACAACCGTTACAGCCGCCACCGAATTGCAGAATGGCGTAGCCGTCTTCGGTGATTTCCATCAGCGAAACGCGACCACCGTGACCGGCAAGTTGTGGGTTGATCTGCGATTGCAGCATGTACTCCACACGCTCCATCAGCGGCGCATCGTCAGCCACTTTACGCATTTTGGCGTTTGGTGCTTTCAGCGTCAGCTGAGAACCCAACTGGTCGGTAACAAAATCAATCTCTGCATCTTCCAGGTAAGGTGCGCTTAACTCATCAACATACGCGGTCAGCAGGTCAAATTTCAGGGCGGTATCGGTGGCTTCCACAGCGTCCGGCGGACAATAAGAAACACCACATTCAGCGTTAGGCGTGCCAGGGTTAATCACAAATACGCGGATTTGTGTCCCTTCTTCCTGGTTTGCCAGCAGTTTGGCAAAGTGCGCTTGTGCAGCATCGGAAATACGGATCATAGTAATGGCCTAATAGTTGACTATTTTAGTTGGTTATAATACGCCCATCATCGAGGCTCTACAAGGTTCGACAAAGGCACCAGACCTGGACTGTCGCCGCACCATTGCGTAAAAGCAGTTGCGCAATCTCTGCGACGGTACTTCCGGTGGTAACGACATCATCCACAATCACCATATGGCGACCTTGCACGGGCAATTCAAGGCGAAAAGCATTCTTCAGATTGCGTCTGCGTAGTCGGGCGCTGAGGAAATGCTGGGTCGCAGTGGCTCGTGTACGCATGACGGCTTCGCTATCCCATTGGCAATTCAACCAGCGTGATAACGGCTGACACAGCAAGTCGCTCTGATTAAACCCCCGATGCCAGTGACGGCGCTGCCATAACGGGACGCTGACGATGCGATCCGGCAGTTGTAATCCGGTAGTCCGACGGGCGTGTAAGACTTCTAATAGTAACAGACGTGACAGGGCGCTGGCGATTTCGCTGCGTAGCGAAAACTTAAGCTGGTGGATGAGCGGACTTAAGGGGGGCGCATAGTCGGCGACCGTGACTAGTCTTTGCCAGGGCGGCGGTTTTTGCAGGCAGCGACCGCAAGGAAGATGTGAGTGTGTGGCAGGTAATCCACATTGTGGGCATAGCGTTTTATCTGTACGGGCGGCACGAGAGCATACCGAACAAATCCCCCAGTGACCTAACGCCAGCGGCATTCGGCATAGCCAGCATAATCCCGGTACTGTTAGCATATGTTCATCCTTGTAAGTAAAAAGAGAACAATAGCGGATGAATAACATCTGGTGGCAGACCAAAGGTCAGGGGAATGTTCATCTTGTGCTGCTGCACGGATGGGGACTGAATGCCGAAGTGTGGCGTTGCATTGACGAGGAACTTAGCTCGCATTTTACGTTGCATCTTGTTGATCTTCCTGGCTTCGGGCGCAGCCAGGGATTTGGTGCGATGTCGCTTGCTGAGATGGCAGAAGTCGTGCTGCGACAGGCACCAGATAAGGCCATCTGGCTGGGCTGGAGTCTGGGTGGACTGGTGGCAAGCCAGATTGCGTTAACCCATCCCGAGCGTGTTCAGGCGTTGGTTACCGTGGCATCGTCACCGTGTTTCAGTGCTTGTGACGGCTGGCCTGGGATAAAACCGGACGTGCTGGCAGGTTTCCAGCAGCAACTGAGTGAAGATTTTCAGCGCACAGTAGAACGGTTCCTTGCGTTACAAACCATGGGTACAGAAACGGCACGCCAGGATGCGCGAGCGCTGAAGAAAACCGTTCTGGCGTTACCGATGCCGGAGGTTGACGTGCTTAATGGTGGGCTGGAAATTTTGAAAACGGTCGATCTCCGTCAGTCGCTGCAAAACGTACCTATGCCGTTTTTGCGATTGTATGGCTATCTCGACGGTCTGGTGCCGCGCAAAGTGGTGCCGATGCTGGATGAAGCCTGGCCGCACAGCGAGTCATACATCTTCGCCAAAGCGGCCCATGCGCCGTTTATTTCGCATCCGGTCGAGTTTTGTCACCTGCTGGTGGCGTTGAAGTAGAGGGTGTAGGTGGTAAGTGAGAGCTAATTATTGTGGGTCGATTAAATTCACCAGTTTACTGATAACTTCACTAATCAATGCTTCATCGGCAACGGTATGAAATTTAGCGCCACGGGCAATAAGATCGACGGCTTTTAGCTGGTGACAAAGTACAACGCCATGCAGGCTACCGGTTTGCGTATCATGGGGGAGGACGTTCACTGTCACCCCTGTGGAACGCGCTGCATTTGCGCCTGTTGAAATTGGACAGCACATAGCAACTTTTAAAACATTGTTGAGTTCTTTGTCCGTTACCACAATGCAATAATGTGGTCCGCGAAGTTCATGTCCGGCAAGCGGATCAGGGTTAAAATACCATATCTCTCCACGATGTGGCGTCCTTGCCTTTACCATGCTTCATTACCTTTTTTTCCTTCAGCCCATCCTTCTGTGGACTGATTTAACTCCGTAATTTCGTTTTCATCGATCTGGCTCAACAACTGCGCGACGGTAAGACGCCCACGCGGTTTGTGCTCTGTGGGGCGCAAATTAACACTATCGCCTTTTTTCTCCACGGTAAGCTCTGTGCCCGGTGACCATCCAAGATCGGTAGCAAGATCTCGTGGGATAGTAACGATCATGGCTCCTCCTTGTTGCCGTAATTTCACTGTCTGCATATTAGTTCCTTAAGTGCTACTTTGTGTTACATACAAGATAGCACAAAGTAGCACTTAAGCAGGGGATAGTGTCTACTGACTCGCCGCAGCCAACTCTTCTTCTGACAGCCCGGTAAATCGTATGATGTCCGCAAGAGGGACACCGGATTCAAGCATTATTTTGGCTATATGCAGGGCTTTGGATTGTTCTCCCTCCTGCCGCAATCTTTCCGCAATAGTCATCAAACTCTCCTTGTGTTTCAGTGAACGTTCGGCAACGCCGTCGATAAAATCGTTAAAACGCACCGCATCGCCAGTCTGTAGTATGTAATTAAACAGCCCTTTGATTTGTCTGTCATTAGCGTATCCACTACTTAATAAGCAGGCCATTTGCTCTACCAGCCCCATCAGGTCGCGTTGACGAATATGTTTTTGAATTAACTCCAGCAGCGCCATGCGTCGGTGCTGCATGATTTCATCATCAGGCATGACGGTGACATCAATCAGCGGAAATGCAGAGGCATAAAGCTGCCTTGCCAGTTTGGGATCGGCAAAACAATCCAGCCAACACAGCGAATAGGGATAGGGGCTTTCAATACCGTGGTAAAACAACAACGGCACCACCATCGGCAACGTTTTGTATCCGGCATCAAGGTGGTTCTGCATTGCGGCAATGGCATAACGCATCATGCGAAATGCGATCAATTTGTTTGATGTGCTTTGATGTTCAATCAGGCAATAGATATATCCTGGTCCTTGCTCCGTTTTCACCGACCACAGCACGTCGGAATAGCTTTCACGCAGATCGTCATCAATAAAGCTGCTCGACTCCAGCTTGAGGGTTTTCATATCACAGAGCGCGTGAATAGGGGCCGGTAAATGGAACGCAAGAAAATCGCGTGCCGTGTCCGGTTGGCGTAAAAAGAGTTTGAACAGTGCATCGTGTGGGGTGGAACTCTGCTTTTTGCTCATGGCGTTCCTTCACCTGTTGTTTGAATGCCGCGACTCTACGCGCCACTCCACACCTGTGCATTAGCCAGTTTTCATCCCTGCGAGACGCTTTCAGAGGAACTTACGCTGTGCTGCAAGAATTGCATTTTTATGGAAAGCCGCACGCAAAAAAAGCCCGGTAGCAAACGCATACCGGGCTTTTCAAAACAGGCGATGGAGTATGGTTAACGCAGCGCCCACCACTCGCGCAGACAGGCTTTTCCTTCCGGGCAGCTTTTACAACTGCCGGAGAGGCAGCCGTCAGGTTCTTCCTGAATCCGCACGGCTTTGCCCATACTTTCCAGTTGTTGCAGCATGGCGTTAATCATTGGCTGTGGAGTGTTCAATGTCTGGCTTATCTGGGCCGCTTCCATACGCCCCCGTAACGCCAGCAAATCACGCACCTGAATGAGCGAAGCCATTGCTGTATCCTTAGTGGCAATCGCCAGTGGTGCTGGCTGCACAGCAACTGCTTACCGACTTGCGCGTTGCCAGCAGTTCGATATCCACCCGGCTACGCGCGCGGCGCAGCAAACCGATAACCACGATGTTAAACAGGATAACCGCCAGAATGCACACCAGGCTGTAGGTTGGATGCTGGCTGTAGCTGGCAACCTGATAGAACAATGTTGCCAGCGAGTAAGCGATATTCAGCCCCCACAGGATGGAGAAGCCCATCCAGCCACGGCTTGATTCACGGGCGATGGCTCCCATCACCGAGATGCACGGTACATACAGCAAGACGAAAATCAGGTAGCTGTAAGCGGCAGCTGCGCTACCGAATTTCTGATCCATCACGCCCATCGCCCCGGTACCCATTTCGCCGTCGCCTTTGCTTGCTTCAATGGGGTTCATCAGTACGCTAAGACTGAAGGTGTCTTTCAGGCTCTGCCAGGTTTCATCTACCGCGCTGAACAGCTCTTCACCGAGGTTAAATTCTGCTGGATTGAACTCTTCGTCCTGAATATTTTCTGCGGTGTAGAGAGTGTTGAGCGTACCCACCACCACTTCTTTCGCCATGGCACCTGTAAACAGGCCAACCGTTGCCTGCCAGTTATCTTCATGTACGCCAATCGGTTTGAAGACCGGGGTGATCACACGGCTAACGGAAGCCAGTGCCGAGTCGTTGATGTTATCGACGATTTTCCCGCTCAACGAGAAGCTGTTGAAGGCGCTCAGGAAAATGCTGACGATGATGATCACTTTACCAGCACGCAGAACGAAGCCTTTCAGACGCTGCCAGGTCTGGATAATCAGGCTTTTAACGTGTGGTACATGATAGACCGGCAACTCCATGACAAACGGCGTCGCTTCACCGCGCATGATGGTGTACTTGAGCATCAGGCCAGTCAGCACCGCCATCACGATACCCAGCATATACAGCGAGAAGACCGCCAGCGCGCCGTTCTGCCCGAAGAAGGCAGCCGCAAATACTGCGAAGATAGCCAGACGCGCGCCGCAGGACATAAACGGTGCCATCATAATGGTCATCAGGCGTTCACGCGGCGCATCAAGAGTTCGCGCACCCATCACAGACGGCACGTTACAACCGAAGCCGACGATCAGCGGCACAAAGGATTTCCCCGGCAAGCCCAGCGCCTGCATCAGGCGGTCCATCACAAACGCCGCACGCGCCATATAACCGGAGTCCTCGAGGAAGGAGAGGAACAGATACATCATGCCGATCTGCGGCACCAGCGGCAGCACAGTGTTAATACCGCCGCCCAGGCCCTGGGCGAGGAAGATAGTCAGCCAGTCCGGGAAGTGGAGCGTGTAGCCAATCCACTGAATACCATGCACAAATAGTGCCACGGAGCCGACGTCAAACAGCGGCTGTAACGCCCCGCCGATGTTGATAGCCAGCAGGAACATCAGGTACATCACAAAGAGGAAAATCGGTAGGCCGAGGAAACGGTTGAGCACGATTTTATCCACTGCCGTGGTGAAGCGACTGGGTTCTGCCGTCAGCGTGTTGCTTACCACATCGCAGATAGCAGCAATACACTGGTAACGCGCATCGGCAATATGCAGCGCCGGATCGTCCATCTCATTACGCAGACGGGCGAGGGCGGCATCCAGATGCTGCGACGCTTCACCGGCGTAGGCGCGGCTGTAGATATCGCCTTCCAGCATTTGCAGACCCAGCCAGCGACGCTGTTTCAGCGGGATGTCGGACGGCATCACTTTTGCCAGTGAATCTGCTTCGTTGAGCAGCGGCTGTGCGTAATGCACCAGTTCTACATTGTCGTTGGCTTTGTAGCGGTCAATCGCCAGTTTCAGAGCTTCGATACCGCGACCACGCGTGGAAACCAGCGGGATCACCGGGCAGCCAAGACGCGCCGACAGCGCATCAATTTCAATGCGAATATTTTGCTTCTCGGCAATGTCGAGCATGTTCAGCGCCACGATGCAGGGAATACCGAGTTCCAGCAGCTGTAGCGTCAGATACAGGTTACGCTCAAGGTTAGACGCATCCACCACGTTAATCAGCAGATCGGCGTCGCCACTCAAAATGTAGTGGCAGGCGATTTGCTCGTCCAACGACGTCTGCGATGAAATAGTAGTCAGAGAATAAGTACCGGGCAGGTCCACCAGCGTGACCTGATGATCGGTGGTGGAAAACTGCCCCTCTTTACGTTCGACGGTAACGCCAGCCCAGTTTCCTACACGCTGACGTGCTCCGGTGAGCTGGTTAAATAAGGTTGTCTTGCCAGAATTTGGATTACCAATTAAGCCAATGGTTAATTTTTTCATTGTTGTTATCACCGTATTAACAGGAAACCGCTTCCACTTCTAATAAGGCCAGATCTTTTTTGCGTAATACCAGGCTTACACGACGGGTTTCGATATGAATGGGATCGCCGAGTGGAGCGACGCGCACCACATTAAAAGAGGAGCCAGGTAACATGCCAAGAGAAAGCAGCTTCTGACGATATGCCGGGCTGATTTCACGGGAAAAGCCAGTGATTTTCCACGCAGTATCTGGAGTGTATTGCATAGGTGCCTACTTGTTTCTCATTAACTGGATAACTACCTCATGGGGCGTTTGACAGCGACATGGGACCAGATGATTTGCCAACGAAGGAGAGATTAAATAATCAACAGTACAATGATAATGAGAATGGTTTCTATCAGCAATACTTAAAATGTGTGCGAATGTTGGTTTAGATAATAATCTGCGTGAATGTTGATGTGGCTCAAGGTTATATCGGAGCAAAAATATAATTCGGAGGACGAATTATTATGGCTGCTTAATGTTTTATTAAGGTTTCAATTGTTAATGTTGTGATAAATATTAACGAAATATAGTGTGAGTTTCGTTGTGGAATAAAAATGCCGGAGATATTCTCCGGCATTTTTATGTCAGGCAAGGCGTTCGTTGCCAGATGCGGCGTGAACGCCTTATCTGGCCTACGATTTCGTGCAAATTCGAACCGTAGGCCAGTCGGAGCGTTTAACGCTTTTTGCCCATTGCCGCTGCCAGCGCATCCATCATCGCGCTATTACCGGCAGGCTGCGCTTCACGCCCACGCGGTTTGGCTGCCGGGCGGTTGTTTTGCGGGCGATCGTTACCGCCGCCGCGACGAGCGTTGGTTTCGCCAGGCTGCTCGTCCAGACGCATGGTCAGGGCGATACGTTTACGCTGAAGATCCACTTCCAGCACTTTCACCTTCACAATGTCGCCTGCTTTCACCACGGTATGCGGATCTTCCACAAACTTGTTCGACAAAGAAGAGATGTGAACCAGGCCGTCCTGATGTACGCCGATATCAACAAAAGCACCAAAATTGGTGACGTTGGTGACAGCACCTTCGAGGATCATACCCGGTTGCAGGTCGTTCATCGTTTCGACGCCATCAGCAAACTGAGCGGTTTTAAATTCCGGACGCGGATCGCGACCCGGTTTTTCCAGCTCTTTGATGATGTCGGTTACCGTCGGCACACCGAATTTCTCATCGGTGAAATCAGACGCTTTCAGATTACGCAGTTCACTGCTGTTACCCATCAGATCTTTCAGCGCCTGCTGTGTTGCTGCCAGAATGCGTTCCACCACCGGATAGGCTTCCGGGTGAACGGTAGACGCGTCCAGCGGGTTATCGCCGTGGTTAATGCGCAAGAAGCCCGCGCACTGTTCGAAGGCTTTCGGCCCCAGACGGCTCACTTTTAACAGTTGCTGACGGTTCTGGAACTGACCATTTTCATCGCGCCAGGCCACGATGTTTTGCGCCATCATGCGCGTCAGGCCCGCCACGCGAGTTAACAGCGGAACAGAAGCAGTATTCAGATCAACGCCAACGGCGTTTACGCAGTCTTCTACTACTGCATCCAGCTTGCGGGCCAGCTGCGTCTGGCTGACGTCATGCTGATACTGACCAACGCCGATAGATTTCGGATCGATTTTCACCAGCTCCGCCAGCGGATCCTGCAAACGGCGGGCGATAGATACTGCGCCACGCAGAGAAACGTCGAGATCCGGGAACTCCTGCGCTGCCAGCTCGGAAGCCGAGTAAACCGACGCGCCAGCTTCGCTGACGATCACTTTCTGTGCGGTAACCTTCGGGAACTGCTTCTGGACATCAAGATAGAAACGCTCGGTTTCGCGGGAAGCCGTACCGTTACCGATCGCTACCAGTTCAACATTATGTTTTTCACACAGGGCGGCAACGGTCATCGCCGCCTTTGCGGCCTGTCCGGTGTGCGGATAAATGGTATCGGTTGCTACCAGTTTGCCCGTTGCGTCGACCACCGCTACTTTTACCCCGGTACGCAGACCCGGATCGAGGCCCATCGTCGCACGCAGTCCGGCAGGGGCCGCCATCAGCAGATCGTGCAGGTTACGGGCAAAGACATTAATCGCTTCATCTTCCGCACGTTCGCGCACGGTTCCCATCAGTTCTGTTTCCAGGTGCATCAGCACCTTGATGCGCCACGTCCAGCTCACCACGCCTTTGCGCCAGCTATCCGCCGGGGCATTGTTCAGGCGCAGGCCGAGATGATCCATGATGATTTGCTCGCAATAGCTCTCTTTCGGCGGCTCGTCGAACTGCGGATCGGCATTCAGCGAAAGCTGGAGTACACCTTCGTTACGCCCACGGAACATCGCCAGCGCGCGGTGAGAAGGCACCGTTGACAGCGGTTCGTGATGATCGAAATAGTCGCGGAATTTCGCGCCTTCCTCTTCTTTACCGTTCACTACGGTCGACACCAGATGCGCGTTCTTCCACAGATAATCACGCACTTTCGCCAGCAGCGCGGCATCTTCGGCAAAGCGTTCCATCAGGATATAGCGCGCGCCGTCCAGCGCGGCTTTGGTATCTGCTACGCCTTTATCGGCATCAACATATTGTGCAGCGGCGACTTCTGGCGTGTGTGATGGATCGCTCCACAGCAGTTCAGCCAACGGCTCAAGCCCTGCTTCAATGGCGATTTGCCCGCGGGTACGACGTTTCGGTTTGTAGGGCAGGTAAAGGTCTTCGAGTTCGGTTTTGCTCAAGGTAGCGTTGATGGCATTCGCCAGCTCGTCGGTGAGTTTACCTTGCTCAGAAATGGACTTGAGAATAGCCTGACGTCTCTCTTCCAGCTCGCGCAGATAGCTCAGACGCGTTTCCAGATTACGCAGCTGCGTGTCATCCAGACCGCCGGTGATTTCCTTACGATAACGTGCGATAAACGGCACGGTATTCCCTTCGTCAAGCAGGCGAACGGCTGCGTCAACCTGTTCCGGGCGTGCCTGAATTTCACCCGCAATAATGCGGCAGAACGAATCATTCATCATGGTTTGAGTTCATCTTTTCGGATCAAAAATCAGGGGATAGTTATACGGACTGGCTGGCCAAAATGCCAGCCATTGGCAGGAGGTTAAGACTCTTCCTTACGGTTTCACGTACTCGATAGCATTAACATACCAGCTCGCTTCCCCGGCAGGGGTATTCACCACCGCCAAATCGCCCACCTCTTTTTTCAACAATGCGCGAGCCATCGGGGAATCGATAGAGATGTAATCTTTACGGCCAAAGATTTCATCGTAGCCGACGATACGGAAACGGTGAGTCACGCCATCGTCGTTTTCAATCTCTACCCACGCGCCAAAGAAAACTTTGCCTTCCTGCTGGGGCGAGTAATCGACGATTTTGAGATTTTCCATGCATTTAGTGAGATAGCGCACACGACGGTCGATTTCACGCAGGCGCTTTTTATTATACTGATAGTCAGCGTTTTCGCTGCGGTCGCCCAGACTTGCGGCCCAGGTCACCTTCTTTGTGACTTCCGGGCGCTCTTCACGCCAGAGATAATTTAGCTCTTGTTTGAGTTTTTCATACCCTTCCCGGGTAACCAGGGGCGTTTTCATCTCGTTGATTCCCTTTGTCTGTTTGATAATGCGCACATTGGGTATAACGTGATCATATCAACAGAATCAATAATGTTTCGCTGAATAAATTGTATACTTAAGCCGCTGTTTAATATGCTTTGTAACAATTTAGGCTGAAATTCATACCAGATTTAGCTGGTGACGAACGTGAGCTTTTTTAAGAATACACGCTTACAAATTGTTGCGAACCTTTGGGAGTACAAACAATGCAAGAGAACTACAAGATTCTGGTGGTCGATGACGACATGCGCTTGCGTGCGCTGCTGGAGCGTTATCTCACCGAACAAGGCTTCCAGGTTCGAAGCGTCGCTAATGCAGAACAGATGGATCGCCTGCTGACTCGTGAATCTTTCCATCTTATGGTACTGGATTTGATGTTACCTGGTGAAGATGGTTTGTCGATTTGCCGACGTCTTCGTAGCCAGAGTAACCCGATGCCGATCATTATGGTAACGGCGAAAGGGGAAGAAGTTGACCGTATCGTTGGCCTGGAAATTGGTGCTGACGATTACATTCCAAAACCATTTAACCCGCGTGAATTGCTGGCCCGCATCCGTGCGGTGCTGCGTCGTCAGGCGAATGAACTGCCGGGTGCGCCGTCACAGGAAGAAGCTGTGATTGCTTTCGGTAAGTTCAAACTTAACCTGGGTACGCGTGAAATGTTCCGCGAAGATGAACCGATGCCGCTGACCAGCGGTGAATTTGCGGTTCTGAAGGCGCTGGTCAGCCACCCGCGTGAGCCGCTCTCCCGCGATAAGCTGATGAACCTTGCCCGTGGCCGTGAATATTCCGCAATGGAACGTTCCATCGACGTGCAGATCTCTCGTCTGCGCCGCATGGTGGAAGAAGATCCGGCGCATCCGCGTTACATTCAGACCGTTTGGGGTCTGGGCTACGTTTTCGTGCCGGACGGTTCTAAAGCATGAGGCGATTGCGCTTCTCGCCACGAAGTTCATTTGCCCGCACGTTATTGCTCATCGTCACCTTGCTGTTCGTCAGCTTGGTGACGACTTATCTGGTGGTGCTGAACTTCGCGATTTTGCCGAGCCTCCAGCAGTTTAATAAAGTCCTCGCGTACGAAGTGCGTATGTTGATGACCGACAAACTGCAACTGGAGGACGGCACGCAGCTGGTTGTGCCTCCCGCTTTCCGTCGGGAGATCTACCGTGAGCTGGGGATCTCTCTCTATTCCAACGAAGCTGCCGAAGAGGCCGGGCTGCGTTGGGCGCAACACTATGAATTCTTAAGCCATCAGATGGCGCAGCAGCTGGGCGGTCCGACGGAAGTTCGCGTCGAGGTTAACAAAAGCTCGCCTGTCGTCTGGCTGAAAACCTGGCTGTCGCCCAATATCTGGGTACGTGTGCCGCTGACCGAAATTCATCAGGGCGATTTTTCTCCGCTGTTCCGCTATACGCTGGCGATTATGCTGTTGGCGATTGGCGGGGCGTGGCTGTTTATTCGTATTCAGAACCGACCGTTGGTCGATCTCGAACATGCTGCTTTGCAGGTCGGTAAAGGGATTATTCCGCCGCCGCTGCGTGAATATGGCGCTTCGGAGGTGCGTTCGGTTACCCGAGCCTTCAACCATATGGCGGCTGGTGTTAAGCAACTGGCGGATGACCGCACGCTGCTGATGGCAGGGGTAAGTCATGACCTGCGCACGCCACTGACGCGTATTCGCCTGGCGACCGAGATGATGAGCGAGCAGGATGGCTACCTGGCGGAATCGATCAACAAAGATATCGAAGAGTGCAACGCCATCATTGAGCAGTTTATCGACTACCTGCGCACCGGGCAGGAGATGCCAATGGAACTGGCGGATCTTAATGCGGTGCTTGGTGAGGTGATTGCCGCGGAAAGTGGCTATGAGCGTGAAATTGATACCGCGCTTTATCCTGACTGCATAGAAGTGAAAATGCATCCGCTGTCAATCAAACGTGCGGTGGCGAATATGGTGGTGAACGCTGCCCGCTATGGCAATGGTTGGATTAAAGTCAGCAGTGGCACCGAGCCAAATCGCGCCTGGTTCCAGGTGGAAGACGACGGTCCGGGTATCGAGCCTGAACAGCGTAAGCATCTGTTCCAGCCTTTTGTCCGCGGCGACAGTGCGCGCACCATTAGCGGCACGGGACTAGGCCTGGCGATTGTGCAGCGTATCGTGGATAACCATAACGGGATGCTGGAGCTTGGCACCAGCAAGCGGGGCGGGCTTTCCATTCGCGCCTGGCTGCCATTACCGGTAACGCGGGCGCAGGGCACGACAAAAGAAGGGTAAATAAACGGGAGGCGAAGGTGCCTCCCGTTTTTAGATTGTTTTCAATTGATTGATAATGAAAGGATTCGCTTGCAAAAGCAGGAGCAATTTTCGAGGTGCTCCGGTAGGTTGACGGCGTTTGGTTTCCCAGCTTTTTACCAGGTCGTAACTCACCCCCACGGCGACAGCGAAATCTTGCTGACGTAAGCCAGTTGCTTCACGGATCGCTTTTACATCGATTTCGCTAAAAGTATGGACGTGTTCTGGCTCAGGCGTTTTTTCACCCTTTTCGATGCGTACCATTTCTTCTGCGCTGGCAAGAAGATCAGCAAATAATTCGTCTTTCATCTATTTCCAATGCCTCCGTTGGCGTTGCGGCCGTGATGGGATTTGTTGAGCTTCAACATTAAAGCAGCTTTTCGGACAATAGTTTCAATGCCTTTCTTTGTTCTTCTGTTAAATCATCCTGTTCATTTTTAGGATAAATCAATGCCAGATAAATTCGGCCATTGCGTGTTACGTTGTAATAAATTATCCGAATGCCGCCCCGTTTCCCCATTCCAGAACGGTTCCAGCGAATTTTTCTGAAACTGCCTGTGCCCGCGATAATGTCACCGGCAGATGGATCTTGAATGAGTAGTTCCTGAAAAGCCCGGAACTCATCATCAGGCAACAATAGCTGGCGGCGTTTGCTAAATCCTTGTAGTTCAATAAACGTGAACATAGTGCATCCTGCGGTCTATTGATAATTATAAGTGTACCGTGTACATATTGGTAGCCAATTAGATATAAAAAAACCCCTTATCCGTTTGGATAAGGGGTCAGTGAAATATTAACCGATTACAGCTTCGGACCAGCCGCTACCAGCGCGGCACCCGCTGGGGTGTCGGTGTATTTATCGAAGTTGTCGATAAACAGTTTCGCCAGCGTTTCAGCTTTTTCCTGCCACTGTTCCGGAGAAGCGTAGGTGTTACGCGGATCGAGGATCTTCGTGTCTACGCCCGGCAGTTCGGTCGGGATCGCCAGGTTAAACATCGGCAGAGTGAAGGTTTCTGCGTTATCCAGCGAACCGTTGAGGATGGCGTCGATAATGGCGCGGGTATCTTTAATGGAGATACGTTTGCCAGTGCCGTTCCAGCCAGTGTTAACCAGATATGCCTGCGCGCCCGCTGCCTGCATACGTTTTACCAGCACTTCTGCGTACTGAGTTGGGTGCAGCGACAGGAATGCCGCGCCGAAGCAGGCAGAGAAGGTTGGTGTCGGTTCGGTGATGCCACGCTCTGTACCAGCCAGTTTGGCGGTGAAGCCTGAGAGGAAGTGGTACTGAGTTTGATCGGCAGTCAGGCGAGAAACCGGCGGCAGTACGCCAAAAGCATCTGCGGTCAGGAAGATAACTTTAGTCGCGTGGCCCGCTTTGGAAACTGGCTTAACGATGTTATCGATGTGATAGATCGGATAAGAAACGCGGGTGTTCTCGGTTTTTGAACCATCATCAAAGTCGATGGTGCCATCTTCACGTACAGTGACGTTTTCCAGCAGTGCATCGCGACGGATAGCGCCATAGATTTCTGGCTCTGCTTCTTTCGACAGTTTAATGGTTTTCGCGTAGCAGCCGCCTTCGAAGTTAAACACACCGTCATCGTCCCAACCGTGCTCGTCATCGCCAATCAGGCGACGTTTCGGGTCGGTGGAAAGGGTGGTTTTACCGGTGCCGGAAAGGCCGAAGAACACCGCAACATCGCCTTTCTCGCCAACGTTGGCGGAGCAGTGCATAGAAGCGATACCTTTCAGCGGCAGCAGGTAGTTCATCATTGAGAACATCCCTTTCTTCATTTCGCCGCCGTACCAGGTGCCACCAATCAGCTGCATGCGCTCGGTGAGGTTAAACGCCACGAAGTTTTCAGAGTTCAGACCCTGTTCTTTCCACTGCGGGTTGGTGCACTTCGCGCCGTTCATGACGATAAAGTCAGGTTTGAAACCTTCCAGCTCTTCATCACTCGGGCGAATAAACATGTTCTTGACGAAATGCGCTTGCCAGGCCACTTCGGTGATGAAACGTACGGAAAGGCGAGTATCCGGGTTAGCGCCACAGAAAGCATCAACCACGAACAGGCGTTTGCCGGAAAGCTGTTTGGTCACCAGGCCTTTCAGATGTTGCCAGGTTTCCGGAGAGAGAGGTTTGTTGTCGTTCTTACCTTTGCCTTTGTCTGCCCACCAGAATGTATCGCGAGTCGTATCGTCACGGACGATATACTTATCTTTTGGTGAACGCCCGGTGAAGATCCCGGTATCCACGGCAACGGCACCCAGATTAGTTAACACCCCGCGCTCATAACCTGTCAGGCTCGGATCGAGCTCTTCCTGATACAGCAGGTCGTAGCTTGGGTTGTAAACGATATCATGTACGTCACTGATACCATAAGCCTCGAGTTCTTGCGGGGTCAAACCATTGTTAACGCGCATTTCACTGCTCCTTAGCCAATATGTATTGCCTGAATAGTAAAGTCTTTTTGGGGGTGTTAACCGCGACAAGGCTCATAGATTTACGCATCTGGAGAAATTCATATTTGACAAAAAACTCCGTGATTCCTGTCACGAAACGGTTGCTATTATCGCAGAAATAGCATTCCAGGTGTGGAAAATGTTCCTAAAAGGTTAAATGTTAGTTTAATTGGCCATTATAATGTGAGTTAAATCTCATTCTTGATTGAAATTTATGTAAAATCAATCAGTAAAGTATCGATTCACCACCGCAAAATTTTTTGTAAATTTTTCTTAAAATAATTATTAGTACTGCCTGAATGCAATAATTAACCTTCCTTTTGATTCCGGATCACGAACATGGATAACGTTGAAATTTCACCTGCAACACGGTGGGGAATGGTCGCCACTGGATTAATCCAGGGGCTGGTTTGCTATTTTCTGATAACCTGGCTGGCTGTGGACAATAACAACTGGCTTGTTTACGGCATTCCTGCGACCGTGGCGCTTTCATCCGTTTTGTTATTCACCGTGGAATCCTTCAAACAGAAGCGTTTGTGGGGGTGGCTGGCGCTGGTATTTATTGCCACCCTGGCGATGAGCGGCTGGCTGAAGTGGCAAATTGATGGCATGAGTCCCTGGCGAGCGGACCAGGAACTCTGGGAATTTGGTTGTTATCTGCTGTTAATGGCGATGTTGTTATTGCCCTGGATACAACTGAATTTACACGACAGAAAAGAGCGAACGAACTATAGCTTTTTTTACCAGTCAGCGTGGCATAACGCTCTAATATTGATGGTGATTTTGATCACTAATGGTCTGACATGGCTGGTACTTTTACTGTGGAGTGAGTTATTTAAACTTGTTGGCATCACGTTTTTCAGTACCCTCTTTTTTTCAACCGACTGGTTTATTTATCTTACGCTGGGCCTGGTTACCGCGCTGGCAGTCATTCTTGCGCGGACTCAATCGCGGTTAATCGCCTCTATTCAAAAGCTCTTCACGTTAATCGCTACAGGTTTGCTACCACTGGTTTCACTGCTGACGCTGCTGTTTATTATCACTTTGCCCTTTGCTGGTTTGAATGCGATTTCCCGCCACATCTCCGCCGCTGGGCTGCTTTTAACTCTGGCCTTTTTGCAGTTGCTCTTAATGGCCATTGTCCGCGATCCGCAAAAAGCATCGCTTCCCTGGACTGGCCCGTTGCGTTGCCTGATAAAAACGTCTCTGCTGGTGGCGCCGCTCTATGTGTTGATCGCCGCCTGGGCTATATGGATGCGGGTCGCTCAATACGGCTGGACTGCCGAACGCTTGCACGGCGCACTGGCGGTGGTGGTGTTACTGGTCTGGTCGCTGGGGTATTTCGTCAGTATTGCCTGGCGTAAAGGGCAAAATCCCCTTGTTCTTCAGGGCAAAGTGAACCTTACGGTTTCGTTATTGGTGCTGGTGATACTGGTGCTTCTTAATTCACCGGTGCTGGACAGTATGCGCATTAGCGTGAACAGCCATATGGCGCGTTATCAGAGTGGCAAGAACACGCCAGACCAGGTAAGTATCTACATGCTCGAACATAGCGGTCGCTATGGGCGTGCAGCGCTTGAGTCGCTGAAAAGCGATGTCGAGTATATGAAAGACCCGAAACGCAGGCGGGGTCTGCTGATGGCGTTTGATGGAGTGCAACGTCTTCAGCAGCAGATATCGGAAAAAGCATTAGCTGATAATGTATTTATTGCCCCAGGTTCTGGCAAACCTGATACGACATTCTGGTCGGTAGTGATGAAAAATCGCTATAACGCAATGATATGTGTTGAAAAAGATGCCTGCGTGCTGGTAGAGCAAGATCTGAATAGTGATGGTAGGGCTGAGCGGATCCTGTTTGCCTTTAATGATGAAAGAGTCATTGTCTATGGTATTGATCCTGCCGGGAAAGAATGGAAAGAGATTACGATGAGTTCACTCCCGCGTGTAATAACGAAAGAGAAATTACTCACAGCGGCGAAGGATGGAAAACTGGGGACGAAGCCTAAAGTGTGGCGCGATCTTACGGTGGATGGTGAAACGCTGGATTTGAATCTGAATTAATGACAGCGCGTTTGGATGCGGCGCCTTATCTTACCTGCGATAAATTGCATTTAATCCGTAGGCCAGATAAGCGCAGCGCATCAGGCAATTTAGTCATGATATCCGGCAGAGTCATCTCTGCCGGACATGGCGATTAATGAACCTGCGGATCTGCCGGAGACGCATTGTTGCGGATCTCAGCAATATCCATTGCATTGAACAGATAGTGGTTACCACAGTAATCACAATGCATGTCAATTTCGCCTTCTTCCGCGAGGATGCTATCAACTTCTTCATCCGGCAGCGTTTTCAGCGCGCCTGCGCAACGTTCACGCGAGCAGGTGCATTTGAACTCAACATCCTGCGGATCGTAAACCGTCACCTCTTCTTCGTGGTATAAGCGCCACAAAACTTCGTTTGCCGGTAACGTCAGCAGCTCTTCAGTTTTGATGGTTTCGGTCAGCGTCGCCAGGTGGTCGAAGTCGTCTTGCTGGGCATTTTGCGCAGGCATTACCTGCAACAACATACCGCCCGCAGCCGGTTTGCCGCCTACGTCACCGGTGCGAATAAACAGGCGCGTCGGCAGCTGTTCAGAACGCATAAAGTAATCTTCCAGGCAAGCCGCCAGGGTATCACCTTCCAGACCAACCACGCCCTGATAGCGTTCGCCTTCGCTCGGGGTAATGGTGATCACCACGTAACCATTGCCGACCAGCGTTTTCAGGTCGGCATTTTCTGGAATTTCGCCCTGCACGCGCGCCACACCGCGCATCTGCTGTTTGTTGTTACCGTTAATAACCGCCAGATTCATCGGACCGTCGCCTTGCAGCTGTACGGTGATATCACCATCAAACTTCAGCGTAGCGGTCAACAGGCTGGTCGCGACCAGCAGTTCTGCCAGCACGTTTTTCACCGGCTGCGGATAATCGTGATTCTCAAGGATCTGTTGCAGGGTTTCCGAAACGGTTACCAGTTCGCCGCGAACGGCAAAGTTTTCAAACAGATAGCGATGTAATTGGTCATGTTGCGGCATAATCATCTCTCTTGCAGGTGACAGTTATTCACTGTCGCCGTGTTTAAATCGTAACAGGTCACGGCGCTCTTTTTTGTCCGGGCGCCGGTCCGGGTGCGGCATGGTTAAGGCATTAAGTTTACGTGCCAGCGCCATTTTTTCGCGTTTCTCTACACTTTCCGCAGTCTCTTCATACAACAAGACCGCCTCGCTGGCGGGGCGACGCTGTTCAGTAATCGCCTTTACAATCACCGTTCGTTCGTCATTTCCCTGGCGCAGCGTGAGCGTGGCATTCAGCTCGACGACTTTACTCGGCTTGCTGCGTTGCCCGTTGTAATGCACCTTACCGCCTTCAATCATTTCGCGGGCCAGCGCGCGGGTTTTATAAAAACGGGCGGCCCATAGCCATTTATCCAGTCGAACCTCAACAGCCGGTTTTTCTTTCATGGCGTCTCCTTCACATTAGCGAGGGGATCAGGCGGCGGTAGTCATTCAGTGACGGATGGCGTTCATACTGTTTTTCGGCTATTCCAGAGTCAGGGTTGGTGACGCCGAGACAGTAACGAATACCAAATTGCGCGGCAGCATCGAGAATGGCTTCGCTGTCATCAATAAACAGCGTTCTTTCAGCTTTCAGACCCGTAGCTTCGGCCACCGCATGCCATAACCGCTGATCCTCTTTCGGATAACCAAATGTGTGGGTGGAAAGTAATAAATCAAGGTGTGCGTCCAGACCCGTATGCTCAAGTTTAACGGCCAGGTTATGTGGATGGGCGTTAGTGAGCAAAATACGCTGCTTGCCGCTGGCTTTCAGCGCTTCGAGAAACGGAATAGTATCTTCACGCAACACAGCACGCGGCCCCATCTCGGTGGTCATCGCACAGATATCCAGACCCAGTTGCTCGCTCCAGTAATCAAGACAGTACCAGTTTAGCGTATGCTGCACGTCGTGATATTGCTGGCGCATATATTCCATTGCTTCCTGTGGCGTAACACCGTTTTTCGCGCCCCATGTTTCAGGCACCAGCTTTTGCCAAAAATAGTTATCGAAGGCGAGGTCGAGCAACGTGCCGTCCATATCCAGCAGAACGGTGTCTACGTCCTGCCAGGCAATGTTGATATGCATGGGGGAAATCTCCAGAGTGAAGCAATTTGCGCGACAGGGTAGCATAACCTGCCGCGCAAACGTGTTATTCGATGAGGCTTTCTGAAGACGTGAGCAGCGTCGGATTCAGGCAGCTTTCGTAATATTCCTTAATCTCCATCATGCGGGTGCGATGACGCTGGTAACGACGCCAGGCCTGCACGCCATTATAGATGGCACAGCCGAACATCGTCAGTAGCAGTAATGTGGTGCCGAGATAGCGCCACAGACCAGAACGGTCCGGAATAGGGTGCAAGCTGATATGCTGCGTGCCGTTGGCATCGGTGAAAATATTGGTGACGATCCCCTCGGCGTTAAACGGTGTATGCATCAACATTTGCGCCAGCTTCTGGAAAGCGTTCCATTGTTCTTGCGCCGGGTAGTCATAAAGTGAGGCTGCTGGCCACGGTTGATCGACAAAATCGCTGCCTTCGTCGCTGACAATCAGGAAGCCGCCAGGCGCTGGGCTATTCAGTGATTGTGCCGCTCGCGCCGTTTCATGAGTGATAAACGGTGCGGTGGAAGTCGCCACCAGATTATCCAGCGATTCTGCGCTCACCGGGCGGAGTAATACATTCACACCATCAAGTTTTCCTGCGTTGGCGCGTTTCACCAGTGCGTCCCAGTCCTTACTGTTGCCAAGATTCACCAGGGCGTTTTTTAAGCGCACACAATCATCTTTGGCTGCACAGAGATCTGCTGTCTTCAGTACGATGTCGCCAAAGTCATCAAGCAAAACCATGCCGGATTTCTGAATCGCAGAACGTAATGAGGCACTGACGCGTGATTCATCTTCTGGTTTAGGGTGCAGTTGACGGTTTACTGCTTCGGTCAGTGCCGTAGCTTTGTTAACCAGTTCCGATTCCGGTAATGGCAATGAACGGGCGTCATTCCAGATGATTTGCGAGCAGTCAAACGGCAAAAACGGTGAATTGGTTTTCGCGCTCCAGGTGCCGGAAGTGCGGATATTACACATGCCTGTACCACTTAGACGTAAGGTATCGCCTACGCGTACGCCAGCGTCCGTGAGTTGTTTAACACTGGTGGCCTCAATAGTCTGCGCGCCTTTCATCCACGAGAGAGTGAATTTCAGCGGCATATCCAGTGGGATCCAGAACAGCAGCATAAACAAGACTATCAGCGAACCGGCTGCGATAACCGTGCTGCGTAGCCAGTGCTGCAACGGGAAGTTTTTTACTTCGTCATGCAGCGAAAGATAGCGCCCCTGGCGCACGACGTGGCGGTCGAGGTAGATATCGATATCGGTTTGTTGTCCGAGATCCTGGGCAATGTAAGGTTGCCAGTGCGCGGGGTAGACCAGATCGATAATACCAAGCGAAATATTGTTAATCTGTTCCTGAGAGTTTTCACCAAACAGCCCCCAGCGACGCGGTGTCCCGCGCAGGCAGTGGATTTCCCTTAGGGAGGATTTGGCAGGTGGCGCATATAATCCCCACAGGCCCGCGCCCAGCAGCAGCAGCGCGCCGCCAACCAACCACGGGACAAATACATCCGGGGTCACCAGGCAGAAATAGAACATCAGGAATGAGGCGACAATCAGCAGCGCTTCCCGCAATCCTCGTGGGCGGCTAAGTGCATACTCTTCGTGCGTTTCCTGGCGAATGTTGAGCAACTCAATTTGTTCGCTCTCTTCACCGCGAATCGATGCCTGCGTTGATGGAATAGGTTGTAACGTGTAACCGCGAGTCTCCTGCATATACTCTTGCAGCGTATGGCCGTTGAGTGAAATGACTAATGGGAGTGAGTCGGTATAAATCAGTTCAACGGTGTTTTCGTCGTTGATGTACTGCTCCCAGAAAGGCGGCAGGTGGACTTCTACCGAGTCAAGGTAGTAGCGCCATTTATTGGGATCGTCGGTAGAGATGCCATAACGTGTGATAGCGTGCGTCAGCATCATCACATTATTGCTTTCGGCGTTCAGCGTCAGAGAGACAGGCGCCGTGCTGGCACCCGTCGGACCGGGAACCTGCAAAATCTGCGTCAGGCTTTCGAGATAATTTTCAACGGCGCTACGTTCTTCAGAAGTGAGTTTGCGCGTTTGCGCATCAGCGAAGGCGTTAGCCCAGGGCAATTGTCGCCGCCTGGTGCGGGTTTTTATCAGCCATCCCGCAAGTAGTGAGCAGGCCAGCAAAGCAGCTAAAAAAATCACAATGGTGCTCATGCTTTCCCCATCTTACTTAATTTGTCAGGCGTGATTATTCGCACCCTGGACACAATATAGGATTCTGCGGTTGGCTATCGGCAAGCGTGGAGTTGAACTTGAGCATCATTAAGCGCATCCCAGTAACCGCTGATCATAGCAAACCCTCTGAGGGCGGAATATCAGCAAATTCCTGGAGTTATTTCAACCTATTGACTTTTAATTTGATTTGAGAACGATTATTTATCAGGTTGCATAAATGTAAATAACATGCAATTCACATTGCCGAAACGGTGTCCGATATCGCACAATAAATACTGATTTCACTGCAAAGATTCCACAATGAGAAAATCATTACAAAAACCCACCATTCTGAATGTTGAAACTGTAGCCCGTTCCCGACTGTTTACCGTCGAAAGCGTGGATCTGGAGTTCAGCAATGGCGTGCGGCGTGTTTATGAACGAATGCGTCCAACCAACAGGGAAGCGGTGATGATTGTGCCTATTGTGGACGACCATCTGATCCTGATTCGCGAGTACGCGGTGGGAACTGAATCCTACGAGTTAGGGTTTTCGAAAGGGCTGATTGATCCCGGTGAAAGCGTCTACGAAGCAGCTAACCGCGAGCTAAAAGAAGAAGTGGGATTTGGTGCGAACGATCTGACTTTTTTGAAGAAACTCAGCATGGCGCCGTCTTACTTTTCCAGCAAAATGAATATTGTGGTGGCGCAAGATCTCTACCCGGAATCGCTGGAAGGCGATGAGCCAGAGCCGCTACCGCAGGTTCGCTGGCCGCTGGCGCATATGATGGATTTGCTCGAAGATCCTGACTTCAATGAAGCGCGCAATGTCAGCGCGCTGTTCCTGGTACGTGAGTGGTTGAAGGGGCAGGGACGGTTGTAAATACGTAGATCTTGCCTGATGCGTCATACATATCAGGCCTACGGGATTCCTGCAATGTATTGAGTTTTCAAGATTTTGCATGCCGGCTAAGGCGTTCATGCCGCATCCGGCATGAACAACGCGCACTTTGCCAGCAAACTAAAAAGGCGCCGAAGCGCCTTTTTAATCAGAACAATTCCTGTGCCTCACCATTATCGATAATGGTCGTTCCCACCTCGCGCACCGCCTGCTGTGTAGGCTGTGTACCTTCAATGAAGTACTCTTCGCGGCTGTTGCCGCCGCTGGCCAGTTGCCCAGTGCTGCGATCGATATTCACCGTCACAATACCCGGCGGCGGCGTCAGCGGTTGTTCCGGTACGCCTTCCAGAACGGCTTTCATATAAGCGTCCCATGCAGGCTGCGCGCTTTTAGCACCACCTTCATAACCAGAGATCTGATCTTTAATTGCCCCGGAAGCCGTGGTATGACCGAGATTACGACGGTGGTCGTCAAAGCCAATCCATACTGAGGTTACTACGCCTGGTCCGTAACCCGAGAACCATGCATCCTTCGAGCTGTTGGTGGTTCCGGTTTTCCCGCCGATATCATGACGTTGCAAATCACGACCTGCGCGCCAGCCAGTACCTTGCCAGCCTGGTTCACCAAAGATATTGGTGTTCAGTGCGCTCTTAATCAGGAATGCCAGCGGAGTGCTGATAACGTGCGGTGCATACTCCTGCGCGCCGGTCTTCGCGACTAATGTCTGATTAGCTTGCTCCAGTTGCGGCATCGGCACCGAAACATTTTGCTGCTCGCGGGAGATAGCCACGTCTTCAACGTCGTTATTTTCCAGCACGTTCGATTTTTGCGTATCGCCATAAATCACCGGGATATCGCATTCCGGGCAAGCTACTTTCGGTTTCGCTTCGAAAATCACGCCGCCCTGGTCGTTTTCAATTTTGCTGATAAACCACGGATCCACCAGGAAGCCACCGTTCGCCATTACTGCATAGCCGCGCGCCACCTGCAGCGGCGTGAAGGACGCGGAACCCAGCGCCAGCGATTCGGTATGAACAATGTTTTGCGCCGGGAAGCCGAAGCGTTGCAGATACTCTGCAGCGTAGTCGACGCCCATAGCCCGCATTGCACGCACCATCACTACGTTCTTCGACTGACCCAGTCCCTGACGTAAACGGATTGGACCGGCATATTGCGGCGGTGAGTTTTTCGGCTCCCAGTCAGAACCAGCACCGGCGTCCCAGCGGGAAATCGGCACATCGTTCAGCATACTTGCCAGCGTCAGACCTTTATCCATTGCTGCGGTGTAGAGGAACGGTTTGATATTCGAACCCACCTGGCGCAGCGCCTGAGTTGCGCGGTTAAACTTGCTCTGGTTGAAGTCAAAGCCACCAACCAGCGCCATGACGGCACCGTTTTGCGGATTGATCGACACAAGCGCCGAGTTCACCTCTGGCACCTGCGCCAGCCACCAGGCATCGCCAACCTGGCGAACCCAGATTTGCTGACCCGTTTGCACCACATCAGTCACTTTACGCGGCGTTGGTCCCTGTTGAGTGTCTGAACGGTAAGGACGCGCCCAGCGAACGCCTTCCATACGCAACGTTACGGACGTTCCGTCAGCCAGCATCGCTGTCGCTTCCTGCGGATTGGTGCTGGTAACTGCGGCAGGCAGCAGCGGACCGTAAGTCGGCAACGCTTTCAGAGTATTGGTTATCTTTTTGGTGTCCCACGCCGTCTCACCCACTTTCCACAGCACATTAGCCGGGCCGCGATAACCGTGACGCATGTCGTAGTCCAGCACGTTGTTACGCACCGCTTGCTGCGCGGCCTGCTGAACTTTGCGGGTAATGGTGGTGTAAATGCGATAACCGTCTTCATAAGCGCTTTCGCCGTAACGGCTATACATCTCCTGACGCACCATTTCGGTGAGATACGGCGCCGAGAAGGCAATTTCCGGCGCGTGATAATTGGCGTTAATCGGCTCACTACGCGTCTGATCATATTGCTGCTGGGTGATATACCCTTCGCTCAACATACGCGACAGCACAACGTTACGCCGCGCGACGGCGCGATCCATTGAGTAGAGCGGGTTGAAAGTGGATGGGGCTTTTGGCAGCCCGGCAATCACCGCCATTTCGTTCAGCGTCAGTTGGTCGACCGTTTTACCGAAATAGACTTGTGCCGCAGCACCGACACCATAGGCGCGGTAACCGAGGTAAATCTTGTTCAGATAAAGCTCGAGGATCTCGTCTTTAGTCAGCAACTGTTCAATACGAATCGCGAGGAAGACTTCCTTAATCTTACGCATCAGCGTGCGTTCCGGACTGAGGAAGAAGTTTCTCGCCAGTTGCTGGGTAATGGTACTCGCCCCTTGTGACGCGTGACCAGAGAACAACGCCACACTTGCCGCACGGAAGATCCCCACCGGGTCAACGCCGTGATGCTCATAAAAGCGGCTGTCCTCCGTCGCGATAAAGGCTTTCACCATTTCCGGCGGGATTTGATCCAACGTAACCGGAATACGACGTTTTTCACCATATTGCGCAATTAGCTCGCCATCGGCGCTGTAAATCTGCATCGGAATTTGCAGGCGAACATCTTTTAATGTCGCCACATCCGGCAGTTGTGGCTCGATGTAGCGGTAGAGGCCATAAATCGAGCCTGCTCCCAGCAGAATGCAACAGACTGCAAGGATCAATAAATACTTTACGAACTTCACTGGAAATTTCCGATTTGGTTTCATTTGGGCAGTTTATAAACAAACGCGCGGTAGTATAAAGGCAAGCCAGACGCATTGATATACCTGTCAGAGTGACGGGTGATAAGGAGATCATCACAATGGCATTTAAGAACTGGCAAATTGGGTTGCATTTACAACAGCAAGAAGCGGTGGCGGTTGCTATCGTGCGTGGTGCAAAAGAATGTTTTTTGCAACGTTGGTGGCGCTTGCCGCTGGCGACAGACATTATCAAAGATGGACGCATTCTCGATACAGAGCGGCTGGCAAAAACGTTGTTACCGTGGAGTCGTGAACTGCCGCATCGACATCACATTATGCTGGCATTTCCTGCTGGTCGAACGTTACAGAGGGCATTTCCACGCCCGGCGATGTCTCTCGGTGAGCGAGAGCAAACGGCATGGCTGGCAGGCACAATGGCACGCGAGCTGGATATGGAACCGGACTCCCTGCGCTTCGATTATAGCGAAGATTCACTAAGCCCGGCCTATAACGTGACCGCCGCACAAAGCAAAGAGTTGGCAACGTTACTTACCCTGGCAGAAAGATTGCGTGTTCACGTTAGCGCGATTACCCCAGATGCCTGCGCTTTACAACGGTTTTTGCCTTTTTTACCCCCTCACAAGCAATGTCTGGCCTGGTGTGATCACGAACAGTGGTTGTGGGCGACGCGTTATAGCTGGGGGCGCAAGCTGGTGGTGGGGATGACAAGCGCGAATGACCTTGCAGCGATGTTATCCGTGGATCCCGACAGTATCGCAATATGCGGCGAAGGCGGATTTGACCCCTGGGAGGCGGTTTCTGTTCGTCAGCCGCCGCTACCGCCACCAGGTGGAGACTTCGCCATTGCGCTGGGGCTGGCGCTTGGGGAGAGTCGCTAATGAACCCACCAATCAATTTTTTGCCATGGCGACAGCAACGTCGTGCGGCCTTTTTTCGCTTCTGGTTGCAGATGTTTGTTGCCCCTCTGCTGCTGACCGTAGGGATAACGCTAATGCAGCGTCTGGCATATAACGCCGAAGCACGCGTAGACGCCATTTTGCTCGAGGGAGAACAACAACTCGCCCGTAGCTTACAGGTCACTAAGCCACGTTTGCTGGAACGCCAACAGTTACGCGAACAGCATTTGCGACGTCAGCGTCAGCGACAATTTACCCGCGACTGGCAACCAGCGCTGGAAGCGCTGGCGACGCTTTTACCAGAAAAAGCCTGGCTGACCACGCTGAGCTGGCAGCAGGGAACGCTGGAAGTCAAAGGACTTACGTCGAACATCACAGCACTAAATGTGTTGGAGAAGTCACTCCGTGAGGATGCCTCTTTTCAGCTCAACCAGCGAGGGGCCACGCAGCAGGATGCACAAGGGCGCTGGCAATTTGCGTATCAGTTAACAAGGAAGGTTAGCGATGAACTCGCTCTTTGACTGGTGGTTTGCCACATCTCCTCGTACCCGTCAGTTTGGCTGGGCAGTCTGGTTGCTGGTGTTATTCACAATCATCGTTCTTTCATTGGCCCATCAGGAAGAGAGCGACGCATTAATTCGACTGCGGGCAAGTAATCACCAGCAGTGGGCTGCACTGCATCGCTTGGTAGACACCACACCCATCCGCGAAGAAAAGACGTTGTCCTTTTCGCCGCTGGATTTTCAGTTGCCTGGCGCGCAACTGGTTTACTGGCATCCGTCAGCCCAGGGAGGGGAGCTGGCGTTGAAAACGCTCTGGGAAGCGGTGCCGTCGGCATTTACACGACTGGCAGAGCGCAACGTCAGCGTAAGTCGTTTTTCGTTAAGCGTGGAAGGTGATGAACTCTTGTTCACGCTCCAACTAGAGGGGGCGAATGATGGCTAAACGTTGGCTGCTGGCTGGTGTTGCATTATGGCTATTAACCGGCATGCGCGACCCGTTTAAACCACCGGAAGATCTATGCCGGATTAGCGAACTTACCCAGTGGCGCTATCAGGGGATGGTAGGAAGAGGCGAGCGCGTTATCGGCGTAATAAAAGATGGGCAAAAGAAATGGCGACGGGTGCAGCAAAACGATGTGCTGGAAAACGGCTGGACGATCTTACAGCTGACGCCAGACACACTAACGCTGGGAACCGGGACAAACTGCGAACCGCCACAGTGGTTGTGGCAACGGCAAGGAGATACAAATGAAGCAATGGATAGCCGCACTACTGTTGATGATGATGCCCATCGTGCAGGCGGCAAAGCCGCAAAAAGTCACGCTGATGGTGGATGACGTTCCGGTTGCTCAGGTTTTGCAGGCGCTGGCCGAACAGGAGAAGCTAAACCTGGTGGTGTCGCCAGACGTCAGCGGTACGGTATCGCTACATTTAACGGATGTTCCCTGGAAGCAGGCGCTACAAACCGTAGTGAAAAGCGCCGGGCTGATAACGCGTCAGGAAGGCAATATTCTTTCAGTGCATTCCGTTGCCTGGCAAAATGAAAATATCGCCCGCCAGGAGGCAGAGAAGGCACGGGCGCAGGCAAACCTGCCGCTGGAAAATCGCAGCATTACCCTGCAATACGCCGATGCCGGAGAGTTGGCGAAAGCGGGGGAGAAGCTACTTAGCGCCAAAGGCAGCATGACCGTTGATAAACGCACTAATCGCCTTTTGCTGCGCGATAACCAGGCGGCGTTAACTGCACTGGAACAGTGGGTCATGCAAATGGATTTGCCGGTAGGCCAGGTTGAACTGTCGGCACACATTGTCACCATTAATGAAAAAAGTCTGCGCGAGTTAGGCGTGAAATGGACGTTGGCCGATGCGCAACAAGCTGGCGGCGTTGGGCAAGTGACTACGCTCGGTAGCGATCTCGCGGTGGCGACGGCGACGACGCATATCGGTTTTAACATTGGGCGGATCAACGGACGTTTGCTGGATCTGGAGCTTTCCGCACTAGAACAGAAACAGCAACTGGATATCATCGCCAGTCCACGTTTACTGGCTTCGCATCTCCAGCCAGCCAGCATTAAACAGGGAAGCGAAATTCCGTATCAGGTTTCCAGTGGTGAAAGTGGTGCAACATCGGTGGAGTTTAAAGAGGCGGTACTGGGAATGGAGGTCACGCCCACGGTGTTACAAAAAGGTCGTATCCGGCTGAAATTACACATCAGCCAGAACGTTCCGGGGCAGGTCCTTCAACAAGCCGATGGCGAAGTGCTGGCAATTGACAAGCAGGAGATCGAAACGCAAGTCGAGGTCAAAAGCGGAGAAACGTTGGCGCTGGGCGGCATTTTTACCCGTAAAAATAAATCGGGTCAGGATAGCGTACCGCTGTTGGGTGACATTCCCTGGTTCGGGCAATTATTTCGTCATGACGGAAAAGAAGATGAACGACGTGAGTTAGTGGTGTTTATCACGCCACGACTGGTTTCCAGTGAGTAAACCGCCGCAAAAGCGGTGATGTTTTTACGTTGAACGTGTTTCATCTATTTGACGCGCGCAGGTATTTAGCATACAAGGAGTACCGATTTGAGAGTTGGTGCTCTTAGCTGCCTGCGTTTTATGATGATGATTTATCATTCAGGCGGCATTTTGCTGTCTTTTTTACGCTAATCTTACCCGGTGATTTATCGCCAAAGCGGTGATAGCAAGGCAGCATGCCTGCAGCGACCAGATATGCAGAGGGATGGGCGATTTATTCAGTTGCCAAACCTGCTGGAGTATTGAGATAATTTTCAGTCTGACTCTCGCAATATCTTATGAGGTTTCAGTTCATGTCCTGCTGCGCTCTCTGAGCGAAGCGGGTTTATCATTAACGAATAGTCTTAGTAGTACCGAAAAAATGGCAGAGAAACGCAATATCTTTCTGGTTGGGCCTATGGGTGCCGGAAAAAGCACTATTGGGCGCCAGTTAGCTCAACAACTCAATATGGAATTTTACGATTCCGATCAAGAGATTGAGAAACGAACCGGAGCTGATGTGGGCTGGGTTTTCGATTTAGAAGGCGAAGAAGGCTTCCGCGATCGCGAAGAAAAGGTCATCAATGAATTGACCGAGAAGCAGGGTATTGTGCTGGCTACTGGCGGCGGCTCTGTGAAATCCCGCGAAACGCGTAACCGTCTTTCCGCTCGTGGCGTTGTCGTTTATCTTGAAACGACCATCGAAAAGCAACTTGCACGCACGCAGCGTGATAAAAAACGCCCGTTGCTGCACGTTGAAACACCGCCACGTGAAGTTCTGGAAGCGTTGGCCAATGAACGCAATCCGCTGTATGAAGAGATTGCCGACGTGACCATTCGTACTGATGACCAAAGCGCTAAAGTGGTCGCAAACCAGATTATTAACATGCTGGAAAGCAACTAATTCTGGCTTTAAATACACTCGTCTGCGGGTACAGTAATTAAGGTGGATGTCGCGTTATGGAGAGGATAGTCGTCACTCTCGGGGAACGTAGTTACCCAATTACCATCGCATCTGGTTTGTTTAACGAACCAGCTTCATTCTTACCGCTGAAATCGGGCGAGCAGGTGATGTTGGTCACCAACGAAACCCTGGCTCCTCTGTATCTCGATAAGGTCCGCGGCGTACTTGAACAGGCGGGTGTTAACGTCGATAGCGTTATCCTCCCTGACGGCGAGCAGTATAAAAGCCTGGCTGTACTCGACACCGTCTTTACAGCGTTGTTGCAAAAGCCGCATGGCCGCGATACTACACTGGTTGCACTTGGCGGCGGCGTGGTGGGCGATCTTACCGGTTTCGCGGCGGCGAGCTATCAGCGCGGCGTTCGCTTCATTCAAGTCCCAACGACGTTATTGTCGCAGGTTGACTCCTCCGTTGGCGGCAAAACCGCGGTAAACCATCCCCTCGGTAAAAACATGATTGGCGCGTTTTACCAACCTGCATCGGTGGTGGTAGATCTCGATTGTCTGAAAACGCTTCCTCAGCGTGAGTTAGCTTCGGGGCTAGCGGAAGTCATCAAATACGGCATTATTCTTGACGGCGAGTTTTTCCACTGGCTGGAAGAGAATCTCGACGCGCTGCTTCGTCTGGATGGCCCTGCAATGGCGTACTGTATTCGCCGCTGCTGTGAGCTGAAAGCAGAAGTTGTCGCCGCCGACGAGCGTGAAGCTGGCTTACGTGCTTTACTCAATCTTGGACATACCTTTGGTCATGCCATTGAAGCTGAAATGGGCTATGGTAATTGGCTACACGGTGAAGCGGTTGCTGCGGGTATGGTAATGGCGGCGCGCACATCGGAACGTCTCGGGCAGTTCAGTTCTGCCGAAACGCAGCGTATTATTACCCTGCTCACGCGGGCTGGGTTACCGGTCAATGGGCCGCGCGAAATGTCCGCGCAGGCATATTTACCGCATATGCTGCGTGACAAGAAAGTTCTTGCGGGAGAAATGCGCTTAATTCTTCCGCTGGCAATTGGTAAGAGCGAAGTTCGCGGCGGTGTTTCGCACGATATCGTTCTTAACGCCATTGCTGATTGTCAGTTAGCGTAACAACAAGAAAGGTCAGGCCGCTTATCCGGCGGTTTATTAGCTTCAGGTTAATTGCAACGTGGTAAGCATTAACCTTTTAGTGGGGTGTTAAATGGATGAATTCAAACCAGAAGACGAGCTGAAACCCGATCCCAGCGATCGTCGTACTGGTCGTTCTCGTCAATCTTCTGAGCGTTCTGAACGTACTGAACGTGGCGAACCGCAGATCAATTTTGATGATATTGAACTTGATGATACGGATGATCGCCGTCCGACCCGCGCGCAAAAAGAGCGCGATGAGGAACCGGAAATCGAACAAGAATATGACGAATCCGAAGATGAAACGGTGGATGAAGAGCGTGTAGAGCGGCGTCCGCGTAAGCGCAAAAAAGCAGCCAGCAAACCTGCTTCTCGTCAGTATATGATGATGGGCGTCGGTATTCTGGTTCTGTTGCTGTTGATCATCGGTATCGGTTCTGCGTTAAAAGCCCCCTCGACCTCTTCCAGCGATCAAACTGCGTCTGGCGAGAAGAGTATTGATCTTGCTGGCAATGCGACCGATCAGGCGAATGGCGTGCAGCCAGCACCGGGAACCACGTCTGCGGAAAATACTCAGCAGGATGTTTCTCTGCCGCCGATTTCTTCTACGCCGACCCAGGGGCAGACCCCGGCGGCAACGGATGGTCAACAGCGTGTTGAAGTACAGGGTGATCTGAACAATGCCCTGACCCAGCCACAAAATCAGCAACAGCTGAACAATGTGGCGGTAAATTCGACATTGCCGACCGAACCCGCAACGGTTGCGCCAGTACGCAATGGCAATGCATCGCGCGACACGGCAAAAACGCAAACCGCTGAACGTCCGACCACCACGCGTCCGCCGCGTCAGCAGGCAGTGATTGAACCGAAAAAACCGCAAGCAACTGTGAAAACCGAACCGAAGCCGGTAGCACAGCAACCGAAGCGTACCGAACCAGCAGCGCCAGTGGCGAGCTCGAAGGCACCGGCTGCGACTTCTACGCCAGCGGCAACGCCAGCGCCGAATGCGACTGCCAGCACGGAGCCGGCACAAACGGCATCTCCGGCGCAAACCACGACAACACCAGCTGCTGGGGCGAAGAGCGCGGGTAATGTTGGTTCGTTGAAATCGGCACCGTCAAGCCATTACACTCTGCAGTTGAGCAGTTCCTCTAACTACGACAACCTGAACGGTTGGGCGAAGAAAGAGAACCTGAAAAACTACGTTGTCTATGAAACGACGCGTAATGGTCAGCCGTGGTATGTCCTGGTTTCTGGCGTGTACGCTTCGAAAGAAGAAGCGAAAAAAGCGGTATCTACATTGCCAGCCGATGTCCAGGCCAAAAATCCTTGGGCGAAACCGCTGCGTCAGGTACAGGCCGATCTGAAGTAATCAAGGCTATTTCCCGCAATGGATAACCGTTGCGGGAACTGCCTGAAGCGCTGGATGCTGTCGGAGCTTTCTCCACAGCCGGAGAAGGTGTAATTAGTTAGTCAGCATGAAGAAAAATCGCGCTTTTTTGAAGTGGGCAGGGGGCAAATATCCCTTGCTTGATGATATTAAACGGCATTTGCCTAAGGGCGAATGTCTGGTTGAGCCTTTTGTTGGTGCCGGGTCGGTGTTTCTTAACACCGACTTTTCTCGTTATATCCTTGCTGATATCAACAGCGATCTGATTAGTCTCTACAACATTGTAAAGACGCGTACTGAAGAGTATGTGCAGGCTGCCCGCGAGCTGTTTGTTCCCGAAACAAATTGCGCCGAGGTCTACTATCAGTTCCGCGAAGAGTTCAACAAAAGCCAGGATCCCTTGCGTCGGGCAGTACTGTTTTTATATTTGAACCGCTACGGTTACAACGGTTTGTGCCGTTACAATCTGCGCGGTGAATTTAATGTGCCGTTTGGCCGTTATAAAAAGCCCTATTTCCCGGAAGCTGAGTTGTATCATTTTGCCGAAAAAGCGCAGAATGCCTTTTTCTATTGTGAGTCTTACGCCGACAGCATGGCGCGCGCAGATGATGCATCCGTCGTCTATTGCGATCCGCCTTATGCGCCGCTTTCTGCGACCGCTAACTTCACGGCGTATCACACAAACAGTTTTACGCTTGAACAACAAGCCCATCTGGCGGAGATCGCAGAAGGTCTGGTTGATCGCCATATTCCTGTGCTGATCTCCAATCACGATACGATGTTAACGCGTGAGTGGTATCAGCGCGCAAAATTGCATGTCGTCAAAGTTCGACGCAGTATAAGCAGCAACGGCGGCACACGTAAAAAGGTGGACGAACTGCTGGCTTTGTACAAACCAGGAGTCGTTTCACCCGCGAAAAAATAATTCTCAAGGAGAAGCGGATGAAACAGTATTTGATTGCCCCCTCAATTCTGTCGGCTGATTTTGCCCGCCTGGGTGAAGATACCGCAAAGGCCCTGGCAGCTGGCGCTGATGTCGTGCATTTTGACGTCATGGATAACCACTATGTTCCCAACCTGACAATTGGGCCAATGGTACTGAAATCCTTGCGTAACTACGGCATTACCGCCCCTATCGACGTGCATCTGATGGTGAAACCCGTCGATCGCATTGTGCCGGATTTCGCTGCTGCTGGCGCCAGTATCATTACCTTTCATCCAGAAGCCTCCGAGCATGTTGACCGCACGCTGCAACTGATTAAAGAAAATGGCTGTAAAGCGGGGCTGGTATTTAACCCGGCGACACCATTGAGCTATCTGGATTATGTGATGGACAAGCTGGATGTGATCCTGCTGATGTCTGTCAACCCTGGTTTCGGCGGTCAGTCTTTCATTCCGCAAACACTGGATAAACTGCGCGAAGTGCGCCGCCGCATCGATGAGTCGGGCTTTGATATCCGTCTGGAAGTGGACGGTGGCGTGAAGGTGAACAACATTGGCGAAATCGCTGCGGCGGGAGCGGATATGTTCGTCGCCGGTTCGGCAATCTTCGACCAGCCAGACTACAAAAAAGTCATTGATGAAATGCGCAGTGAACTGGCAAAGGTAAGTCATGAATAAGTTTGAAGATATTCGCGGCGTCGCTTTTGATCTCGACGGTACGCTGGTGGACAGTGCTCCTGGTCTTGCTGCTGCGGTAGATATGGCGCTGTATGCGCTGGAGTTGCCCGTTGCAGGCGAAGAACGCGTTATTACCTGGATTGGCAACGGCGCAGATGTCCTGATGGAGCGGGCATTGGCTTGGGCGCGTCAGGAACGTGCGACCCTGCGTAAAACAATGGGTAAACCGCCCGTTGATGACGACATTCCGGCAGAAGAACAGGTACGTATTCTGCGTAAACTGTTCGATCGCTACTATGGCGAGGTTGCCGAAGAGGGGACGTTTTTGTTCCCGCACGTTGCCGATACTCTGGGCGCGTTGCAGGCTAAAGGCCTGCCGCTAGGCCTGGTTACCAACAAACCGACGCCGTTCGTCGCGCCGCTGCTCGAAGCCTTAGATATCGCCAAATACTTCAGCGTGGTGATTGGTGGTGATGACGTGCAAAACAAAAAACCGCATCCGGACCCGCTGTTACTGGTGGCTGCGCGGATGGGAATTGCCCCACAACAGATGCTGTTTGTTGGCGACTCACGCAATGATATTCAGGCGGCAAAAGCGGCAGGTTGCCCATCAGTTGGCTTAACCTACGGATATAACTACGGCGAGGCTATCGATCTCAGCCAGCCTGATGTAATTTATCACTCTATAAATGACCTTCTGCCCGCATTAGGGCTTCCGCATAGCGAAAATCAGGAATCGAAAAATGACTAAGCCCATCGTTTTTAGTGGCGCACAGCCCTCAGGTGAATTGACCATTGGTAACTACATGGGTGCGCTGCGTCAGTGGGTAAACATGCAGGATGACTACCATTGCATTTACTGCATCGTTGACCAACATGCCATCACCGTGCGCCAGGATGCGCAAAAGCTGCGTAAAGCGACGCTGGATACGCTGGCTCTGTACCTGGCATGTGGCATCGATCCTGAGAAAAGCACCATTTTTGTTCAGTCCCATGTACCAGAACATGCGCAGCTAGGCTGGGCGTTGAACTGCTATACCTACTTCGGCGAACTGAGCCGCATGACCCAATTCAAAGATAAATCTGCGCGTTATGCCGAGAACATCAACGCTGGTCTGTTTGACTATCCGGTGCTGATGGCGGCGGACATCCTGCTGTATCAAACCAATCTGGTGCCGGTCGGTGAAGATCAGAAACAGCATCTGGAACTGAGCCGCGATATCGCCCAGCGTTTCAACGCGCTGTATGGCGATATTTTTAAAGTACCGGAGCCGTTTATTCCGAAATCTGGCGCGCGCGTAATGTCGTTGCTGGAGCCGACCAAGAAGATGTCCAAGTCTGACGATAACCGCAATAACGTTATCGGCCTGCTGGAAGATCCGAAATCGGTAGTGAAGAAAATCAAACGTGCGGTCACTGACTCCGACGAGCCACCGGTAGTTCGCTACGATGTGCAGAACAAAGCGGGCGTTTCCAACCTGCTGGATATCCTTTCTGCAGTTACTGGCAAGAGCATCCCGGAACTGGAAAAACAGTTCGAAGGCAAGATGTATGGTCATCTGAAAGGCGAAGTGGCTGATGCCGTTTCCGGTATGCTGACTGAATTGCAGGAACGCTATCACCGTTTCCGCAACGATGAAGCCTTCCTGCAACAGGTGATGAAAGACGGCGCAGAAAAAGCCAGCGCGCACGCTTCCCGTACGCTGAAAGCGGTGTATGAAGCGATTGGTTTTGTGGCGAAGCCGTAATTCACTATTGCCGGCAAATTGCGCTTTGTTCATGCCGGATGCGGCGTGAACGCCTTATCCGGCCTACAAAGTAATGCACATATTGCAAGGAAATGTAGGCCTGATAAGCGTAGCGCCATCAGGCAATTTTGCTTTTATCATCACTCTGAAACTGGGGAAACCCGGTTTTTTTATCCTCTTTTCGCAACAACCCGAAAAAATGTGAAGTGCCTCGCCGTTTCCACATCTCTTAGTTGCCACTTATCTTCATTTTAATGAAGATATAAATATTCACTTTATTGAAAATATATTATGCGTCGAACGTTTATCAAAAAAGAAGGCGTCGTCATCACGACTCTGGCTCGTTATCTGTTAGGTGAAAAGTGCGGTAATCGATTGAAAACCATAGATGAACTGGCAACTGAATGCCATTCATCGGTTGGTCTGACACAGGCCGCGCTGAAAACGCTGGAATCAAGCGGCGCGATTAGAATTGAACGCCGTGGGCGCAATGGCAGTTATCTGGTCGAGATGAATAACAAAGCATTGCTGACTCATGTGGATATCAACAACGTGGTATGTGCGATGCCCTTGCCCTATACCCGTTTGTACGAAGGACTGGCAAGCGGGCTGAAAGCTCAGTTTGATAGCATTCCTTTTTATTATGCGCATATGCGCGGCGCGGATATTCGCGTGGAGTGTTTACTTAACGGCGTCTATGACATGGCGGTAGTGTCCCGCCTGGCGGCAGAAAGTTATCTCACGCAAAAAGGGTTATGCCTGGCGCTGGAACTTGGGCCACATACCTATGTTGGCGAGCACCAGCTGATTTGCCGTAAAGGGGCGTCTGGCAACGTGAAACGCGTGGGGCTGGATAACCGCTCGGCGGATCAGAAAATCATGACCGATGTCTTTTTTGGCAATAGCGATGTGGAGCGCGTCGACCTCTCATATCACGAGAGTTTACAACGCATTGTAAAAGGCGATGTCGATGCGGTTATCTGGAACGTGGTGGCGGAAAGCGAACTGGCCATGCTGGGATTAGAAGCGACGCCGCTGACGAACGATCCACGATTTTTACAGGCCACTGAAGCCGTGGTGCTAACGCGAGCCGATGATTACCCGATGCAACAATTGCTACGTGCGGTTGTTGATAAACATGCCCTGCTTGCTCATCAACAGCGAGTCGTCAGTGGGGAACTTGAACCCAGTTATTAAGCGAAAGGCGTCTTAAATGGAAAACAGACTCAACCTGCTTTGCGAGGCAGGCGTCATTGATAAGGACATCTGCAAAGGCATGATGCAGGTCGTCAAAGTACTGGAAACAGAATGCCATCTTCCCATACGCAGCGAGCAGGGAACGATGGCGATGACGCATATGGCGAGTGCGCTGATGCGCAGTCGTCGGGGCGAACACATACTGCCGCTGGATGACGAATTACTGGCGGAACTGGCGCAATCCACATACTGGCCAGCGATTGTGCAATTGCATCAGGTGCTATTGAAGGAATTCGCGCTGGAAATTAACCCGTGTGAAGAAGGGTATTTGCTGGCCAATCTCTATGGATTATGGATGGCCGCCAACGAAGGTGTCTGAGTTATACGGCAAATCCGCGTCACATAACTTAAATATTCAAAAAAATGAATGTTTAATTCAAGGAATAGAAACGAGGCAACAAGATGTTTGTAGAAGCATTGAAACGCCAGAACCCAGCGCTGATTTCCGCCGCACTAAGCTTGTGGCAGCAGGGCAAGATCGCCCCGGACAGTTGGGTTGTCGACGTGGATCAGTTACTGGAAAACGGTAAGAGGCTGATTGAGACGGCGCGGCTTTACGGCATTGAGCTGTATCTGATGACCAAGCAGTTTGGCCGTAATCCATGGCTGGCGGAAAAACTTCTGGCACTGGGCTACAGCGGCATTGTGGCGGTGGATTACAAAGAGGCGCGGGTCATGCGCCGCGCCGGTCTGCCGGTGGCGCATCAGGGACATCTGGTGCAAATCCCTTGTCACCAGGTTTCTGACGCCGTTGCACAGGGAACTGACGTCATCACCGTGTTTACTCTCGACAAAGCGCGGGAAGTCTCTGCGGCAGCGGTGAATGCCGGACGTGTGCAGTCTGTGCTGCTCAAAGTTTATAGCGACGATGATTTTCTTTATCCGGGCCAGGAGAGCGGTTTTCCCCAAAACACGCTGCATGACATTGTCGCTGAAATGCAGAAACTGCCGGGACTACATTTAGCGGGACTTACCCATTTCCCTTGCCTGCTTTGGGATGAAACAAGCGGGAAAGTTTTGCCGACACCGAATCTTCACACGCTGGTACAAGCACGGGAGCAACTGGCGAAATCTGGTATTGCGATTGAGCAACTGAACGCGCCTTCAGCGACCAGCTGCACTTCGCTGCCATTACTGGCGGAATACGGTGTGACTCATGCCGAACCCGGTCATGCACTGACGGGCACTATTCCGGCAAACCAGCAGGGCGATCAGCCTGAACGTATCGCCATGCTCTGGTTAAGTGAAATCTCCCATCATTTCCGTGGCGACAGCTACTGCTACGGCGGCGGTTACTACCGTCGTGGTCATGCTCACCGCGCTCTGGTTTTTACTAAAGAAAATCAAAAGATTACTGAAACCAATCTCAAAACTGTAGATGACAGCAGTATCGACTACACCCTGCCGTTAGCAGGTGAGTTTCCGGTGAGCAGCGCGGTGGTGCTCTGTTTTCGTACACAAATTTTTGTTACCCGCAGTGATGTGGTGCTGGTATCGGGTATTCAGCGTGGCGAACCGGAAATCGTCGGTCGTTATGACAGTCTTGGAAACTCTCTGGGGGCGTAATGGCGCGATTCGTGGTGTTAGTGATTGATAGCTTTGGCGTAGGCGCAATGAAAGATGTCACGCTGGTGCGCCCGCAAGATGCGGGAGCGAATACCTGTGGTCACATTCTGAGCCAGCTGCCGCATTTGCAGCTGCCAACGCTGGAGAAAATGGGGCTAATCAACGCATTAGGTTATGCGCCTGGAGATATGCAGCCGTCAGATTCTGCAACCTGGGGCGTGGCAGAGCTGCAACATGAAGGTGGCGACACCTTTATGGGGCATCAGGAAATTTTAGGCACGCGCCCGCTACCGCCGCTACGGATGCCCTTTCGCGATGTGATTGACCGTGTTGAGCAAGCATTACTTAACGCTGGCTGGCAGGTGGAGCGCCGTGGCGATGATCTGCAATTTCTGTGGGTCAATCAGGCGGTTGCGATTGGCGATAATCTCGAGGCGGATTTAGGCCAGGTCTATAACATTACCGCCAATCTCTCTGTGATCTCTTTTGACGACGCAATCAAAATTGGTCGTATCGTGCGTGACCAGGTACAGGTCGGTCGGGTCATTACATTTGGCGGCCTGTTAACCGACAGTCAGCGTATTCTCGATGCCGCAGAAAGCAAAGAAGGGCGCTTTATTGGCATCAACGCGCCGCGTTCTGGCGCTTATGACAACGGTTTCCAGGTCGTGCATATGGGCTATGGCGTCGATGAAAAAGTGCAGGTGCCACAAAAACTGTATGAAGCAGGCGTGCCAACCGTGCTGGTGGGTAAGGTGGCAGATATCGTCAACAATCCTTATGGCGTGAGCTGGCAAAACCTGGTGGATAGCCAGCGGATTATGGATATCACCCTCGACGAATTTATCACCCATCAGACAGCGTTTATTTGCACCAACATTCAGGAAACCGACCTCGCTGGTCACGCAGAAGACGTCGCACGTTATGCCGAACGTTTGCAGGTCGTTGACCGTAATCTTGCTCTCCTGGTTGAGGCGATGCAGCCAGATGACTGCCTGGTCGTGATGGCGGATCATGGTAACGATCCGACAATCGGTCACAGCCACCATACCCGCGAAGTCGTGCCGGTGCTGGTTTATCAGCAAGGCCTGGCTGCCACGCAGCTTGGTGTTCGCACCACGCTTTCTGATGTGGGGGCTACCGTGTGTGAATTTTTCCGTGCGCCACCGCCACAAAATGGTCGCTCTTTTCTTTCCTCCCTCCGGTTTGCAGGAGACACCCTATGAGTTTTGATTCAACGGGCTACACCCTGGCCCATGAGCATCTGCATATTGATCTCTCCGGCTTTAAAAACAACGTGGACTGCCGCCTTGATCAGTATGCGTTCATTTGCCAGGAGATGAACGACCTGATGGCCCAGGGCGTGCGTAATGTGATTGAGATGACCAACCGTTACATGGGGCGCAATGCGCAATTTATGCTCGATGTAATGCGCGAAACCGGGATCAACGTGGTGGCCTGTACCGGTTATTACCAGGACGCGTTTTTCCCCGAACATGTGGCGACCCGCAGCGTGCAGGAACTGGCGCAAGAGATGGTCGATGAAATTGAGCAGGGTATCGATGGCACGGAACTGAAAGCCGGGATCATCGCGGAGATCGGCTCCAGCGAAGGAATGATTACGCCGCTGGAAGAGAAGGTGTTTATTGCCGCCGCGCTGGCACATAACCAGACCGGACGCCCGATCTCCACACATACCTCTTTTAGCACGATGGGGCTGGAACAACTGGCTCTGTTGCAAGCCCACGGAGTTGATCTTTCGCGCGTCACCGTTGGTCACTGCGATCTGAAAGACAACCTCGATAACATTTTGAAGATGATCGATCTCGGCGCGTACGTGCAGTTCGACACCATTGGTAAGAATAGTTACTACCCGGACGAAAAGCGTATTGCGATGCTTCATGCGCTACGCGACCGTGGGTTGCTGAACCGCGTCATGCTGTCGATGGATATTACGCGCCGCTCCCATTTAAAAGCCAACGGTGGTTATGGCTATGACTTTTTATTGACCACCTTTATTCCGCAATTGCGCCAGTCAGGATTCAGTCAGGCCGATGTGGATGTGATGTTACGTGAAAATCCCTCTCAATTTTTCCAATAAGGACAGACTCATGAAAAAGATTGGCGTTGCAGGCTTACAGCGTGAGCAGATTAAAAAAACCATTGAAGCGACGGCTCCAGGCTGTTTTGAAGTTTTCATTCACAACGACATGGAAGCAGCGATGAAAGTGAAATCCGGGCAACTGGATTACTACATCGGCGCGTGTAATACCGGTGCGGGCGCGGCATTGTCGATTGCTATCGCGGTGATTGGTTATAACAAAAGTTGCACCATTGCCAAGCCGGGTATCAAAGCGAAAGACGAACATATCGCCAAAATGATCGCCGAAGGGAAAGTGGCGTTTGGGCTTTCCGTTGAGCACGTCGAACACGCGATTCCGATGTTGATTAACCATCTGAAATAAAAGGCACGACTATGGATCTGTATATTCAGATTATCGTGGTGGCGTGCCTGACGGGTATGACATCGCTTCTGGCGCATCGCTCGGCGGCTGTTTTTCATGACGGCATCCGACCGATCCTGCCGCAACTGATTGAAGGCTATATGAACCGTCGCGAGGCGGGGAGTATCGCTTTTGGTCTGAGCATTGGTTTTGTGGCCTCGGTGGGGATCTCTTTTACCCTGAAAACCGGGCTGCTAAACGCATGGCTACTCTTTCTTCCTACCGATATCCTCGGCGTACTGGCGATAAACAGCCTGATGGCGTTTGGCCTTGGCGCTATCTGGGGGATATTGATCCTCACCTGTCTGTTGCCAGTAAACCAGCTGCTGACCGCGCTACCGGTGGATGTATTAGGTAGCCTGGGGGAATTAAGCTCGCCGGTGGTTTCAGCTTTTGCACTGTTCCCACTGGTGGCGATTTTCTACCAGTTTGGCTGGAAGCAAAGTCTGATCGCCGCCGTGGTTGTGCTGATGACCCGTGTGGTAGTCGTGCGCTATTTCCCGCATCTCAATCCGGAATCCATCGAAATCTTTATTGGTATGGTGATGCTGCTGGGGATCGCGATAACTCACGACCTGCGTCATCGTGATGAAAATGATCTTGATACAAGCGGACTTTCCGTCTTTGAAGAGCGTACGTCGCGGATTATCAAAAATTTACCCTATATCGCCATCGTGGGGGCATTGATTGCCGCCGTTGCCAGCATGAAGATTTTTGCTGGTAGCGAAGTGTCGATCTTCACACTGGAGAAAGCATATTCCGCAGGCGTAACGCCGGAACAATCGCAAACGCTGATCAATCAGGCGGCACTGGCGGAATTTATGCGTGGGCTGGGGTTTGTGCCGTTGATTGCCACCACCGCGTTAGCCACCGGCGTATATGCAGTTGCGGGCTTTACCTTTGTTTATGCGGTGGGCTATCTCTCGCCGAATCCGATGGTTGCAGCGGTATTAGGCGCAGTGGTTATTTCGGCAGAAGTCTTGCTGCTTCGTTCGATCGGCAAATGGCTGGGGCGCTACCCGTCGGTGCGTAATGCGTCGGATAACATCCGTAACGCCATGAATATGCTGATGGAAGTGGCGCTGCTGGTCGGTTCGATTTTCGCAGCAATTAAGATGGCGGGTTATACCGGATTCTCTATCGCGGTTGCCATTTACTTCCTCAACGAATCCCTGGGCCGTCCGGTACAGAAAATGGCGGCACCGGTCGTGGCAGTAATGATCACCGGCATCCTGCTGAATGTTCTTTACTGGCTTGGCCTGTTCGTTCCGGCTTAAGGAAGGCATTGATGAAGACGTTTCCTCTGCAAAGCCTGACGATTATTGAGGCGCAGCAAAAGCAGTTTGCGCTGGTGGATAGCATTTGTCGCCATTTCCCCGGCAGCGAGTTTCTTACTGGCGGTGATTTAGGGTTAACTCCAGGTCTGAATCAACCGCGTATTACCCAACGGGTGGAGCAGGTGCTGGCTGATGCATTTCACGCACAGGCCGCGGCGCTGGTGCAGGGCGCGGGGACTGGAGCAATTCGCGCCGGGCTGGCGGCTTTGCTCAAACCGGGGCAGCGTCTTCTGGTGCATGACGCGCCTGTTTATCCGACGACGCAGGTCATTGTTGAGCAGATGGGGCTGACGCTTATCACTGCTGATTTCAATGACCTGGCGGCACTTAAGCAGGTCGTCGAAGAGCAACAACCGGATGCGGCGCTGGTACAGCATACGCGCCAGCAGCCACAGGACAGCTACGTGCTGGCAGATGTGCTGGCAACGTTGCGCTCGTCTGGCGTTCCAGCGTTAACCGATGACAACTATGCGGTGATGAAGGTAGCGCGAATCGGCTGCGAATGCGGGGCGAATGTTTCGACATTCTCCTGCTTCAAGCTGTTTGGGCCAGAGGGTGTTGGCGCGGTGGTAGGTGATGCCGATGTTATTAGTCGGATTCGCGCCACGCTTTACTCCGGCGGCAGCCAGATTCAGGGTGCTCAGGCGCTGGAAGTGTTGCGTGGGCTGGTGTTCGCGCCTGTAATGCATGCGGTGCAGGCGGGCGTTTCTGAACGGTTGCTGGCTTTACTTAACGGTGGTGCGGTGCCGGAAGTTAAAAACGCCGTCATTGCTAATGCGCAGTCGAAAGTATTAATTGTGGAGTTTCATCAGCCGATTGCCGCCAGGGTGCTGGAAGAGGCGCAAAAGCGCGGCGCGTTGCCTTACCCGGTGGGTGCGGAGTCGAAATATGAAATCCCGCCGCTCTTTTACCGCCTTTCCGGAACGTTTCGCCAGGCGAATCCACAATTAGAACATTGTGCGATTCGCATTAATCCGAATCGTAGTGGAGAAGAGACGGTGCTGCGGATTTTGCGTGAGAGTATTGCCAGCGTTTAATCGTTGTGAATGACGTTTTCGGAGTTAATACAAAAACAAATACGCCCTCAGGTAATCCCGAGGGCGTCAGGTAATTAAATCAGCGTTAGCTAATTTCAGTCAGAGACTTACTGTGCAGTAGGACCGCAGCCGCCAATGATTTTAGAAATAGAAATTGCCGGGTGCAGCAGGTAGTCGTAAGAGCAGTTCTTTTCACGGTTTTCAATATGACCAGTACATGCAGTTAATGTTGCCAGGACTGCACCAACCAGTGCCACTTTAATAAACTTGTTCATTTTCATTCCCTATGTAAAATATATCGAGTAATATTCATTGATTATGTGAATATAAGCAAACAGCTCGCTAAAGACGATACAGGAATATTTATTGTGCGTCAGTGAACGGACTATGAATATTATGCTTATATTTGTAAGCCGCTGTAACTGCAGGGCGTTATTAAAATAAATTAGTTAAAAGTTTGTTTTATGTATGCTGAAAATAAACATTAATATAAGTATGTTTGTAAATAAAAAAAGGCCAGAAATATCCGGCCTTAGTTAATTTTTTTTAAATTAATGGTTAGAGAACCAATTTAATTTATTGCGCAGGCCAACGACCCGACCAATAATAATTAATGATGGGCTGTTCATTTGTTGAGCCAGTTCACCTAGCTGCGCGAGCGTACCGTCAATCACGCGTTGCGTGACCGCCGTGCCGTTTTCAACAATCGCCACTGGCATTTCGCCTGGCATTCCGTGTTCAATCAGCTTTTGCTGAATAGTCGCGGCCTGATTCAGCCCCATATAGAACACCAGCGTCTGTTTTTCTGCCGCCAGATTTTCCCAGTCCAGCTCGCCACCGGTTTTTAAGTGTCCGGTAATTAAGCGTACGCTCTGAGCATAATCGCGATGCGTAAGTGGAATACCCGAATAGGCAGAGCAACCAGAAGCTGCGGTAATACCCGGAACCACCGAGAACGGAATACCCGCGTTGCACAGTGTTTCCAGCTCTTCGCCACCACGGCCGAAAATAAACGGATCGCCGCCTTTCAGACGCACTACGCGTTTGCCTTTTTGCGCTTCCCGCAGCAGGATCTGGTTAATCTCTTCCTGCGGTACGCAGTGGTATCCCGCGCGTTTACCGACGAAGACACGATCCGCATCTCGACGTACCAGATTCATAATATCGTCAGAAACCAGACGGTCGTATACCACCACATCAGCCTGCTGAATTTGTTGCAGACCTTTCAGAGTCAGCAGCCCGGCATCGCCCGGACCTGCGCCAACCAGCACCACTTCACCACGATGATCGAGCGGTTCGTTGATTAACTGTTCGGTGGTTTCAGTAATGGCTTTCTGATCGTTGTTTGCCAGCGACTGCGCCAGGCGGTCGTTAACGAACAATTTTTCCCAGAAACGGCGACGTTCACCCATCGTGGCGAACTGTTGTTTGACCCGACTGCGTAACTGCCCGGCATATTTCGCCACCTGGCCCAGATGCAGCGGCAGCAGTGATTCAAGTTTTTCGCGCAACAGTCGCGCCAGAACCGGAGAGGTCCCGCCAGAGGAGACCGCTACCATTAGCGGTGAGCGGTCAATAATCGACGGCATAATAAAGCTGGCGGCTTTCGGCGCATCGACCACGTTACAGAAGATACGACGAGATTCAGCAGCTTCGCTGACACGCTGGTTAAGCGCGTCATCATCCGTCGCTGCAATCGCCAGCCAGCAGGTGTCGAGAAGGCTTTCATCAAATGGCCCTTCGACGAGGGTTAACATGCCTGCATCTGCCCATGCGGTGAACTGTGGAATAAACGCTAATGCATTCACCGTTAAGCGAGCGCCTGCGTCTAACAGCAACCTTGCTTTGCGTTCCGCGACATCACCACCGCCGACAATCAGACAGTCGCGATCGCGTAATTGGCAAAATATAGGCAAATGATCCACGTAAAAACCCCTTAGTAATTAACCGGCAGCCGTTTCAGTTTGATTAAATTTGTCCGCAATCGGACGATTCGCTTTCGGCGTAGCATACCAATAACCCAATCCCATGAATACGGCGCCCGATAAAGTATTACCCAGCGTCACCCACAGCAGGTTATGACCGATACCCGCCAGCGTGTAGACCTCGCTGTGGTTGCCGAACCAGGAGAGCGCGAACAGCGTCATGTTAGCGATGGAGTGCTCATAGCCGGACGCGATAAATGCCAGCAGACACCACCAGATAGCGATAAACTTCGCCGCCCCTTCAGTGCGCAACGCCATCCAGATTGCCAGGCAAACCAGCCAGTTACACAATGCACCTTTGAAGAACAGTACCATTGCCGGTGCGGTGGTTTTAGCCAGCGCGACGGAGTGAACGATGCTGGTATCTACCGGCAGCAGGCTACCACCGCCCCAGCTATAGAGCATGGCAACAAAGACGGAACCGACCAGATTACCCAGCCAGGTTTGCGGCAGGATTGCCCACATTTGCCCGTGGCTGATGGTGCCCGCTTTCACCCCAAAGGTGAGGAACATTGTGTGTCCGGTGAACAGTTCAGAACCGGCGATAATCACCAGCGTTAAGGCGATACCAAAAGTCGCGCCCATCACCAGAGGACGTATGGACGGATCGAGCAAATTACCGAGCGTGAAAATCAGGATGATCCCAAGACCCACATACGCGCCCGCCATGGCGGAGCTGACCCAAAAGCCGAGCGGGTTATTTGCCGACAGGCGAGCAATGCGCGCAGCATTAGCCGCACACTTATTAATAGTGTCTGTAAACATTTGATTATCCTTTAAAAAAATAAAAACAAAAAGTAAAACAAAAAGTTTAAAAAATGTCCTGCAATATACCGAAGGTCATTACAGGACAATGCAAAAAGGGGAGGCATTGCGCCTCCCGTTAAAACATTAACCGCGTAGCTGTACCACGCCGTCTTTCACTCGTGCTTCGTAATGCTTGACGGAAAACTGCTCGTCTTCCATGCACAAGCCGTCGCTTAAGCGAAAACGCTGTTTTTTCAGCGGGCTGGCGACCCACAGCTCGCCCTGGTGTTCCGCAATCAGCCCGCGTGACAGCACGCTGGATTCGAAGAACGGATCGATGTTGCTGATCGCAAACACCTGATCGCTGTGATACGGGCGGAAAATCGCGACCTGCTCGTCACCTAACAGCGCGCAGACGCCGGTTTCAGGCAGGATGTCATCGATTTTGCAGATGTCTTTCCACTGGCTCATGCGTTGTCCTCCACCAGAGTTACCGGGATACGTTCATACGGCGTTGCCGGACGGTGCTGTTCGCGCTCTGGCACCATCTGCACGTTCGGGTCACGCTTGTCGCTGTTGATGAAGTGTTTGAAGCGAGTCTGCGCAGACGGCGTGTTGACCGTTTCAGTCCACTCACACACTACCGCTTCACGCAGGCGCGCCATCTCTTCTTCCAGATGTGCGTTCAGCCCCAGTTTGTCGTCAATGATCACCGCTTTCAGGTAATCAATGCCGCCTTCGAGGTTTTCTAACCACGGTGCGGTACGCGTCAGTTTGTCGGCGGTACGGATGTAGAACATCATGAAGCGGTCGAGGTATTTGATCAGCGTTTCGCGATCGATATCCGCCGCCAGCAGATCCGCATGACGCGGTTTCATACCGCCGTTACCGCAAACGTACAGGTTCCAGCCTTTTTCAGTGGCGATAATACCCACGTCTTTACCCTGAGCTTCTGAACATTCACGGGTACAGCCGGAGACACCGAACTTCATTTTGTGCGGAGTACGGATGCCTTTGTAGCGGTTTTCCAGTTCCACGCCGAGGCCGACGCTGTCGCCAACGCCGTAGCGGCACCAGGTGCTACCCACGCAGGTTTTCGCCATACGCAGTGCTTTCGCATAGGCATGACCGGTTTCGAAGCCTGCTTCAATCAGCTGACGCCAGATCTCCGGCAGATCGTCTTTTTGTGCGCCAAACATCGCCAGGCGCTGGGAGCCGGTGATTTTGGTGTAGAGATTAAATTCACGCGCGATACGACCCACTGCCATCAGCCCTTCCGGGGTGATTTCACCGCCCGGAGAACGCGGGATCACCGAGTAGGTGCCGTCTTTCTGGATGTTAGCGAGGAAGTTGTCGTTAGAATCCTGCAGCGGAGTATGTTCCGGCTTCAGAATGTATTCGTTCCAGCAGGAGGCCAGCAGCGAACCGACGGTCGGTTTACAAACTTCACAACCGTAGCCTTTGCCGTGTTTCGCCAGCAGTTCTTCGAAGGTTTTAATGCCTTCAACGCGGATCAAATGGAACAGTTCCTGACGCGAATAAGCAAAGTGTTCGCACAGGTTGTTGTTAACTTCGATGCCCTGTTTCGCCAGTTCCGCGTTCAGTACCTGAGTGACCAGCGGGATACAGCCACCGCAGCCAGTACCCGCTTTGGTTTCGGCTTTCAGCGCCGCAACGGTGTGGCAGCCTTTGTTGATGGCAGCAATCAGATCGCCTTTGGTGACGTCGAAGCAGGAGCAGATTTGCGCGCTGTCCGGCAGTTTATCAACACCGATAGACGGCTTACCGCTACCAGAGTGCGCTGGCAGGATCAGGGAATCCGGGTTTTCCGGCAGCTCGATAGCGTTCAGCACCAGTTGCAGCAGGTTACCGTAGTCGCTGGTATCGCCCACCAGTACCGCGCCGAGCAGGGTTTTGTTGTCTTCGCTGACAATCAGGCGTTTGTAGATCTCTTTGCTTTCGTCGAGGTAAACGTAGCTACGTGCGCCAGGCGTGCGACCGTGTGCATCACCAATACCGCCTACGTCTACGCCCAGCAGTTTCAACTTGGCGCTAAGGTCAGCACCTTCAAAGGCGTTTTCGTTGCCGAGAATGTGGTCAACGGCGACCTGCGCCATTTTGTAGCCAGGTGCGACCAGACCAAATACACGGTTGTTCCAGCTTGCGCATTCACCGATGGCGTAGATATCCGGATCGGAAGTCTGGCAGGAATCATTAATGACGATACCCCCACGCGGAGCTACGTCCAGACCACACTGGGTTGCCAGCTTATCGCGCGGACGGATACCGGTAGAGAAGACGATAAAGTCAACTTCCAGCTCGCTGCCGTCGGCAAAACGCATGGTTTTACGCGCTTCAACCCCTTCCTGCACAATCTCAAGGGTGTTTTTGCTGGTGTGAACGCGTACACCCATGCTTTCGATTTTGCGACGCAGCTGTTCGCCGCCCATCTGATCAAGCTGTTCTGCCATCAGCATAGGGGCAAATTCAATAACGTGGGTTTCAATACCTAAGTTTTTCAGCGCTCCAGCGGCTTCCAGACCTAACAGGCCGCCACCAACAACGGCACCGCGTTTGCTGCGACGGGCGCAGGATTCAATGGCGTTGAGGTCTTCAATGGTGCGATAGACAAAGCAGTCCTGAGTATCAGAACCTTTGATTGGCGGGATCCACGGGTAGGAACCGGTCGCCATGATCAGCTTGTCATAAAAAACGGTACGCCCGGCGCTGGAGTGGATCACCTTCTCCTGACGGTTAATGGTGATAGCGCGTTCGCCGACCAGAACTTTGATGCCGTGTTTCTCGTAGAAGCCTTCGCGCACCAGCGACAGCTCTTCGGCGGTGTGGTGAGAGAAGTAAGACGAGAGGTGTACGCGGTCATAAGCGATGCGCGGTTCTTCACAGAAAACGGTAATATCAAAGTTGGCCGCATCAGATTTATCAAGAAGATCTTCGATAAAGCGATGGCCGACCATACCGTTACCGATAATTGCGAGTCTGACTTTGCTCATTTTTGCCTCGATTTCTTTTTTATTACCGCCTACCTTAACGATTCAGCAACCCCGCTTATTGATGTAAATCAAATTCACCTTTATATACTCCTTAAGTGGTATATTGCTGATTTGTATAAATTTTCTTAAGTCACGGAATTGTCTGATATTTCATGTTTGTGTAAAAAATACACAAAATGAAAGGTTTTATAGAGATGAAGGCACGTTGCGGGGGAAGAGAAGAAAAGGCCGGACGACGATAGCGCCGCCCGGCATGAGCAATTAATGAGAGGTCAGGGTGTTGTGCTGACGGTGACGGCTGACGAAACCTAACAGGAAGCACATCACGAATACAACAGCGTACAGACCGTTTGCAGTGAGCAGTGCTGCCTGTGGACCGCTATGTTCAACAATCGGTCCGGTAACCACAAAGGTCAACATGGTGCCGATGGTCCCGCAGGTCAGGACAAAGTTAACCAGTTTTGGCGATGGTACTTTGGTCTGCTGTGAACCCAGGGTGATGATGGTGGTATAGATCGCGCTGGAGAAGAAGCCCAGAGCGAGAATTGACCACGCCATATGTGCCGGTGTTCCGGTGTTAAAGACATACATCAGAATCGCAGCCAGACCAGCCAGTACGGTCAGAATGCGTTGCAGATCAAAGAAGCGAAGAATAAAGCTGAATGCCCACATGCCAACCATGTAAGACATCCAGAAGTTGCTTACCAGCGTACCCGCATCGTTCAGGCTCATGCCCAGACCTTTGGCATATTCCGGCACCCAGGAGATAAAACCTAACTGACCGAGGATGTAGCACAGTGCCGCAATGGAGAGAAACAGCACGCCGATCCCCCATTTTTCTTTCGCTACCGGAGCGTCAGTTTTTGGCGCATGTTTACCCAGTGCCGGGAACTCACAGCCGAAGGTCAGAATAAAGATAGCGACGTACACCAGCCCGATGCAGGCATAAACCCAGTACCACTCAATGCTGCGTGCCAGCAGATACGCGGCAATCATCGGGAAAATCATCCCGGCCATGCTGAAGAAGGAGTCGGTAAATAACAGGCGGGAACCGCGCTGACGCCCTTCATACATTTGCGTTATCAGGAACGTACCAATCGACATGGTGATGCCGCTAACCACCCCGAGAATGAACATCGCCGCCGAGAACAGCGCCAGGCTGTGGCTGAACATCAAACCGGCAACCGCCAGCACCATCAGGAGAAAGCCAAAACGTAACTGCGTTTTCAACGGGACGATTTCCATCAGCCAGGCGTTGAGGAAGATAGAGATTAAAATGCCGGCATTGAGGAAGGTGAAGGTATTACTCATACTGGAAACAGGCAGATTGAAATAATCGGCGATGTTTCCCATCACCATCCCGGTGACAATAACCAACGCACCGGTCAGTGCGTAGGAGAGAAAGCTAATCCATGTGAGCTTGATGCGATTGCTGTTAGTCATGATTGGCCTGCGTTAAAAGATAAAATGGCATAGTGGATATGCTGCGAGCGGGCGATTTTAGGTGATTTTGTGATCTGATTAAATATTTAATTGCAAACGGTTGCTAATTTGCAATATTTAAAGTGATTCTCATCACGAAATATACGTGATCATCAGGTTACATATATTTCAAGTGCGTAAAATTAGGTAAAGGAATGGCCTTGTCATTGAAGGCTATTTAGAATCTCTCCACTTGCTTTTTTTCTGCTCTGTTAAGGAAATCTCATGTTCAAATCGACCCTGGCAGCTGTTGTAGCTGTTTTCGCTCTTTCTGCTCTCTCACCTGAAGCAATGGCAGCGAAAGGGGATCCGCACGTATTGTTAACAACCTCTGCTGGTAATATCGAACTGGAGCTGGATAGCCAGAAAGCGCCAGTATCAGTGCAAAATTTCGTCGATTATGTGAACAGCGGCTTTTATAACAACACCACTTTTCACCGGGTGATCCCGGGCTTTATGATTCAGGGTGGTGGATTTACCGAGCAGATGCAGCAGAAAAAACCGAATCCGCCGATCAAAAATGAGGCTGATAACGGTCTGCGTAACACCCGTGGCACCATCGCGATGGCGCGTACCGCCGACAAAGACAGCGCCACCAGCCAGTTCTTTATCAACGTTGCCGATAACGCCTTCCTCGACCACGGTCAGCGTGATTTCGGTTACGCGGTATTTGGCAAAGTGGTGAAAGGCATGGATGTTGCTGACAAGATTTCCCAGGTCCCAACCCATGATGTTGGCCCGTACCAGAATGTGCCGTCAAAACCGGTAGTTATCCTTTCCGCTAAAGTCCTGCCGTAATGATTTCTCGCGCGGGTAATCTTGCCCGCGCCTCTGCTCTCCCGGCGTAACCTGGATTTGCCGCTTATACTTGTGGCAAACGGACACGTTCAGGGAGGCATCAAGTGAAGAAACTCACCGATAAGCAAAAGTCCCGTCTCTGGGAGCTTCAGCGTAATCGTAATTTCCAGGCCAGCCGCCGCCTTGAAGGCGTCGAGATGCCATTAGTCACTCTTACTGCCGCAGAGGCTTTAGCACGCCTTGAAGAGCTGAGGAGGCACTATGAGCGATAAATTCGGCGAAGGGCGCGATCCGTATCTTTATCCTGGCCTTGATATCATGCGTAATCGGTTGAATATCCGCCAGCAGCAGCGGCTGGAACAGGCTGCTTACGAAATGACGGCGCTGCGTGCTGCGGCCATTGAGCTTGGTCCGCTGGTGCGCGGTTTACCGCATTTGCGCGCTATTCATCGCCAGCTTTATCAGGATATTTTCGACTGGGCGGGGCAACTACGCGAAGTCGATATTTATCAGGGCGATACGCCGTTCTGCCACTTTGCCTATATCGAAAAAGAGGGCAATGCCCTGATGCAGGATCTGGAGGAAGAAGGTTATCTGGTTGGCCTGGAGAAAGCGAAGTTCGTCGAGCGGCTGGCGCACTACTATTGTGAAATCAACGTTCTGCATCCATTCCGTGCGGGAAGCGGTCTGGCGCAGCGGATCTTCTTCGAACAACTGGCGATTCATGCCGGATATCAACTGAACTGGCAAGGTATTGGTGAAGAGGCCTGGAATCAGGCGAATCAGAGTGGGGCAATGGGTGATCTTACCGCGCTGCAGATGATATTTAGCAAAGTGGTAAGCGAAGCCGGGGAATCTGAGTAAAATAGCGCGGTTCTTTCGTACCGGAGCCGCCATGATCCTGCTTATTGATAACTACGATTCTTTTACCTGGAACCTCTACCAGTACTTTTGTGAACTGGGGGCCGATGTGCTGGTTAAGCGCAACGATGCGTTGACGTTGGCGGATATTGACGCCCTTAAACCACAAAAAATTGTCATATCACCCGGCCCCTGTACGCCAGATGAAGCCGGGATCTCCCTTGACGTTATTCGTCACTATGCCGGGCGCTTGCCGATCCTTGGCGTCTGCCTCGGTCATCAGGCGATGGCACAGGCTTTTGGTGGCAAAGTTGTGCGCGCCGCAAAGGTCATGCACGGCAAAACCTCGCCGATTACACATAACGGTGAGGGCGTATTCCTGGGGCTAGCGAATCCACTCACTGTGACGCGCTACCATTCGCTGGTGGTGGAACCTGACTCATTACCAGCGTGCTTTGACGTGACGGCCTGGAGCGAAACCGGGGAGATTATGGGGATTCGCCATCGCCAGTGGGATCTGGAAGGTGTGCAGTTCCATCCAGAAAGTATTCTTAGCGAACAAGGACATCAACTGCTGGCTAATTTCCTGCATCGCTGATTTCTGATTGCTATCAAGTGATTTTTTATGCATATTTTGTGATTATAATTTCACATTGATTTATGCGTAACAGGGTGATCATGAGATGGCAATTGAACAAATAGCAATTACACGCGCGACTTTCGATGAAGTGATTCTGCCGATTTATGCTCCGGCAGAGTTTATTCCGGTAAAAGGTCAGGGCAGCCGAGTCTGGGATCAGCAAGGCAAAGAGTATGTCGATTTCGCGGGCGGGATTGCGGTAACGGCGTTAGGCCATTGCCATCCGGCGCTGGTGGAAGCGTTAAAAACCCAGGGGGAAACTCTGTGGCATATCAGCAACGTTTTCACCAATGAACCGGCGCTGCGTCTTGGGCGTAAACTGATTGAGGCGACGTTTGCCGAACGCGTGGTGTTTATGAACTCCGGTACGGAAGCCAACGAAACCGCTTTTAAACTGGCGCGTCACTACGCCTGCGTGCGTCATAGTCCGTTTAAAACCAAAATCATCGCCTTCCATAGCGCCTTTCATGGTCGCTCGTTGTTTACCGTTTCTGTGGGCGGGCAGCCAAAATATTCCGACGGCTTTGGGCCGAAACCGGCAGATATTATCCACGTGCCTTTTAATGATCTTCACGCAGTGAAAGCGGTGATGGATGACCATACCTGCGCGGTGGTGGTTGAGCCTATTCAGGGTGAGGGCGGCGTGACGGCGGCGACGCCAGCGTTTTTGCAGGGCTTGCGTGAGTTGTGCGATCAGCATCATGCCTTGCTGGTGTTTGATGAAGTGCAGTGTGGAATGGGGCGGACTGGCGATTTGTTTGCCTATATGCACTACGGCGTGACGCCAGATATTTTGACCTCTGCGAAAGCCCTGGGCGGCGGCTTCCCGATTAGCGCCATGCTGACCACGGCGGAGATTGCTTCAGCGTTTCATCCTGGTTCTCACGGTTCCACCTATGGCGGTAATCCACTGGCCTGTGCAGTCGCGGGTGCGGCATTTGATATCATCAATACCCCTGAAGTGCTGGAAGGCATTCAGGCGAAACGCCAGCGTTTTGTTGACCATTTGCAGAAGATCGATCAGCAGTTTGATGTGTTTAGCGATATTCGCGGCATGGGGTTGTTGATTGGCGCGGAGCTAAAACCTCAGTACAAAGGTCAGGCGCGTGATTTTCTTTATGCGGGTGCCGAGGCTGGCGTAATGGTGCTGAACGCTGGGCCGGATGTGATGCGTTTTGCGCCATCGCTGGTGGTGGATGATGCGGATATCGATGAAGGGATGCAACGTTTCGCCCACGCGGTGGCGAAGGTGGTCGGGGCGTAAATAAGACGCGTCATCGTCGCATCAGGCAAAAGATGTCGCTTCTGGCAATGAATTGATTACGCCTTCGAATCCCGCAACTTGCGACTCAACCAAATCCCGTGATGCGGTCGCTGACGCCACGCCATCGACGATATGGTGTGCATGGTGTTCAGATGGCCAATAACCCGTTGTAAATGCTGTTCCAGGGTACCAGCCGCGCCTTCGTGCGGCAGCATCTCTGGCGCGTCTATGATATTGGCGTCACCAGACCCGCCCGGCTCGTCATATTCCAGTCGCTGTTGACAGCGTTGAATAGCGATTTCACAAGACTGCAAATACTCTTGCGCCAGCTCCTGTGGTAATGTCCGGTGTTCTCGCGCCAGCGTGGTCATGGCATTAATATGTTCAACAATAAACTGACTATGTGTTACCCACAGTTTCATGTCAGCCAGATAATGGCTGTTAAACGCGGGTTCCTGCATCGCCTGATTTAATGAGTTATACAGAGTATTATGTGCCTGATTCACCCGCATTCGCTGCCAGGCCAGTGGTGTTGGTTGCGGATCTTTACTCAGGATCAGACGAATCGCTTCCTGGTAGGTTTCTAAAGCATCATGGGCGTTCTTACGCAATAACCCGCTCTGCCACTGCGGCCACAGCCATACCGTGCCACCGAAGGCAATCAAACAACCAATAATGGTATCGATAAGACGCGGAATGATGTATTGCTCACCGTTCAGCCACAACAGTTGCAGGGTATACACCGCAGTAATGGTAAAGCCGACCGTTGCCCAGCCGTAGTTTTTGCGCAATATCAGGTAGCTGGCGAGGGTGGTAAACAGCATCAGCGTCAGGGTGTAACCTTCGGGAATTTTAAAGTGCAGCGCCACGCCCGCAATGATTAACCCGACCACGGTTCCCACGGAGCGATTCACAATCCTCAGACGGGTCGCGCCGTAACCATTTTGTGTCACCAGCAACACCGTCATCAGGATCCAATACGACTTCGGCAGATGCAGCGCGGTACCCATCAAACTGGCGACGCTCAACATCACACTGAGTCGCCCGGCATTGCGCAGTGCCGGAGATTTCAATGAAAGATAACTTTTCAGCGCCGGAAGTAATGGCATCCGCCGCTGTTTATCCGCCAGCAGATCGCGGGCATAGAGCGGTTTCTGGGTACGCAGCACACGAGCGATGCGGCTGAAGTGCCAGTAGCAGAATTGCCCCACGGGGTTATCCGGGTGTTGGCGGGCGATTTTCTCCAGTGCACCAATTTGCTTCTCCATCGTAAAACGCGTCGGCAGGCGATGGTAAAGAATGTCATCAGCCAGCACGCGCAGGCGAGCAGCGATGGTTTGCGCATTCCAGCGGATAACTTCCTCCGCATGGCTACGCTCGACCAACTTTTGCACCTCTTCAGGTTGATGCAAACTGACCGAAATATGTTCCTGTAAATCCAGAGCTTCCTGGAAAATGCGCAACATCCGCTTGTAGTCAGTATTATTTTGCGCGGAAAGCATGTGCATTTGCTGATAGCACTGGGTAATTAAATCGACCGCTTTTTGCTGGCGTACCAGTAGTGGCGGGAGCGCTTTTTCGGGATCGGTATGCTGAGTGAGCAGACTGTATTTGATTTCACAGTAATCAGCCAGTTCACGGTAGAGCAGACTAAGTGATTCGCGTAGGGGTTGTTCGCGCCAGATCCAGAACCAAAACCAGTTAAACAGCCCGTACCAGAGTGTGCCTAACGCATAAATGAGCAATGGCTCCCATACCGGCATATATCCCGCCAGACTGAGGGTAAAAATGGCAGCCAGCAGCGATGCAGGAAGCAATTTTGCGTGTAATGGCCCAAGCTCGGCAGTGACGCCAAGTACCAGCGTTAACCCGGTCAGCAGAAAGGGTAGGGGGATATCTTTTTCCAACAGCAGCTGTGTCAATAAGCTACAGGTAGCAAACAGCGACGCGCCAATAATCAAGCGTTTGAAAAAACGTTTATGGGGGGTATCAAGCCCCGCAATGTTGCAACAGGCAGGGACGAGTGAAAACAGCAGGCCGAGTCTTAATTCGCCAAACAACAGACCAACGGCCACGGGCAAACATAGCACCAGTGTTTGTCGTAGTGCATAGTTGATATCAGGATGATAAATCAGTCTGCGCCACATCGGTTTAAACAAAATGGCGCGCTACCAGGTAACGCGCCACTCCGATGGGGTTAACGGGTGCCGTAAACGACGATGGTTTTCCCGTGTGCGGAGATCAGGTTCTGATCTTCCAGCATCTTCAGAATGCGCCCCACGGTTTCACGAGAACAGCCGACAATCTGACCGATTTCCTGACGGGTAATTTTAATTTGCATACCGTCCGGGTGAGTCATGGCATCGGGTTGTTTCGCCAGATTCAGCAGCGTCTGCGCGATGCGACCTGTAACGTCGAGGAAAGCGAGGTTGCCTACTTTCTCTGAAGTGACTTGCAGACGACGCGCCATCTGCGCGGAGAGACGCATCAGAATATCCGGGTTAACCTGAATTAATTGACGAAATTTTTTGTAGGAAATTTCAGCTACTTCACAGGCGGTTTTTGCACGTACCCATGCGCTACGTTCCTGGCCTTCTTCAAACAGGCCCAATTCGCCAATAAAATCACCCTGATTCAGATAGGAGAGGATCATTTCTTTACCCTCCTCGTCTTTGATCAGCACTGCCACAGAGCCTTTAACGATGTAGTACAGCGTTTCCGCTTTTTCACCCTGGTGAATAAGCGTGCTCTTGGATGGATACTTATGAATGTGGCAATGAGACAAGAACCATTCGAGAGTCGGGTCTGTTTGCGGTTTGCCAAGCACCATGCGCGGTTATCCTCTGTTATAAGCTTTCTCCAGAGCCAGAAAACGCCGCTGTCTCTGGGTTGCCGAAATGTGCTTCCCGCTACCTGGGAAGGGGCTATCAACTGAACTGCACGGTAATGTGACGTCCTTTACATACATGCAGTACATCAATGTATTACTGTAGCATCCTGACTGTTTTAGCATAGCTTTCGCTCTGTGTCTCCTGGTGTCTCGCTTCAGCATGACCCAGGTCGCCTTCCGTTGCGCGATTTGGTCAGTACGCGTACTCTGTCAGGAAAATTGACGCAATGGAGTTCCGATTATGCAAGCGCGTGTGAAGTGGGTTGAAGGGTTAACTTTTTTGGGTGAATCCGCCTCTGGTCACCAGATTTTAATGGATGGCAACTCTGGCGATAAAGCGCCAAGTCCAATGGAAATGGTGCTGATGGCGGCGGGTGGCTGTAGCGCCATTGATGTGGTTTCTATCCTGCAAAAAGGGCGTCAGGATGTGGTTGATTGTGAAGTAAAACTAACCTCTGAACGCCGCGAAGAGGCTCCGCGCCTGTTTACCCATATCAATTTGCATTTTATCGTCACCGGTCGCGACCTGAAGGACGCAGCGGTTGCGCGTGCGGTGGATCTCTCTGCTGAGAAATATTGTTCAGTGGCGCTGATGCTGGAAAAAGCCGTGAATATTACCCACTCGTATGAAGTGGTTGCTGCGTGATTTAACTATCCCGTTGTGACGCCGGATAGTATTTTATCCGGCTTATTAGCGGCGCTACTCGATTTTCTTCCCTTCCATCAGTCGTTGCACCAGCGGCAGCATAATTAACTCCATTGCCAGACCCATTTTGCCGCCCGGCACCACTAATGTATTGATGTGGGAAATGAATGAGCCCTGCAACATCGCCAGTAGCCAGGGGAAATCAATCCCTTCCAGATTACGAAAATGGATCACCACAAAGCTTTCATCCAGCGATGGAATGCCTTTTGCCGCGAACGGGTTTGAAGTGTCGACGGTGGGAACGCGCTGGAAGTTAAGATGGGTGCGGGAAAACTGCGGCGTGATGTAGTTGATATAGTCTTCCATTGAACGCACTACAGAGTCCATCACCGCTTCTCGTGAGTGCCCGCGCTCGCTGGTGTCGCGGATGAGTTTTTGAATCCACTCCAGGTTAACGATAGGCACCACGCCAACCAGTAAGTCTACATGCTGCGCAACGTTATGCTGTGGTGTGACCACGCCGCCGTGCAAACCTTCATAAAACAGCACATCGGTGGGTTCCGGTAGCGCCTGCCACGGGGTGAATGTGCCTGGCACCTGATTCCACGGCACGGCTTCGTCGTAGGTATGTAGATATTTGCGAGATTTCCCTTTGCCGCTCTGGCCGTATTCAATAAAGGTCTGTTCCAGCAGGCCGAAGTCGTTGGCTTCGGGACCGAAGTAGCTGATATGCCGCCCGGCGTCGCGCGCTTTGCGGATCGCCATGTCCATTTCCGGGCGGGTGTAGCGGTGAAAACTGTCGCCTTCCACCTCGGCGGCTTGCAGATTTAACTGGGCGAATATTTTACGAAACGCGAGGCTGGTGGTGGTAGTCCCCGCACCGCTGGATCCTGTTACCGCAATGACCGGATGTTTGGCAGACATAGTAACTCCATGACTTGGCTATCATTATTATTTCGTCCGCCGACGGTTGCAGGTTATTCGCGAAACTGACTGCGCGGCATGATATTGACCGTCTCGTGCAGTTCCGACCAGACCAGTACCGCTTCTCCGCACTGTAGCTGGCGTTTGACGTCGGCGACTTTCTGTTCAAGCGTACGCTCTTGTTCACCATAATCGGTGCCTTCACGTAACACAAAGCTTTCAATTAAATTTTCCAGCGTTTCAGGGGAGATGTCTTGCCAGGGAATCAACATGATTTCGCCTCCAGATACGTTGTTAACCAGTCAGGAATGCGTGACTCCAGCCACATTTGCGGGTGAAGTAATGTACCGCCAATAAAACCAACATGACCCCCATGTTCGGTCAGTTGATACTCTACTTGCGGAGGAAGATTTTCCGGTTTCGGGATCACCTGGTGATCCATAAACGGATCGTCTTTGGCGTGAATAATCAGCGTCGGTTTGGCGATCCGGTTCAGCATAGGCATGGCGCTACACTGACGATAATAGTCGATAGCGTCAGCGTAGCCGTGAATTCTGGCGGTGATCAGATCGTCAAATTCACGGATGCGACGTACCGATTTTAACTGCGCGAGATTAATCGGTAGCGTACCGGGGTAGGCCGCCAGCTTGCGCGCCGCATTGGCTTTTAGCAGGTTCAGCAAATAACGCTGATAAACGCGGGAAAAGCCCTTTTCCATATGGTAACTACAGGCTTCCAGCACAAACGGCGCGGAGACAATCACTGCCGCATCAATCGGGAGATCATTGCCTTCTTTTGCCAGCAAACAGGCCAGCATATTACCGCCGAGCGAATAGCCGACGGCAGCCGTTGGCGAATGACCAAACTCACGTTGCAGCCAGCGTAAAAACCAACTGGCGTCTTCGGTTTCGCCCGAATGGTAAATGCGGTGCATGCGATTAGGTTCACCGCTGCATCCGCGAAAATGCATCACCACACCCAGCCAGCCGCGCTTTTTCGCCGCATCAACCAAGCCGTGGGCGTAAGGGCTATTGAGACTGCCTTCCAGACCATGAAACACCACCAGACGCGGTTTATGTTTCGCCTGTGCAGGGTCTTCACTCCACGCGAGATCGACAAAATCGCCGTCGGGCAACTCCAGCCGCTGCCAGTGCGGAGTGAATTTCACCTGACGACGAAACAGACGCGGCAGCATGGTTTGCAGATGGCAATTGCTGAAACCGCGCATAGGGATGAATTCAGCACTGCTGCTGAATTCATTGGCATCGGTCGTCGTTATCTGTGCCATCAGTTGCTTTGGCCTTCCTGCAGCATCTGCTCAAGCTGCTCCTGGGCCTCCAGCCATGCCATTTCGCACTCTTCCAGCCCGGATTTAGCGCTCGCTTGTTGTTGCAGGCAGGCGGTCAGTTCCGCTTTACGGCTCTGGTCGTACAGTTCGCTGTCGCCGAGTTTCTCTTCCGCCTGCGCCAGTTGCGCGTTCAGCTTCTCCATCTCTTTTTCCAGACGGGCAATCTCTTTACGCAGTGGCTGGGTTTGCGCACGCAGCTCCGCTTCCCGACGCTTCTGATCTTTACGTGCCTGGGCGCTGTTCGCGTTCTCTTTTGGCGCGTCGTCGGTCTGGTTTTCCTGCTTTTGTACGTCGCTCAACCACTGTTGATAATCTTCCAGATCGCCGTCGAACGGTTCGACTTTACGATCGTGAACCAGATAGAGATCGTCAGTGGTGGAACGCAGCAAATGACGGTCGTGCGAGACGACAACCAGCGCACCTTCGAACTCGATTAATGCTTCGGTGAGTGCCTGACGCATGTCGAGATCAAGGTGGTTGGTCGGTTCGTCGAGCAGCAGCAGATTCGGGCGCTGCCAGACAATTAATGCCAGCACCAGGCGGGCTTTTTCACCACCGGAGAAGCGGCGCGTTTCTTCCGTCACTTTATCGCCCTGGAAACCAAAGCCGCCGAGATAGTCACGCAGTTTTTGCTCCAGCTCCTGCGGCGCTAAACGTGCCAGATGTTGAATAGGCGATTCGTCGGCGCGCAGGTATTCCAGTTGATGCTGGGCGAAGTAGCCGAGTTTGATCCCTTTCGCCAGACCAATTTCACCGCTGACTGGCGCAAGTTCTCCGGCTAACAGTTTGATTAATGTCGATTTACCCGCGCCATTGCGGCCTAACAGACCAATGCGCGAACCGGGGACCAGATTCAGTTTAATCGAGTCGAGAATAATGCGATCGCCATAGCCCGCACTGACTTTTTCCATCTTCAGTAACGGATTTGGCAGGCTTTCCGGCGCGCGGAAGCTAAAGCGGAACGGGTTGTCGACGTGCGCAGGGGCAATCAGCTCCATACGCTCGAGCATCTTAATGCGACTCTGGGCCTGCTTCGCTTTGGTGGCTTTGGCACGGAAACGGTCGATATAACTTTGCAGATGCGCCACGCGTTCCTGCTGGCTTTCGTACATCGCCTGTTGCTGCGCCAGACGGGTGGCGCGCTGCACTTCAAACGAGCTGTAGTTACCGGTGTACTCGAACATGCTTTGTTGTTCGATATGAATAATTTTATCAACGATCGGATCGAGGAAGTCGCGGTCGTGAGAGATCAGGATCAGCGTGCCCTGATAGCTCTTCAGCCATTTTTCCAGCCAGATAACGGCATCGAGATCGAGGTGGTTAGTTGGTTCGTCGAGCAGCAGTAAGTCTGAACGGCAAATCAGCGCCTGGGCAAGGTTAAGACGCATACGCCAGCCACCGGAGAAATCACTCACCGGGCGCTCCAGTTGTTCATTGCTGAAACCGAGGCCGTGCAGCAGGCTGGCGGCGCGGGAGCGAATACTCCATGCGTCGATAGCGTCCAGCTTGCCATGAATGGTCGCAATGGCGTGCCCATCGTTACGTTCATTGGCGTCGTGTAGTTGCGCTTCCAGTTGGCGATATTCACGGTCGCCATCAATGACATATTCCAGCGCCGCTTGCGGCAGTGCCGGCGTTTCCTGATTCACCCACGCCAGTTGCCAGTTTCCCGGAAAGGTGTAGCTGCCGCCGTCGGCGCTGATTTCATTTTTCAGCAATGCCAGCAGGGTAGATTTACCACAGCCGTTTTTACCCACCAGGCCGACTTTCTGCCCGGGGTTGATGGTGGCGGTGGCATTATCCAGCAGGACGCGCACGCCGCGACGAATTTGTAACGAGGAGAAAACAATCATAAGGCGCCGTATGTTCAGACTATGTTAACTTATCATTATGATAATGTAATGTATGGGCGAGCTGCCGCACCGGGCGCAATGGTAGCCCAAAACAGCGACTATACACAAAAACCATACCGGGAGGGGGATGATGTCTCAGCCAGCGAAAGTTTTGCTGCTGTATGCCCATCCGGAATCTCAGGACTCGGTGGCAAACCGGGTACTGCTTAAACCGGCCACGCAGCTCAGCAATGTTACCGTGCACGACCTTTACGCGCACTATCCCGACTTTTTTATTGATATCCCACGTGAGCAGGCATTACTGCGCGAGCACGAGGTGATTGTCTTTCAGCATCCTCTTTATACCTATAGCTGCCCGGCGCTACTGAAAGAGTGGCTGGACCGGGTATTAAGTCGTGGTTTTGCCAGCGGGCCGGGGGGAAACCAACTGGCGGGAAAGTACTGGCGTAGCGTGATTACCACCGGCGAGCCGGAAAGTGCTTACCGTTATGACGCATTGAATCGCTACCCGATGAGCGATGTTCTGCGCCCCTTTGAACTGGCGGCGGGCATGTGCCGGATGCATTGGTTAAGCCCCATCATTATTTACTGGGCGAGACGGCAAAGCGCACAGGAGCTGGCGAGCCACGCCAGAGCCTACGGTGACTGGCTGGCAAATCCACTGTCTCCAGGAGGCCGCTGATGGAAGGTTCCGATTTTTTACTCGCAGGAGTACTGTTTCTCTTCGCGGCGGTGGCTGCGGTGCCGTTGGCATCGCGGCTGGGTATTGGCGCTGTGTTGGGATATTTGCTGGCAGGGATTGCAATTGGCCCGTGGGGACTGGGGTTTATTAGCGACGTCGATGAGATCCTCCATTTTTCAGAGCTTGGCGTGGTATTCCTGATGTTTATCATCGGCCTGGAGTTGAATCCCTCCAAGCTTTGGCAACTGCGGCGTTCGATTTTTGGCGTAGGCGCGGCACAGGTGCTGTTAAGCGCGGCGTTGCTGGCGGGATTATTGATGCTGACGGATTTCGCCTGGCAGGCGGCGGTGGTCGGTGGCATTGGCCTTGCGATGTCTTCAACTGCAATGGCGTTGCAATTGATGCGCGAAAAAGGGATGAATCGCAGCGAATCCGGCCAGTTAGGCTTCTCGGTGTTACTGTTTCAGGATCTGGCGGTGATCCCGGCACTGGCGTTAGTGCCGTTGTTGGCGGGATCGGCTGACGAACATTTCGACTGGATGAAAGTCGGTATGAAGGTGCTGGCGTTTGTCGGCATGTTGATTGGTGGACGCTATTTGCTGCGTCCGGTATTTCGCTTTATTGCGGCTTCTGGTGTGCGAGAAGTGTTCACCGCCGCGACGTTACTGCTGGTGCTGGGGTCTGCGTTATTTATGGATGCGCTGGGGCTGTCGATGGCGCTCGGTACGTTTATTGCTGGCGTGTTGCTGGCAGAAAGCGAATATCGCCACGAACTGGAAACGGCAATCGATCCGTTTAAGGGGTTGCTGCTCGGGCTATTTTTTATCTCGGTCGGGATGTCGCTCAACCTCGGGGTGCTTTATACCCATCTGTTGTGGGTAGTGATAAGCGTGGTTGTGCTGGTGGCGGTGAAAATTCTCGTGCTGTATCTACTGGCGCGACTGTATGGCGTGCGTAGCTCAGAGCGAATGCAGTTTGCTGGTGTATTGAGTCAGGGTGGTGAGTTTGCCTTTGTACTCTTTTCTACCGCTTCTTCACAACGCTTATTCCAGGGCGACCAGATGGCGCTGTTGCTGGTGACGGTGACGCTTTCCATGATGACCACGCCGCTGCTGATGAAGCTGGTGGATAAATGGCTATCCCGCCAGTTTAACGGACCGGAAGAAGAAGACGAAAAACCGTGGGTCAACGATGATAAACCGCAGGTCATTGTCGTGGGCTTTGGGCGTTTTGGTCAGGTGATTGGTCGTTTGCTGATGGCAAATAAAATGCGCATTACTGTGCTGGAGCGGGATATCAGCGCTGTTAACCTGATGCGTAAATATGGCTACAAAGTTTATTACGGTGACGCCACGCAGGTAGATCTTTTACGTTCTGCGGGTGCAGAGGCCGCAGAGTCTATTGTCATTACCTGTAACGAGCCGGAAGACACCATGAAGCTGGTGGAGATTTGCCAGCAACACTTCCCGCATTTGCATATTCTTGCGCGAGCACGCGGACGTGTGGAAGCGCATGAGTTATTACAGGCAGGGGTGACGCAGTTTTCCCGTGAGACATTCTCCAGTGCGTTAGAGCTGGGGCGCAAAACGCTGGTTACGCTTGGGATGCACCCGCATCAGGCACAGCGGGCGCAGCTGCATTTTCGTCGCCTGGATATGCGTATGCTGCGGGAGCTTATCCCGATGCATGCCGATACCGTACAAATTTCTCGCGCCAGGGAAGCCCGACGCGAACTGGAAGAGATTTTCCAGCGTGAGATGCAACAAGAACGACGCCAGCTGGACGGCTGGGATGAATTTGAGTAGAGGGTAAAGATGGCAATCCGAAAACGTTTTATTGCGGGCGCAAAATGCCCTGCCTGTCAGGCACAGGATTCAATGGCGATGTGGCGCGAAAATAATATTGATATTGTTGAATGTGTTAAGTGCGGACATCAGATGCGAGAAGCAGACAAAGAAGCCCGCGATCACGTTCGCAAAGATGAACAAGTGATCGGGATTTTTCATCCGGACTAGCGATATGCGCCGAGTTTTTTTAAGCTAGTGAGTACACGGCTGCAGAATTCCGCTACAATCTGCGCCACTATTCTTCCCATGCTCAGGAGATATCATGAAAGTAGCAAAAGACCTGGTGGTCAGCCTGGCCTATCAGGTACGTACAGAAGACGGTGTGTTGGTTGATGAGTCTCCGGTGAGTGCGCCGCTGGACTATCTGCATGGTCACGGTTCCCTGATCTCTGGCCTGGAAACAGCGCTGGAAGGTCATGAAGTTGGCGACAAATTTGATGTCGCTGTTGGCGCGAACGACGCTTACGGTCAGTACGACGAAAACCTGGTGCAGCGCGTTCCTAAAGACGTATTTATGGGCGTTGATGAACTGCAGGTAGGTATGCGCTTCCTGGCTGAAACCGACCAGGGTCCAGTACCGGTTGAAATCACTGCGGTTGAAGACGATCACGTTGTGGTTGACGGTAACCACATGCTGGCTGGTCAGAATCTGAAATTCAACGTTGAAGTTGTGGCGATTCGCGAAGCGACTGAAGAAGAACTGGCTCATGGTCACGTTCACGGTGCGCACGATCATCACCACGATCACGACCACGACGGTTGCTGCGGCGGTCATGGCCACGATCACGGTCATGAACACGGTGGCGAAGGCTGCTGTGGCGGTAAAGGTAACGGCGGTTGCGGTTGCCACTAATACCGAAAAAGTGACAAAAAAGCGGGGAATCCCCGCTTTTTTTACGCCTCAATAATGCGGCGGTGGCGTTTCTTCAGCCTGCGACGCGATGTTCGACGGCTGGCTGGCTTTTAACTTCTCGGTCAGCAGACGCAGATGATCGCGCAGTTTCGCCATCTCCATTTCATGAGCGGTCACCGTGACGTTCAGTTCTTCAATGGTGATTTCCTGAAAAGCCAGCCGGCTCTCCAGTTCTGCCAGGCGTGCTTCCAAAGTTAAATCCTGCATGATTCACCTCTTTTGTCGAATGGTCGCCGCGGATTCTACTTAACTTTGCTGCCCGAGACAGCACTCATTTCGCAGTCATCGAAACTAATTTAAACAAAAAGAGTCTGAAAATAGATGATAATAGGGCGTATCTGTATGTAGATTTGTTCGACAACGTTTTATAGTACCTTTCTGATAATAGTTAACCCAGGGGTGAGATGCCCCGATCCTGGAGATATGGATGAAATCACTGTTTAAAGTAACGCTGCTGGCGACCACAATGGCCGTTGCCCTGCATGCACCAATCACTTTTGCTGCCGAAGCGGCGAAACCAACTGCAACTGCTGACAGCAAAGCAGCGTTCAAAAATGACGATCAGAAATCAGCTTACGCGCTGGGTGCTTCGCTCGGTCGTTACATGGACAATTCTCTGAAAGAACAAGAAAAGCTGGGCATCAAACTGGATAAAGATCAGCTAATCGCGGGTGTTCAGGATGCATTTGCTGATAAAAGCAAACTCTCCGATCAAGAGATCGAACAGACTCTGCAAGCGTTTGAAGCACGCGTGAAGTCCTCCGCTCAGGCGAAGATGGAAAAAGATGCTGCTGATAACGAAGCGAAAGGTAAAGAGTACCGCGAGAAATTTGCCAAAGAGAAAGGTGTAAAAACCTCTTCAACTGGCTTGGTTTATCAGGTAGTGGAAGCTGGTAAAGGCGAAGCACCGAAAGACAGCGATACTGTAGTGGTGAACTACAAAGGTACGCTGATCGACGGTAAAGAGTTCGATAACTCATACACCCGTGGTGAACCGCTCTCGTTCCGTCTGGACGGCGTGATCCCTGGCTGGACTGAAGGTCTGAAGAACATCAAGAAAGGCGGTAAGATCAAACTGGTTATTCCACCAGAGCTGGCTTACGGCAAAGCGGGCGTTCCGGGGATCCCACCGAACTCTACTCTGGTATTTGACGTAGAACTGCTGGATGTGAAACCAGCACCGAAGGCTGATACGAAGCCAGAAGCAGATGCTAAAGCAGCAGATTCTGCTAAAAAATAAGCATTAAAAACCGCCGCCTGACTAGGCGGCGGTTTTTTTATTGCAGGCCGGATATAATTAGTGCTGGAAAGCGGAACCTCCGCTGTATTAATTTAATTACCCGCATCATTAATGAGCCTGCCCTGAAAAGTTAACGACAGGCTCCTGAAAAGGAGTGTTTTTTTTCATGTCCAGGTCGCTTTTAACCAACGAAACCAGTGAGTTGGATTTACTGGATCAACGTCCTTTCGACCAGACCGATTTTGATATTCTGAAATCCTACGAAGCGGTGGTGGACGGGTTAGCGATGCTCATTGGTTCCCACTGTGAAATCGTTTTGCACTCTTTGCAGGATTTAAAATGTTCAGCCATTCGTATTGCCAACGGCGAACATACAGGCCGGAAGATTGGCTCGCCAATTACCGATCTGGCACTGCGTATGCTGCACGACATGACGGGAGCGGATAGCAGCGTTTCTAAATGCTACTTTACTCGCGCCAAAAGCGGCGTATTAATGAAGTCCCTGACCATCGCGATTCGTAACCGCGAACAGCGTGTAATTGGTCTGCTGTGCATCAATATGAATCTTGATGTTCCCTTCTCGCAGATTATGAGCACTTTTGTGCCGCCAGAAACCCCGGACGTCGGTTCAAGTGTCAACTTTGCGTCTTCGGTTGAAGATCTGGTTACCCAAACACTGGAGTTCACCATTGAAGAAGTGAACGCCGATCGTAATGTTTCTAATAACGCCAAAAATCGTCAAATCGTGTTGAATCTTTACGAGAAAGGCATTTTCGATATCAAAGATGCGATCAACCAGGTTGCTGATCGTCTCAACATCTCCAAACATACTGTTTATCTCTATATCCGTCAGTTCAAGAGCGGTGATTTCCAGGGGCAAGATAAGTAATGCGTTTTGCCATCGTGGTGACCGGGCCAGCATACGGAACGCAACAGGCGAGTAGTGCTTTTCAGTTTGCACAGGCGCTGATAGCAGAAGGCCATGAGTTGAGTAGCGTCTTTTTCTACCGGGAAGGGGTCTATAACGCTAACCAATTGACCTCACCGGCAAGCGACGAATTTGACCTTGTGCGCGGCTGGCAACAGTTGAATGCGCAACATGGCGTGGCACTGAATATCTGCGTAGCGGCAGCGTTACGCCGCGGTATCGTCGATGAAACTGAAGCAGGAAGACTGGGGCTGGCCTCGTCAAACCTTCAGCCGGGATTTACCTTAAGCGGACTTGGCGCTCTGGCAGAAGCCTCGCTAACCTGTGACAGGGTGGTACAGTTCTGATGAAACGAATAGCGTTTGTCTTTTCTACTGCGCCTCATGGCACCGCGGCTGGTCGTGAGGGATTAGATGCTTTACTGGCAACTTCCGCTTTAACTGACGATCTCGCCGTCTTCTTTATCGCCGATGGCGTTTTTCAGCTTCTGCCAGGACAAAAGCCCGATGCGGTGCTGGCGCGTGATTACATTGCCACTTTTAAATTGTTGGATCTGTACGACATTGAACAGTGCTGGGTTTGTGCGGCTTCTCTGCGCGAGCGCGGGTTAGATCCGCAGACACCTTTTGTTGTCGAAGCCACGCCGCTTGAAGCAGAAGCCTTACGCAGCGAACTCGGCAACTACGATGTTATTTTGAGATTTTGAGGCGTACATGCTGCACACATTACATCGCTCACCCTGGCTGACAGATTTTCCTGCGCTGCTGCGTCTGCTCAGTGAGGGCGACGAACTGCTGTTATTGCAGGATGGCGTAACTGCCGCAGTTGACGGCAACCGCTACCTTGAAAGTCTGCGTAATGCCCCCATTAAGGTTTATGCCCTGAACGAAGACCTCATTGCCCGCGGTTTGACTGCTCAAATTTCGAACGATATCATCCCAATTGACTATACTGATTTCGTCAGACTTACGGTTAAGCACACCAGCCAGATGGCCTGGTGACGGCGGGATCGTTGTATATTTCTTGACACCTTTTCGACACCGCCCTAAAATTCGGCGTCCTCATATTGTGTGAGGACGTTTTATTACGTGTTTACGAAGCAAAAGCTAAAACCAGGAGCTATTTAATGGCAACAGTTAACCAGCTGGTACGCAAACCACGTGCTCGCAAAGTTGCGAAAAGCAACGTGCCTGCGCTGGAAGCATGCCCGCAAAAACGTGGCGTATGTACCCGTGTATATACTACCACCCCTAAAAAACCGAACTCCGCACTGCGTAAAGTATGCCGTGTTCGTCTGACTAACGGTTTCGAAGTGACTTCCTACATCGGTGGTGAAGGTCACAACCTGCAGGAGCACTCCGTGATCCTGATCCGTGGCGGTCGTGTTAAAGACCTCCCGGGTGTTCGTTACCACACCGTACGTGGTGCGCTTGACTGCTCCGGCGTTAAAGACCGTAAGCAGGCTCGTTCCAAGTATGGCGTGAAGCGTCCTAAGGCTTAATGGTTCTCCGTTAAGTAAGGCCAAACGTTTTAACTTAAATGTCAAACTAAACTCGTAGAGTTTTGGACAATCCTGAATTAACAACGGAGTATTTCCATGCCACGTCGTCGCGTCATTGGTCAGCGTAAAATTCTGCCGGATCCGAAGTTCGGATCAGAACTGCTGGCTAAATTTGTAAATATCCTGATGGTAGATGGTAAAAAATCTACTGCTGAATCTATCGTATACAGCGCGCTGGAGACCCTGGCTCAGCGCTCTGGTAAATCTGAACTGGAAGCATTCGAAGTAGCTCTCGAAAACGTGCGCCCGACTGTAGAAGTTAAGTCTCGCCGCGTTGGTGGTTCTACTTATCAGGTACCAGTTGAAGTCCGTCCGGTTCGTCGTAATGCTCTGGCAATGCGTTGGATCGTTGAAGCTGCTCGTAAACGCGGTGATAAATCCATGGCTCTGCGCCTGGCGAACGAACTTTCCGATGCTGCAGAAAACAAAGGTACTGCAGTTAAGAAACGTGAAGACGTTCACCGTATGGCCGAAGCCAACAAGGCGTTCGCACACTACCGTTGGTAATCCCTTCGGAGTTTTAGTCACCAGGCGGGCGCTTCCAGTAAGCAGCCCGCTTTGGGCTACTTAAATTGAACGCCTAAAAGATAAACGAGGAAACAAATGGCTCGTACAACACCCATCGCACGTTACCGTAACATCGGTATCAGTGCGCACATCGACGCCGGTAAAACCACTACTACCGAACGTATTCTGTTCTACACCGGTGTAAACCATAAAATCGGTGAAGTTCATGACGGCGCTGCAACCATGGACTGGATGGAGCAGGAGCAGGAACGTGGTATTACCATCACTTCCGCTGCAACTACTGCATTCTGGTCTGGTATGGCTAAGCAGTATGAGCCGCATCGCATCAACATCATCGACACCCCGGGGCACGTTGACTTCACAATCGAAGTAGAACGTTCCATGCGTGTTCTCGATGGTGCGGTAATGGTTTACTGCGCAGTTGGTGGTGTTCAGCCGCAGTCTGAAACCGTATGGCGTCAGGCAAACAAATATAAAGTTCCGCGCATTGCGTTCGTTAACAAAATGGACCGCATGGGTGCGAACTTCCTGAAAGTTGTTAACCAGATCAAAACCCGTCTGGGCGCGAACCCGGTTCCGCTGCAGCTGGCGATTGGTGCTGAAGAACATTTCACCGGTGTTGTTGACCTGGTGAAAATGAAAGCTATCAACTGGAACGACGCTGACCAGGGCGTAACCTTCGAATACGAAGATATCCCGGCAGACATGGTTGAACTGGCTAACGAATGGCACCAGTACCTGATCGAATCCGCAGCTGAAGCTTCTGAAGAGCTGATGGAAAAATACCTGGGTGGTGAAGAACTGACTGAAGCAGAAATCAAAGGTGCTCTGCGTCAGCGCGTTCTGAACAACGAAATCATCCTGGTAACCTGTGGTTCTGCGTTCAAGAACAAAGGTGTTCAGGCGATGCTGGATGCGGTAATTGATTACCTGCCATCCCCGGTTGACGTACCTGCGATCAACGGTATCCTGGACGACGGTAAAGACACTCCGGCTGAACGTCACGCAAGTGATGACGAGCCGTTCTCTGCACTGGCGTTCAAAATCGCTACCGACCCGTTTGTTGGTAACCTGACCTTCTTCCGTGTTTACTCCGGTGTGGTTAACTCTGGTGATACCGTACTGAACTCCGTGAAAGCTGCACGTGAGCGTTTCGGTCGTATCGTTCAGATGCACGCTAACAAACGTGAAGAGATCAAAGAAGTTCGCGCGGGCGACATCGCTGCTGCAATCGGTCTGAAAGACGTAACCACTGGTGACACCCTGTGTGACCCGGATGCGCCGATCATTCTGGAACGTATGGAATTCCCTGAGCCGGTAATCTCCATCGCAGTTGAACCGAAAACCAAAGCTGACCAGGAAAAAATGGGTCTGGCTCTGGGCCGTCTGGCTAAAGAAGACCCGTCTTTCCGTGTATGGACTGACGAAGAATCTAACCAGACCATCATCGCGGGTATGGGCGAACTGCACCTCGACATCATCGTTGACCGTATGAAGCGTGAATTCAACGTTGAAGCGAACGTAGGTAAACCGCAGGTTGCTTACCGTGAAACTATCCGCCAGAAAGTTACCGATGTTGAAGGTAAACACGCGAAACAGTCTGGTGGTCGTGGTCAGTATGGTCATGTTGTTATCGACATGTACCCGCTGGAGCCGGGTTCAAACCCGAAAGGCTACGAGTTCATCAACGACATTAAAGGTGGTGTAATCCCTGGCGAATACATCCCGGCCGTTGATAAAGGTATCCAGGAACAGCTGAAAGCAGGTCCGCTGGCAGGCTACCCGGTAGTAGACATGGGTGTTCGTCTGCACTTCGGTTCTTACCATGACGTTGACTCCTCTGAACTGGCGTTTAAACTGGCTGCTTCTATCGCCTTTAAAGAAGGCTTTAAGAAAGCGAAACCAGTTCTGCTTGAGCCGATCATGAAGGTTGAAGTAGAAACTCCAGAAGAGAACACCGGTGACGTTATCGGTGACTTGAGCCGTCGTCGTGGTATGCTCAAAGGTCAGGAATCTGAAGTTACTGGCGTTAAGATCCACGCTGAAGTACCGCTGTCTGAAATGTTCGGATACGCAACTCAGCTGCGTTCTCTGACCAAAGGTCGTGCATCATACACCATGGAATTCCTGAAGTATGATGAAGCGCCGAGTAACGTTGCTCAGGCCGTAATTGAAGCCCGTGGTAAATAAGCCTAAGGGTTAATACCAAAGTCCCGTGCTCTCTCCTGAAGGGGAGAGCACTATAGTAAGGAATATAGCCGTGTCTAAAGAAAAATTTGAACGTACAAAACCGCACGTTAACGTTGGTACTATCGGCCACGTTGACCACGGTAAAACTACTCTGACCGCTGCAATCACCACCGTACTGGCTAAAACCTACGGCGGTGCTGCTCGTGCATTCGACCAGATCGATAACGCGCCGGAAGAAAAAGCTCGTGGTATCACCATCAACACTTCTCACGTTGAATATGACACCCCGACCCGTCACTACGCACACGTAGACTG